>CAJXCW010000095.1 GCA_913051705.1 uncultured bacterium
ATGTTTATTGAGGTGATTTTGTCATGCCCGAAGGCCTTAATCGGGCATCCATTTGGCTAACCCTGCCATGGATGGAAGTTCGCCTGCAGGGCGACTTCGAGCGCTTCTCGGTTCCCGGTTAAAGCTTGCGGGGATGACAGCCATACGACCTGATCAAGCGAATTTTAAAAGGTGTACGTTAATAAAATTATGATTAAAACACTTAATTATATCGTCGGTCTTGCCGTCCTCCTCGTGGCCTTTGGTATACCGCTCAGGATCTATTTACTCAATGCCGAAGAACGAGACCGTGAACAGATGCTTGAAGATCTGGGGGCACTGCCGTCTGAAACGGGAGCAGGCTCTTCTGTTCCTTCGTCACCAGGCGACCCCGATCGGTTGCAGGAATCAAAAGAAACACTGCGTAACCTGAGCACCGTGGGAAAATCACTGGATGCGTTAAACGATCTTATGCCCCAAACCGGAACCCCCTCCACATCTCATGGAAACCAGTCAAAACTATTGGATCTGTCCAATGTACCCGACTCCACGATGATAGACCTGTTAAAACAGTTAGAATCTGATCTGCCCGCGTACCTCTCCTCGCCCCAGGGCGTCCTTCAAGATGGTATTACAGATGATCCGGAGGCCATGGATCGGTATTTAAAGACGCTTGAACAGGATCCTGCCAATCATAAAGCCATCTACGATCTGGCCATAAGATATCTTGAATCCGGTGATGTCGATCAGGCGGGAAAATTAGCCTATCAACTTAAACAGTATGATCAGTCGATGGCCGGAAATCTTCGTGAGCTGATCAAAAAGGTTAGAAGAGACGAATAGGTATAGGGTGTCGTCCTCTGTGTAAAGCACCGAAACCATCCCATCTGGTCTGAACAAAAGGCTATGTCCGGTCCCATCTACGACACTCCTAAACGCATACCACCGCACGCCGTGCGATTACGGGATGGATACATTACCCACCGAACGTTGCGCTTCAATCAGCCGGTCTTCCCAATCCGATTCATCTGAATTGGTAATTTGACCATTATCATCCATCGCCTCAATAACCTGCGCCATGCCCTCTTCCAGCGTCAACCGAGGCTGAAATTCAGGCAGATCGCGGAATAGCCGATCGGCGCTATATATGGTGTTATGAACAAAAATATCCCGGCAAATATCGACGCGTGGCACCCCGGCAGCCATTAAATCATTTAACGGCACCCCGACAAGATCCACATCCCGACCAATAACCTGCATGGCGGTTTTATGGTGATCTTCCCACGAGGTGAACCCTCGTTTTACCATATTATACGTCTGGCCGATACAATGCGTCTTACCCACCACATGAGCAAAGCACAACGCCGCATCATCCACATGTAAAAATGAATGTAACGCCTTACCGTCGCCGCATACCACCAATGGTTTCCCTTTACGAATCCGATCAATCCAACTGAAATCCCAGGCGATCTGACGAAGCAAGCCCATCTTCGGTCCGAAGGTTGTGGAGGGTTTGATGATCGTGACCGGGAAACCATCCCGATGATACGCTTCCAGATAAACCCGGTCTGCTTCTACCTTGTTCCGACCATAATCGCTAGTCGGTCTGAGTGGATGATCTTCCGAAACAGGCAACCAGTCATAATCAACCCCATACGTACACACGGTGGAACACTGAATAAAATGCCCCACCCCCCTAAACGCCCGAACACTATTTTCCGCATCCGTCCTGTTAAAACAGATCATATCTATCGCCGCATCAAATCGCTCGGCCTGCATGGTCTGCACGAAACCGTCTACATCCTGCCGATCCCCATGAATCACCCGCGCCCCATCCGGCACATCCCCACTCTCCCCCCTGTTAAAACACGTCACCTCATGCCCGATATCCATCAGCAGTTTCACAAAACTCGTACTAATATTTCCCGTCCCACCCACAACACAGACTCTCACGAAATATCCTCCCAATCCGAAATCCGAAATCCGAAATTGTATCACTCATTCCACGGCACCGGCTCATCCAGCCGTTCACACATATCACGCACCGACGCCTGTTCCATTTCCCCGAAACGGATGCCATTTACGCGATGGTGTTTCATATTTTTTTCTTCGATCGCGCCCGGCAACAGGGTCTCTTCGTAACCCGGCAGAGGCGCCCAGGATTCGCGGATATCCTTTACAAAGCGATCCACTTCCTTGCGAAATGATTGACCTGGAACAACGGTATCTATATGAATCGCCATAACCATGCCGCCATGTCGCGCACCGGACCAGCGGGCCTGTATTTCATCCGCTTCCGGTAGGGACGCCCCGGCCAGCGCACCGCCCAGCAGCGACGCCACCGCGCCATAACCGATACTCTTGAAAAAAGCCGCGGGGATACGCGTCAGCAGATCATCGAACTCGGGGGATTGCTGATAGTCCGCCAGAATACGCGTCGCTACATCCAGCACGACCGGTGGTTCATCACCTGCCGGTATGGCAAAACAGAGCGGGGGATTGCCGAAGTAGCCGATTTGGGGTTTGGTCTCCTGTTCCCGGGCATTGCCCTGACCGCGATAGCCCTGCACGGAAAACCCGATGCAGTCTTCTTCCATGCACATCCGGGTATAATGCCCGGCAGAGCCGTAATGACCGATATGCCGGACAAGCCCCATGCCCATACCGACTTCTTTCGCTTTTGTTATCGCATGCCTGGTCGCTTCGACCATCGGCCAATATCCGAGGGTGCCGTCTCCGTCAATCACGACGGCGGTAGGGGATTCGGAGATGACTTTTAATGCCGGTCGGCTATTGCAATGGCCTTCTGCAAACGAACGCGTATACCCGCTAGCTGCCCGCACGCCGTGGCTTCGGACGCCCCGCAAGTCGGAGTTGACTAACAAACGGCTGATGAGCTGAGCATGATCGGGAGACAGCCCGACCTTTTCGAAACAGGTAACAGTTAACGACAACAAACGATCTTCATGAACGACAACATAATCTTCCGGTGGGCGATTCATGTCTACCTCATGGCGGAGTTCTGTTAATGGAGATATCGTATTGATTGATAGAATTGGGTAGGAGTATAAGATACTGCAGTTGGATTGAAAAGGTTTTTAATGGAAGAACGATGCCGTGGTGATATACTTAAACGTTTGATGTTGGCTCCTAATACTCCTTGATATTACACATCACTATTGTGTAGATTCCTGTGTAAAGGAGAATTACGATGCCAACCAATCTTGCCATTGACGAAATTTTGTTATCTGAGGCTCAAAAAGCCGGAGGACTGAAAAATAAGAAAGCTACCGTCAATCAGGCCTTACGCTAATTTATACATAAAAGAAAGCAGATAGACACACTCAAACTGTTCAGACAGATTAATTTTAACCCGGACTACGATTACAAAAAAGGCGCCATCGATCATGAATGTACTAACGGATACGCCCATCTGGTCATTATCGGTCAATAATCGAAAAGCAAGAGCGATGACGAATTTCAAGGGAAAGCCTCATGGAAATCTTGGGCGTATGTCACTGGCAACAGACGGGAAGTACCTGTATTTCACCTGGGAAGAAGATTTCGGCGATATCTGGGTGATGGATGTGGAGTGGGAGTGAAAAATGGTGATTGGTTGATTGTCTGATTTGTTGATTGAAAGATCAAAATCACAAATAAGACAATCAACCAATCAACCAATCAAAAAATCATGAAAAAACATCGTTCTCTCATCCTGCTCATCTTGATCGGTATCGCCTCTATTTGGCCTGTTTTGATGTCGGCTGACGGGCAACAGGCTGGGTCGCCCTATGTAAATTCCATTGGGGTTGTGTTGCCGGCGGACGCTGCGGCGCCGTCAGCGCAATCGGTCCGCACGTTTCAACTGGACCATACCTATATGGAGTGGTTCCGAACTATCTATAAAGGCACCTATGGTATGCGTATAATACAGGAGCCGCTCATCCGTTTGGATAAAGCGTTCAACCTGTTACCGGCGGCAGCGGAGCGGTGGTGGCCGAGTGAGGATGGATTGACGTGGTATTTTGCGATCCGACAGGGTATGCAGTTTAGTGACGGTCGTCCGCTCACCGCGCACGATTATGTCTACACCCTCCGCCGCGGCGCCGATCCGAAAAATGCGTATGACGCCGAATGGTATTATCGTCCGATAAAAAACTGGGGCGAGGTGGTTGGCGGTCGGTTGCCCCTGGACTCACTAGGAGTTCATGCCTTAGATGATTATACGCTGGCTATCGCTACAGAAGAGCGATGCGCCTATCTGCCGGATCTGCTGGTCGACAGCTGGGTTTCTCCCCGGCAGGCCATCGAAAAATATGGCGATGCATGGTCTACAGACGCGAAAACCTCGATTGCCAGCGGTCCGTTCTACCTGGCGGAATGGACAAAAGCAGATCGGGTGGTGATGAAAGCGAACCCTCATTATCACGGTCCGGCCAAACCCTATCTGGAAACCCTGATTGGAAAATTATATACCGAAACCACCCCACCGCCGATGCTGGCCTCCTACGAGGCGAACGAGGTGGATCACGTGCGTATTACCAATCAGGCGGAACTCGCCCGAATTAAGACCGATCTCAATCTGAAAAATGAATTACACGCCTTTACCGATTTCGACACCTATTACCTGACCATGAATACCTTTCGACCTCCGTTCGATAATTTAAAAGTACGACAGGCCTTCAGTCATGCCATCGACCGGGAAGCCATCTGTAGATCAGCCCTTCAGGGATTTGCCATTCCGGCCTATTCCATGCTGCCGCCGGGATTTCCAGCCTCTTCTTCGGAGGCGTTCAAACCCATTCAGGGGTATGATCCGGCATTAGCCCGTAAGCTGCTGGCTGAAGCCGGGTACCCGGATGGTCGCGGGTTCCCCCGTACAGAGATGTGGATCCGACGGGATGTCCGACCCGTTCACGACGCCGGGGAGGCGATTCATGCGATGGTCCGTCAGAATCTTGGTATCGATCTGGTCTTGAGGAATATGGAAATCAAAACATTCATGGATGCGCTCAACAGCCATAATATGCCTATCGGACTGGTTCGCTTCGGGTATGATTTTGTCGATCCAAGCAGTCTGATGAATCTATGGCTTTCTATGGGACGCCATGCCTGGAAGAATGATTTTTTTGATCGCCAGGTCGGGTATGCCGGTACAATAGTCAATGATCGCAAGGAAAGAATGGATGCCTACCAGGTGGCAGAACGCATGCTGGTTGAAGAGGTGGGTGGTTTATTCGTCTGGCACACGGTTCTGAATCAAATGTGGAAGTCAAAGGTCAAAGGCGAAGCGCTCGAGCCCAATCGATTCGGCTATAGCGCCTGGCGCGGAGAACAGGTGGGCAATACGGCGTTTACACTGTATATTGCACAGCAATCGTTACCTGATTCTACCGGCAGTTTGTGGGAACGGTGGTTTGGGAAGGAATAGGGCGGAGTGGGAGTATGGAAGGGTGGAAGGGCGACATAAGGATAATAATTGCTGCAAATATTGATTATAGGACTTGGCGGGTTTATCGGTACAATTGCCCGGTACGGGGTGTCGATCCTGGCGTACAGATATGCCGGCGCCACCTTTCCGTTCGGCACGCTCACTGTTAACCTCGTCGGGTGCTTTTTAATTGGAATCGTGTATTCGCTGATCCAGGAAAGGGATCTCCTGTCCACGTCCAGTCGGCTCTTCCTGACCGTGGGGGTTTTCGGTGGTTTTACTACCTTTTCATCCTTCGGAAACGAAACACTCCTTTTAATGAGGGCAGGAAGCCCATTGTTAGGGCTGCTTTATGTCCTCGTATCCGTGCTTTTGGGCGTACTGGCTGTTTGGGGTGGGTATGCAGTAGTGGTACGGGGTGGATAAATTATGAATTATGAATTATACAACAATTGGAATGACCGCGGAGACCTCATGATTCGAACGCTGATTATCACCATATTCACACTATCCTTAGGCTTGATTTGTACGCACAGTGAAGTGGTCGCCCAGGAAGGGACCACGCTCACAGATATAACCGGATATGAGCACACCATACGGAAGCCCCCGACGAGGATTGTGTCTTTAATACCCAGCAATACGGAGTTGCTTTTCGCCGTGGGGGCCGGCAAGGCGGTCGTTGGCGTGACTAATTATTGCAACTATCCGCCTGAGGTGAAAGAAATCGAGAAGGTCGGGGATTTAATGACGCTCAGTGTGGAAACGATCGTCGCTCTGAAGCCCGACCTGGTTCTGGCGACCGGAGATAATCCGGATGAGCCTATTAGGAGCTTGAGGGAACTTGGCATCAACGTGTTTGTTATAGACCCTCAAACGGTCGAAGGGGTCATAGAGGCCCTTAAAACAGTAGGGATAATAACCGGATATCGTACACAGGCCCTTGATTTGGTACTGGATATAAAATCAAGAATTTCGGTTCTTAATAAAAAGTTAGGTGCTTTGCCGGCCGATAGGTGTCCTACCGTATTTGTCGGGAGTCCTCAGAGGACAGAAAACTGGACCCCCGGTCCCGGCACATTTACCACGGATGTTATCCAACGGGCCGGCGGACGAAACATTGCCGATGAGCTAAAGTCCGGCACCTGGGGCGTATACAGCCTGGAGAAAATCGTGGCAAAAAATCCGGAGGTGATTCTGTCCACGGTCCGTGAAGCGCAGGATATAGAGAAAAGCATACAGTCGCTTATTACTCTGGCGAAGGGCATGTCGGGCTGGAAGAATATCAGGGCTATTCAAAATGGCCGCGTCGTCCTTTTACCAGATGATTGGCTCTTGCGACCCGCCCCCCGTATGATTAAAGCCATGGAGCAGTTGGCCCAAATGCTTCATCCGAAGTTATTTCAGTAGAGGTATTTCAGAGTCCAGAGATAGTTCCGAGTTCCGAGTTAAAAGAAAGTAAAGAGTGAAGAGTAAAAAAGGGGGGATTACTTTTAATTGATTGAAAATAACAACTCTTTTAATTATACAATCATAATTCATACATGAACTCTTTGTAGATCATCGACTCTAATCCTTGACATCTTATCACCGGGCATCATATTGTAAGCCGCTTAAATTTGCTTGATTGCAGTGCATAATAAAATGGGTACCGACTTATCACTCTTACCTCTTCATTCTTCAATTAAATGCCCTTAACATCGATTATCCCATCCGCATTAAATCATACTCTCCGAAGTGCTTTACCAAATGATACGAAGGTCAGATTTTCCTGTCCGACAGATATGACCCCGGAGGGGATGCTGGGGGAAAGTATGCTGTTGGTTACGACCCGCTATCTGGTCACGGCTTCAAAGACGGGAGATCTCTGGCAGCTCTTACACAGGGTTCCGTTATCGGACATCTCTCAGATCAGGGTCGAACCACTCATCGGCGCCAGTGCACTCATTCTTACGGTTAAGGGCCAACTTCTGCGAGTATTGCGATATTCCTATGCCTCCGCTCAGGATATGTCGGAAGCGGTTGAGTCTCTCGTGCATCTGATCGATAAAGAGCATGGAGAAGAGGACCATACCTCTATTCACGAAGAACCGGCGCCGGACTGGTCCAGCCGGGCAGCCCACATACGAACATTTAAACGTCTCTGGTCCTTTTGCAAACCTCACAAGCGATCTTTGTCTCTTGCCATTCTGGTGACGATCTCTTCGTCGGCCATCGATCTGTTGCCACCCTATCTGACGATGATCATGGTGGATGAAGTATTGACTGATCCTTCACAGTACGGCTGGCTGGCCCTGCTCGTTCTCGTCCTGGCCGCTTCGCGTTTCTTGCATACCGGTATCACCATCCTGAGCGGGCGGATGCTGGCTGTTCTCGGAGACCGGTTGGCCTTTGATGCACGGTCAGAGTTATTCCATGTGCTTCAGTTATTGCCTATAAAATACTATGACGCCCAGCAGACCGGTGGATTGATGGCTCGTATCGCCCGGGATGCCAAATCGATACATTATTTCTGGATCGACTTCGCCCCTGCGGTGATCCAGCAGGGTTTGCTGGTTTTCGGGATGACCGCTGTGTTATTTTATTTAAATTGGGAGCTGGCCTATCTCGTTATGATTCCCATTCCTGCGATTATTTTCGCCTCCGTAAAAATAAAAACGTACCTGACCTGGTTCTATGGCCGGTCATCAGATAGCTGGGCAACATTTTTCGATCGTGTGAATGACGCGCTGGCCGGTATCCGCGTCGTTAAAATTTTCGCTCAGGAAGAAAAACAGAGCGCCAAGATGCAGATGGAAAACGAGAAGGTGTTCCAGGCGGAGCGTAATATACACGTCCGTTCTCGAACGGTACGCCCTTTGCTTGCGTTTCTCGTGTCCATCGGTGGATTGCTGGTCTGGTGGTTCGGCGGACAGCAAGTTCAGAATAACGAGATGACGCTCGGTATGCTCATGGCCTTCTTCATGTATCTGGCCATGTTTTACGGACCGGTGCAACAACTGACCGGGATGGCAGACTGGATTCCTGAGATGATGACGGCAATTACAAGGACATTCGAGGTGATTGACAGTCCGCCGGAAGAATATGACCCCAGGGAGCCGGTCACGTTACCGGAAATAAAGGGACGAATTGAATTGAAGGACGTCTCCTTCGGTTATGTGGCCCATCAGCCGGTTTTAAGGAACTTGAATCTAACCATAGAACCGGGAGAGATGATCGGACTGGTCGGACATTCCGGCGCGGGGAAGTCTACCCTCGTCAAACTTCTTTGCAGGTTTTACGATATTAAACAGGGTCAGATTCTGATTGATGGGATAGACATCCGTCAAATCAGCCTGACCGAACTCCGAAGTCAGATCGGTTATGTAGAACAAGATCCTTTTTTATTCTCGGGATCGGTCGCGGATAATATTCGATTCGGTAATCAGGAGGCCTCAAAAGAGAAGATCATCGAAGCGGCGATTAATGCCAATGCCCATGAGTTTGTGATAAAATTGACCGATGGGTACGATACCCACGTCGGTGAACGCGGTGGGCGGCTATCTGGCGGTGAGCGGCAGCGTATAGCCATTGCCCGGGCTATTCTTCATGATCCGCGCATTTTAATTCTGGACGAACCCACTTCCGCCCTTGATCTGGAGACGGAAAAAAAGATACAGGAAGCCCTCGGACGCCTGATGCAAGGACGAACAACCTTTGCTATCGCCCATCGCTTATCGACCTTACGGGATGCGGATCGGCTTCTTGTCCTGAAGGATGGCGCCCCGGTTGAACTCGGAACCCACGAAGAACTGACGGCGCTTCAAGGTGAATATTACCGCCTTGTGAAGCTGCATTCCAATGTATCCAGTATTGTCGGTGTTATGGGATAGGATGTAGGATGATATTTATAGATCCGGCTGTCATACGCCTTGAACGGCAGGAAAACCAACCGCCTACCCTCATCCTGTCGGGCGACCGGTACCTGGATATCCGTATCCGTCAGGCTTTTCCTCTTACCGCTGAAAATGCCTTTGTTGCATTCTTCGATCAGGAGGACCAATATCTCGGTATGATCATGGATCCTGCGGATTTAGACGGCCACTCGACTCAAATCATCAACGAGGAAATTAGCTGGAGATATTTTATACCCCAGATTACTCAAATTAAAGAGATACACGATAGAGGGGGGAAAGCTATTTTTGTCGCAGTGACCGACCGGGGGCAGCTCAACATATCGATGAGAGATCTGAGAGCGAGTATGGTGGAATTATCGCCCAATCGTATTTTAATCACAGATGAATACAGCAACCGGTATGAAATTCCAGATGTGGATCGTCTTGATCGACACAGCCGGCGGTTGATCCGGCGATTGATTTAAGAATGGAATAATATTAACTGATGGCGTTAAGCTGCTGAATACCCAGAATCGCCAGATAAACACCTAAGCCAAGCAGGCCCACGAGAATAGTCAACGAAGTAGATAATAACAGTTTACTGGCCATAATCCGGTCGTGGACCGCCTGCATTTTAGCATATTCCTTCGGATATTTCCGCTCTGCTTTAAGTAATAGATTTCGCGCAAAAGCATATCGCGATGATAAGATCGTCAAGCCGATGACGATGAACAGGATGCCTTGCAGCAAAGGCAGAAAGAGTCCCAGGATACCGAGAATGATGAACATCCATCCCAGGACGTTCTGAGCCAGGCCGATAAAAAATTGTTTGGTTATTATTAAATCTCCTGTTAAAAGCCGTGAAATGTGAAGAAAAGGACGTGCCTTTTAACCATTCACGCTTTACTATGTTTCAATCCAGCATCATGAGCGCGCCCTGCATCTCGTCCCGGTCTTTGCCATCGCCCTCCCGTTCTGCAACCACCACCCCTTTTTCATAACAACGCCGCGCATCATCGAGCCGATCGAGCTGTTCATAAACCCGCCCCGCCTGATGATATCCTGCGGAATAATTCGGCGCTTTAACGATAAGATGTTCCAGGGTCTCCGCTGCTTCTTCGAGACGGCCATTACTGACATATTCCAGCGCGATTGCATATTGGATAAAGGGATCATCAGGATCGTTTTCGGCCAGCGCTTCAAGTTGCTTGAGTCTTGTAGACATATATCCTCCACCTCTGCCACTTATATTTAGTGTTATTCGATCCAGATAGGCTGCGTCCAGGCCACATCGCAGCCTCCGCCATAACACTCAATCCGAATATATTTCAATGCCCGCGCTTGTTTCGGATCATCAGGTAATATATAATCTGCGGCCTGACTTTCAATCGATTTTTGTATGACACCCCATTTTGTTATGAACCGAATACGAGTGGCATTTGATGTATATACGGCCACCCTGTTTTCTTTCACCTGTATGGATGTTATATCTACTCCTGTAGAAGAATAAAAACGACCCGCTCGTAAAGCGGACAGAATCGAATCGGCATCAGAATCAGGTCCTTGAACCATAACCCAGGACAGGCCAACATCCTCGGCCGTATGGGAATCGTCATGGCCAAAACCCCAGACACGCAGACCGTTTGACAGCAACCGGTCCCACCGGTCGGTAGCCACAGCACTCCCCGACAGGCGTTCAATGACGCCATTATATATTTCGATGCCGAGATGACCCGTTAATCGTCTCATATGGTCATCCGAGAAATGTAAATCGGGCAACGGCGCGAGCCAATTGGGATGATTTAAAACAGCAAAACTCTCCGGTTGCAGCCCAACTTCATCCAGAACCTTTTGCCGGTCTTCGTGGGGCGATACAATAGATTGGGGGTTTACGTGGAGGATATGAGGACCGTTTGCCGTGATTTCAACCCCGGGGATCAAGGTCATTTTCGTAATTGAGCGATAGGCATCCGGATTTACTAAAACATCATGGTCCGACAGGGATAAAAAATCATACTCCCGTGCTTCATAATCCTTAATGACCGTTTCCGGTTCTCGCGCCCCATCACTCATCGTCGTATGGGTATGGAGATTTCCGCGAAGCCAGTGCAAATCTTTTTCGTATGAAGAGACCAGTTTGACCGGAATTTCATCTTGCGACATATATATCCCTCGTCTGTTTAGACAACAATCAATAGACCTTCACACCAGGATTACGTTTCAGAGTTATTTTAAAAATGGACAGCTAAACCAGAACTGAAAAAACTGTATATGGACATTTTTGATGTATTATCTGATGAAACAATTGGAAATCGAACAACCTTGGTTGTGATCACAGCGAACCTCGCGGTCAGTTGAAAGGACAGGCGGTTATGTAATCGGTATTTGATGCCAGTACCACCATCCACACTCCAACGCCACAGGGCTTCTTCCGCATCTACTCGACCCGCCGGATCGAACTCCATACGACTGCCGCCTAAGAAAAAATAAGGGCGAACCTGATGCCTTTCCGGCAGGTCTATTTTAACCGCACCCCGGGCAAAAAACAGATTGACCGTGAACGTTTGATCATAACGAGAGGTTGTTGGTACCATACCGACTTCGGTAACGATCCATATAGGCTTCCAAATCCGGATCGCCATATATCCGCCACCAAACAGGGCGCCTTGAAGGCCTGGACGACTGGAAGATGGGACATATCCTCCAATGGGACCTATCTCAACCCGGGCTGCGTACAGCTGCCCTGCAAATAGAGGATGTACCATGATCCCGGAACACATAATGACCGTAAAGAATACAAATCGGATCGGTTTCATCATTAGGAAAGACGTTTAACAAAGTACAAAACACAAAGTACGGGACATACACTTTGCGTAACATCCGTAATTATATCGGAACACTCATGTATTTCTGAAGATATATAATGATTTCCAGTCGATATCCTTAGATTAACGAACGGGACTGGCAGCCGTCTACATTGATGCAGGCGCCCGTCACCCAACTGGCGCGGTTAGAAGACAGGAAAACCACCACATTGGCTATTTCCTCAGGTGTACCGAATCGGCCACATGGGATTTCCTGCTCTACAAATTTATTGATTCCTTCAGGATCGGCATCCAGACGCTTTTGCCAATTGCCACCAGGAAAGATGACCGAACCGGGCGCGACAGTATTCACGCGGATGCCCGTCTTAGCCAGCTCCTTCGCCAGCGTTTTTCCCATGCTGATCTCAGCGGCTTTGGTTGCATTATAGGTGGCTGGGCCACCGGACTCACGACCAAAAATAGAGGAAATAGTAATGATGGAGCCGCTACCCTGCGCTTTCATAGATGGCAGAGCGGCCCGTGTGGCGCGTACAGCTGCAAACATATTCCAATCGAATATATCCAGCCACTCCTCATCCGATACGTCTTCAAACGCTGTCCATTTGCTCCCACCTACATTATTGACGAGAATATCTATTCGTCCCCACTTGTCAAGGGTGGCTTGTATAACCTGATTTATTCCTTCCGCTCCAGTTAAATCCGCCGAGGTCGCTAGTGTTTCCACGTCCAAAGCGCGCACTTCTTTTTCCGTAGCAAGCAAGGCTTCTTCCCCACGGGCACAGAGACTGACGTGACATCCCTCTTCCCCAAGCCCGAGGGCAATTGAGCGCCCAATCCCCCGGCTCGACCCGGTAACCACTGCGATTTTACCCTTTAAATCCAGATCCATGTTTTACTCCTCTATTCAAAGGCGCTACGAAGCTACGAAGCGTCGAAGCTGCGGATCAATAAATGAGTCCCGTTTCGTCGTTTCAACATACGATCGACCTATTCATCCGGAATCCTGTATCAGGTCGGGGATCAATAAGTCATCTATTTTCTATCCTGTCAACTATTGTGGTCAATCATAAATCATAAATCATAAATCATAAATCATAAATCATAAATCAACATTGCTGATCCCTGCGGGATCCAGCGAGCGCTGCGCGGTTCATAAATCAATTTACCTCAATCCACAGGCTTTAACAATATTTTCATCCCTTCTTTACGATCCAGCCGATCAAAAGCGGTCTTCCACTCGGTCAGTGGGAGGACATCCGAAATCAAAGGCGCCAGTTCAATTTTTTTCTGCTGTAACAAAGTCATTGTTCGATCCCAGGCCTGAATCGATCCGGCAAAGGATGTTTTAATCGTAATTTCCTTGAGCTCTGCAGGGAAAAAGTCGATCTCAAACGGACTGCCGTGTAATCCGATTTGCATGATCGTGCCCTGCTTCCTGACCAGATCTATTGCGCTCCTTGTTGCAGCGGCTGAACCGGAACATTCGAAAATGATATCCGCGCCGTATCCGTCGGTTAATTCATAGACCATATCTTTCAGGTTTGCTTTCTCTATATTTACAGTATGATCCGCCCATTGCGCGCCCACCCGGAGCCGCTGCTCATCTACGGAGGTACCCGTCAAGATAACGTAGGCCCCTTCAAGGCGCGCGATCTGAGCCGTCAACAAGCCGATGGGACCGGGCCCTGTGACCACAACGATATCACCCGCTTTTACGGTTGTAAGCATCGATACAGCTTTCACGCAACAGCAAAGGGGTTCACTCAGAGCCCCGCTATGCATGCCGATGTGCTCCGGTATTTTTCGTAATGACCAGGTGGGCACGACAAGATACTTCGTATACGTCCCATGTACACCGCTGCCGATCGAAAGGCGTTGATCACACAGGCTGAGCTGACCCGCGCTACAATATCTGCATTCACCGCAAACAATGGTCGTTGGAATACCGGTAACCGCATCCCCTACCTGGTATTCATCAGTTTCGTCTATATCAACGATGGTTCCGGCAAACTCATGACCTATAATAACCGGCGGATTAGACGGATATTCACCGGCGTAAATATGCAGATCTGTGCCACATATCCCTGCTACCTCAATGGCGATCTTTGCATGCCCCGGTTTCAAATCCGGCGTTGGCATCTCCCGCACCTCTGTCTGACCGGATCCCCTGGCGTATTTGACCACACCTTTCATGAAAACTCCTTATTTGCAACCTGAATTATAACCGTTGACACATTCAGAAATCAATGATATTTTTGAATCTGAAAATAGAACCCATTTTTCCCTGCCCTCGTAGCTCAGAGGATAGAGCACCGGTTTCCTAAACCGTAGGTCGGGTGTTCGAGTCACCCCGGGGGTATTCTTGTTCATTCCAAATGTATAATCATTATTCTACTGAGCGTTCCAACAAGCGTTGTAAATTCAACGGGAATTGTAGATAAAGAGATGGTTTGATCAATGGCCATGCATCGCGCGGTCGGTGAATAAACCGAGGTATATAGGCTATATTTGCCCCCATTCGATGCCGGTCCAGTGTAGTATTGGCACCATTTCGATGCCATATTCCGCCATGCCATATTAACACCGATCCAGCCGGTCCAACCACGGGGACTTCGTGTTGCACATCTTCTGCCCTGGGTGGACGTAACGACTTGTGACTTCCGGGAACCAACCGGGTCCCCCCATTGTCTTCTGTAAAATCAGTCAACATCCACATGGTTTGAAGTAACATGGGCCAGGAGGGATAGGGTTGAGGTACATCCCCAAGTGGCCAGTCCGCATGAATTTGACCGCCCGGAGCGCCGGGCTGACACCACATCATACAGGCATTATTACAGAGATAAAAAGGCGACCCAAGAAACCGATCCGCTATGGAAAGCACATCGGCATGGATACAGAGATCGACCAGGTCAGGCAGGACAGAAAGAGCCCCTTCAAGTTTCGCATAAGCCTGCTGGTGTGCCATCAGAGACTGAGCTGCTTGATCTAGTTCATCTGCCTGCCCTTGATCTAGAATGGCTTCAAGGAGGCAGTATCCATCCCGTTCAAATTGATCAAAGGCTGCTTGAATATCCATACAATTTCGTTACAATATAAATAGGTAATGAGTGAATTAATACAATTGTTGAATTATAAATCATAATTAATAAATAATATATACATCACTTTATTTTTCCAGAGATATTTTATGCATGAATTATGATTTGTTGACAATTGCTGTAAAATACCCAGATGTACCTGTAGGTTTTCAAATCATAATTCATAATTCAAAAATCGAATTATACCCCCCTGTCAGGAGGAGAAAATGTCCACAGACATATCTCAATTTATCGACCAGACCACGCTAATTGATACCCATGAACATTTAAAGTTCGAGGAAGATTGGGTGAATAATGGCCCGGATGTATTACAGGATCTGTTTTCAAATTACGTCCCGGCAGACCTTGCCGTAGCCGGGGCGTCGGAAGAGGATATCGCTTTCATGATGGATACCTCTCATTCAAATGTAGCAGAGCGCTTTGAACGTATAAAAAAAGCCTGGGAAGCTGTGCAATTCACCGGGTACGGCGAAGCGGTGCGCATCGTCGCGGAACGAGTCTACAATATGGCGGAAATCACACCGGAGGGCATAGCGGCAGCCCAGGCAATAAATGTTCAACTGCGAAAGCCGGGACAAAGATTGGAGATGCTGAAGCAAAAGGCCAATCTGGATCATGTGCAGACGGACAACTTTGTCTGGGCCTGTTTACCTGATGTATCCGGTCCTGATTTTTTTCTCTACGATCTCTCCTGGGCGGGATTCTGTAATGGGGACGTTCCTCAGGAAAAGCTGGAAGAAGAAACCGGGATTATGGTAAACACCCTGTCTGATTTACGTCAGGCGATGGCCGGTCTATTTGAAAAGTACGGTCCGATGGCTATCGCCGTTAAAGCTCAGCATGCCTATTCACGTACGCTGCGATGGGTGGAAAGATCTGATGATGAAGCAGCCCGATCGCTTGAGGTGATTCTAAAAGATCCAGAGCATGCTCCCGAAGAAGACAGGCTTTGTCTGGGCGATTGGGGCTGGGCAAGGGGAACGGAGTTATCAATTGAATATAATCTTCCTTTTAAATTACACACAGGATACTACGCCGGCCATAGCCGGATGCCGGTAGATCGTATCAAAGGGGGAAACCTGTGCGGCTTGCTGGCTCGTTATCCGGCTGCCCGGTTCGTTCTCATGCACATCGGGTATCCATACAACCATGAGATGGTCGCTCTGGCGAAACACTATCCCAATGTGTGGGTGGACTTATGCTGGGCCTGGTCTATTGATCCATACAGTTCACTGGATTTTGTCCGGCGATTCATCCATGCTGTTCCTATTAATAAACTGTTTGCCTTCGGCGGGGATACCGGTTGGCCGACCAGCTCTTACGCCTATGCTATCCAGGCGAGAAAATGGCTTACAAGGGCATTGGAATCGGAAGTGCAGGATGGATATCTTACGGAGAAACAGGCCATGGATATCGCCTACCGGCTCATGCAGACCAATCAGCAGGCTTGTTTTGATATTGAAGGGACGAGAGCGGCTATCGCGGCGCATGGTTGAAGTAAAAGTGCAGGATGGATGGGTGGGAGGATGGGAGTAAACTTCACGTAAATTTTATTCCCCTCCACCCTTCCACCCGCTCATTTACCTTCCACCCGCTCATTTACCTTCCACCCTTCCACTCGGTTCTTCCTTCGCGTCAAACGCCCGAATTGTCCGAATTAACCTCCCGGTCAACCCGGCATCCAACTTGTCAAGTCGGTCACTGATGCCTGTCGCTATGAGAAAGCAGTCGGATATCGGTAAATAATCCGTAACATTCTCAGGTGTGATGCCGCTGGCAATGGCCAATGGGTATGCGCCGATGGCCTGCTTCATCGTTATTATTTTATCCAGGGATGCAGCAAAGCCCGTACCAGGGCCGCTGGTTGTCACCACATCCATATAGTCTACCGCCGTTTCGGCTGCTTGAGCCACATTCTCTACTACACGTTGATATTTAAAGGCTACTCCGCCAAAATACAGACCTTGCCAACCGTGTGTTTTCTGCACTTGAAGCACCTTTTCAGCTTCTACTTGATGTTCACGGCGCTCGTCGATCAGGGCGTTGTCTACCCAAACGCCTGCGACCTGCACATCGATATGTTTGAAAACGTCGACGGCTTCTAAATCAAGACAATTAATCCCCACCCACCAGTCCGAAAAGTCAGAAACCACGGCTGCATGGATATCAAGCAAGCGTGTATAAGACAAATCGTGATTAATCAGAAAAATGCCGTCGGCCCCAGCTTCACGAGCAATTTCTGCATTACGGCACGATTGCTCTTCATCGACGACATGAATCACAGGCA
>CAJXCW010000096.1 GCA_913051705.1 uncultured bacterium
CCCATGTGACGGACCACCGTAGTCTGTTTCGCCGGGTCGCCCTGGATGCCGGGGCCCAGCCCCGAGAGCGCTCAACTGGAATTGTCCTTTAATTTCTCTACCTGTTTTAGCCACTAACCTGCATTTTTTTCATCTCATCGAAAAAAATAGTTGCATAATCGTACTGTGTGATGTATACTGTGCGGTACATAGCTATGTGATACACAGTATGTGGCGTCCAGTATACCCCTTTAACGAAATGCCGGGTGACCTTATGGAAGCAGAAGAGATTTTCGAAAGACTGCGGTTGGAATTACGCCGGGGGGCTATTGTGCTGGCTGTCTTAGCGCAACTCAGAAAAGAGCACTATGGGTACTCCCTTCGTAAAGCATTGATTTCATTAGGTATTGAGATCGATGAGGGGACGTTGTACCCCCTGGTGCGCCGGTTGGAAAAACAGGGCCTGTTATGGAGTGAATGGCGCGAAGAAGACAAGCGTCAGAAGCGTTTCTATCGGATCTCGGAGATCGGCGAGGACGTATTGAACCGCTTAACAGAAGAATGGTCGCATTTAAACAGCCGCATTTCAACGATGCTGGAGGGGGATGAATCATGAATTGGGTGGATAGATATCTCCATGCCGTGGCGAATTATTTGCCCGAAGAGAGCCGCGAAGACATCAAACAGGAACTTAAAATATCCCTCTATGAACAAATGGAGGATAAGAGCGAAGAATCGGGCCGAGAACTCAATGAGGAAGACCAGAAGGCCTTTCTGAAACAATTGGGGCACCCTATGAAAGTGGCCGCCGGCTATGCGCCGCAGCAATATCTTATCGGGCCGTCCTTATTCCCTGGCTATAAGCATATATTGAAAATCGTCATCAGCGTGGTGATTGCGCTGCAGGTCGCGATCACCGTGGTATCGATCTTCACAGGCAGTGAGACGCTTTCTGAAATGCCGGGCTTACTGTCGCGGTTGTTTTATCTGGTCATACTCGCTACCGGCTGCGTCACTGGCGGCTTCGCGATTATGGAGTATTCCGGTGAAAAGCTCGATTGGTATGAAAACTGGAATCCGTCGAGCCTGCCTCCATTGGAGCCGAACCTGCGCATGGATCGGACGGACAACATGTTTAACCTCGCGTTCGAAACCATCGGCCTGCTATGGTGGAATGAGGCCATCGGCTTTACCAACTCGGCCACCGTAGGTAACTCTATATGGAACATCGGCCTGTTAGAAGGTTGGGCGGTATTTTACTGGCCGGTGAATATCATCCTGATCGGCGCGATCATCCTGCACGGATACCATCTGTTTTACGATCAATGGAATCTGCCGAAGATCAGCATCGAGATCGTCCTGGACGTCGCTACCCTGGTCGTCCTCTACTTCCTATTGCAGCTTGAGCCGATCATTGTCTTTAAAGGGGATGTATCTGCGGTCTCTGGAGACGTGGAGCGGATGATGGGATTATTGGATAGCGTTCTGTGGTACATTCTGCTGGGTATTACCGTGATTGTGATGTACGAGCTGTACAAGCATGGCCATATCCTGTATCGGATGAAGCGGGCGCCATGAGGGTTGTACCTTAATGGCACAAGCATCTCGATTTAGTGACCCGTCTCTTATGCTTGCAATAAAAACAGGGGAGCATTAAGGAAGATGAAAGAGTTACCTTGGTGATCCAATTTCTTTATCTGCTCGATGATACCCCGTACCCGCGGGTTGGCCGGTTCTATTTCAAGGAACTTTTGATAATATGCCAGGGATAGATCATACTGCTCTGTCTTGCGGTAGGTATCCCCTTCGAAAATCAGGATAGAAGAAAAAAAATGAAAACCATTGAAAAAAATAAGGACGCTGGTTTATATATAGTCTGAGCGTGCATACACTATGCGTCCACATCGCGTCCTTACGGCTCCCAAGGAGGAAACCATGACTCGTTCAACTGCTACCAAATGGATAAGTTGTATACTGGGTATGTTTTTATTGACCGGCCTCAGTGTGTCAGGGCAGTCCATTAAGCCGGATGCGTCGGGATTTATCACGGCCGAGCCGGAAGACATGGCATTGGGCGAGGACGGCGTTAACCAGGTCGTGATCACGGGTGATCCGTCCAAACCCGGGATCTATGTGCTTCGCGTCAGATTTGGTCCCGGTCGGATGAGTCGGCCGCACTTTCATGACCAGGACCGGTTCATCACGGTCGTCAAAGGCACCTGGTGGGTATCCCTCGGCCCGGGGAGTGAGGTCTTCGATCCTGATAAAACCGTGCCGGTGAAGGAAGGCAGCTTTGTAAAACATCCTGCCGGCGGGCATCACTATGATGGGGCGAAGGACGAAGCGGTGATCGTGCAGATCATGGGCATGGGGCCGGTGAAAACCACCCGGATCAATCCATAAAACCAATCAAAGCAATTGAGGTCACGCCCCGATGATCAGAAAATCCGGCGAAGACGAGCTGGACAGCGGCTGCGGTTACCACCAGGCCCTGGAAACCGCGATCGCCCTGAAGCAGCCTGCCCGTTAATGATCACGCACGCATATACCTCCCGCTGAAAGACCGCTCCCTGCGGATCTTCCCTCATCCCTATCGGTAACGGGGTGGAGATGAGGCCGGCTGGAAAAGCTTCGGATATACCCGCCCGCCGGGCCTACCGGGGCAATAATGAGAAGAACACGCTATCCTCATATCTCTCTAACCTCCTACGGCGCCAACCTCTCGATCGTCCAGGACAGATCATCATTAAGGCTGTACTCAAAACGATCGTTTAACCTGCTGGGACGCCCCTGCCAGAACTCGATGGTCTTGGGAACCACGCGATAACCGCCCCAAAAGCTGGGCAGGGATATCTTTCCGCTGGAAAACCTGTTCTTGATCTCCTGTAGCTTCTGTTCCAGAATTTTCCGCGATGAAATCACGCTGCTCTGATCTGAAATCCACGCTCCCAACTGACTGCCCCTGGGACGGGTTGAAAAGTACTTGAGCGATTCCGCCGTCGATATTTTCGACGCCGTACCGGTGATTGTCACCTGCCGCTCGAGCGTCTTCCATAAAAAGAGGATGGATACGTTGGGATTGTCCTGGATATGCCTGGATTTCCTGCTTTCATAGTTGGTAAAGAATATGAATCCGTCTTCGTCGAACATCTTTAATAAAACGGTTCTCAGGGTGGGCGTACCCTGGCTGGAAACGGTGGCAAGACTCATGGCATTGGGATGTACGATATCCGCCGAGTCGCAGGCCTGTTTATACCAGATCTCAAACTGTTTGAACGGACTCGGCGCCAGCTCGTCCCGGTTTAACTCCGCTTTGATATATTCGTGGGTAGAACTTCCGATATTCATGCTACTCTCTTTGTTATAATGATGAATTTATAAGGGCACACCTGTGTCTGCGTCTACCTGCTGGTTCAATCTCATTCCCACACATGCGTATCCACCTGATGTGCTTTGATGTAATCCCAGTCGAGATCAACGCCCAGGCCCGGTCCTTGTGGTACCGGGACGTGGCCGTTTTCATCCACGTTTTCGAGTTCGTCGGTGAATTCGGGTGGGTAGATGGGCGGTTTGGTCTTTTTTATCAGAGGATGCAGCAGACCGAGTTCATAGTAGTTGGTGTTTCGGATCGCCGCGATACAATGCCGATGGGCAAGCTGGCCGCCATGCAGCTCGACGTCGAGGCCGAACCCTTCGGTGGCATGGGCGACTTTCATCACGCCGGTTATCCCGCCGTCCTCGTACACGCCGGTGCGCACGAAATCGGTGCCGCCGTTGACGATGAAGTCGACATGCTGCTCCAGGCCGAAGATATGCTCGGTCTGCAGGATGGGCGTGGTGATGTGTTCACTCAGTTTCTTATGACCGAACATGGAGACGCCGCCGTCTTTGTACGGATCTTCGAGCCAGAAGTATCCCTGCTCGTCACAGGCACGACCGACTTTCAACGCATGCGCCCAGGTATCGTATTCACACGCCGGGTCGATCATCAGGTCCATTTTATCACCCACGCGTTTGCCGACCGCATGGACGTTGGCGACTTCTCTTTCAATCGGCGCATTACCCCAGCCGTGAATTTTGAACCCTCTGTAGCCGATATCGTAGCACTGGGCGGCAAAATCGGCAAAGGCCTCAGGTGTATGCAGTCCGCCGTTTTCATCACCGTGGTACGTACTCGCATAGGCCGGTATCGTTTTCTTATAGCCGCCGAGAAGCTGATAAATGGGCACATTGTAGACCTTACCTGCAAAATCCCACAATGCTACGTCCAGCCCGCTGATGGCCGTACGGTCGGTGTGCCGGAGCCCGCGTTTCAAATCATTATAAATCTTTTCCCGCTCGAACGGATTCTTACCCAGAATATACTGAATCACATGAGGCGGCAGCCCGCCGCCACCCGGATATTCTCCTGTGATGCCGATGCTGGTGTGAATGCGCAGGATACTGCCCCGCATGGTCCGCGAAATGCCCTTTTCATAGACCCCATTGAACCCGTTGTAATCCGTCCCTATATTCTGCATCGTGTACTCAAAGACTACTTGTTCAATTTTCGTAATTTTTGGGGCTGCCATGGATGTGCTCCTCCAGTGATGTGTTAGTCAGGTCGTGTCTGAGTTAATTAATACCCATCATAGCCGAGTCCACAAGTTGATATTTAACCCCGGATCGTTTTGTGGTAAGTACTACCGGATGCAATTGCTGCGAAAAAGGTTGATAAACGCTCAATGTGTGGTTATCTAATTCTGAAGAAAAGGACTAAATATCGTTCGCTGACACAAGGAGATATACGATGCGGGTTGCGACCATTATACAGGAAGATGATGAAGTAGCGGCGATACGCACACACGCGGGGTATGTTTCCCTGCCGCAGGTGAATAAGGCGTGTCATACGCAGTTTCCAACAGACTTGCTTATGTTGTTGCAATCGTCAAAGTTCGATGATTTGAAAGCATGGTATGACGGGGAAGGAAAAGCTGCCCTGGCGGATATGCCCGTTGAGCAAAACGTGACTTTCGGTCCGTTATATCGCTATCCGGGACGTATCTGGGGTATTGGATTGAATTACCTGGCGCATGCCGGGGATCTGTCGGAAACCCTGCCGGATAAATATCCGGGCAGTTTTATCAAATCATCCACGACCGTGATCGGCCCCGGAGAGATGATTGAGATTCCGACCCTATCGGAGCGAACCACCGCAGAGGCGGAATTAGGCGTGGTCATCGGGCGGACATGTAAGGATGTAGCAAAGGATAACTGGCTGGATGCGGTGGCTGGATTTACGACGATCATTGATGTGACGGCGGAAGATATTTTGCGTTTGAATCCGCGCTACCTGACCCTGTGTAAAAATTTCGATACGTTTTTTGTATTCGGCCCCGAACTGGTGACGCCCGATGAAGTGCCGGATGTCATGGGCTTGCAGGTATCGACGGTGATCAACGGCAAGGACCATGCCTCCAATGTGGTCTCGGCCATGGCGTTCCCGCCGGATCATCTGGTGTCCTTCCATTCTCAGATCATGACCATGCAGCCAGGAGATGTGATATCGACGGGTACCCCCGGCGCCGTCCCCATATCAGACGGCGATGTGGTCACCTGTAAAATCGATGGGTTTGCTTCGTTGACCAGCCCGGTCAAGGATTTAAAGAAGCCATGACATCCATATCGGCGTACCCATCCTCCCACTGACCAGGCAAAACGTACGCTAATCCGCTAAATATGAAACTGATCATTATCTACGGTTCGGAAGCGGTCGGCAAACTCACGCTAAACTTTTTTAACCTATCCTCCGGTCTATAAAGATATATGCTCGATACAAACAACTTGATTTGTTGATTTGTTGATTGTCTGATTTGTTGATTGAAAAAACCAAAATCAGTCAACCAGACCATCCAAAAGGGAGATCTACATGTCCTACCGTTTCTTTCATCGCCCCATCCTCGCGGCTCTAATCCTATGGGGCGCCTTAATAGGCCCGCTTTGCCCAACTGTCCATGCCCAGGATTCGCAAACCTTGAAGAATCTTCAGGTGTTTCCCAAGGACATCACACGACCTGAACTGATTGACCGCATGCGACCTTTTTCCTTTGCCCTCGATGTCCGGTGCCAGTACTGCCATATAGGCGGCGATGGCGTCTCTTTCGAAGGCGTGGTCTTCGAGAGCGGCGACGATCCGGATAAAGTGAAGGCACGGTTCATGATCCGTATGACGGAAAACCTCAACCGGCAGGTGCTGCCCCTCATCCCTCAGCGGGACGAGCCACCTATGGAGATCACCTGTAAAACCTGCCACCGGGGCCAGTCCAAACCCATCCTGCTGACCCAGGCGATGCAGCGCATACTAGACACCGAAGGAGGGGAGGCAGCGGTAAATCTTTACCGCGAACTGCGCGAAAAATCAGCCCTGATCGGTTCTTTCGATTTTAGGGAGTGGGAAGTCAATACACTGGGGGAGCGCCTGGAGAGAGAAGGCAAAACGAAAGACGCGATTATGATCTATGAACTCAACAGAGGTTTCTATCCTGAATCTATCTCGATCGTACTGGCGTTGGGCCGGATGTACGAGGCCGACGAAAATACGCCATCCGCTACGCGCAATACAAGTAAAAAAGGTTCACAGGGTAGCTAAAATAAGAGAAAAAAGTGGTCAAGCAAATCAGTGGATCATATATTTCAGATGATGGATGAATACATCTAAATCTGCTGATTTGTTGATTTGTTGGTTGAAAAGACTTAAACCAGTCAGCCACGAAGTCCTCGCATCGTGTCCAAAGGGCACATGCCATCACCAACTCACCAACTCACCATTTACATGTTCCACCTGTTCCGCTTGATCTCATTACGTTATTTGATTCATGACAAAGGGCGCTCTGCGCTGACGATCCTCGGGGTGGCGATCGGGGTGGCGGTTTTTGTCAGCGTTCGTCTGGCCAATACGTCGGCGATGGCTTCGTTTTCGGATACGATTGATGCCATTGCCGGGACCTCGAATTTCCAGGTCGTGGGGGACAGTGAGGGCCTTGATGAACTGATCTTTCCTCTTATCCGGAAAATTGAAGGCGTGCAGGCGCTGGCACCCGTGATACAGACGTATACTCGAGCTCATGCAGGACCTGTGATCGGGCCAGATTCATTCGGTTCAAACGATACCGATGTATACCAGAAGTTCAACGAAACGCTCCTGGTGATGGGGATAGATCTGCTTCTGGAAGCCCCTTTTACCCGATTTTTACCTGCATCGGATAACGCGTATATGCAGGGGGCATTGGCATTTTTAGCTGATTCCCGAGGCGTCGCGGTGACCACCACCCTTGCCAACCGGCACCAATTAGATCTCGGAGATACGCTGACCGTCCTGTCCACCGGCCGCCCTATCCCCCTGACTATTCGCTATATCATCGAATCTGAAGAATTGCAACATGCCCTGGGCGGCAATGTGGTCATGATGGATATCGGGGTCGCGCAGGAGGTGTTTCAGCGGATAGGTAAACTGGATCGGATCGATCTGCTCGTTGACCCGAAACGTCGGGAAGAAACGATCGCACGGATTGAATCCATCTTACCACCGCAGGCTTCGGTCACGCAATCCCAGAACCGTACGCAGCAGGTGGAGAACATGGTCAGTGCGTTTGCACTCAGCCTGACCGCGCTTTCGAGCATCGCTCTTTTTGTGGCCATGTTCCTTATTTTTAATGCGATAGCCATGGCCGTACTGCGGCGGCGGCGGGAGATCGGTATGCTGCGTAGCGTCGGGGTCACCCGGCGTCAGGTGGCGAGTATGATCCTTGTCGAAGCCCTGTTCATTGGCGTGGTCGGGAGTCTACTGGGCCTGGGCTTTGGGACGTTGCTGACCAATCTGACGCTCAGTTCCATCTCCCGTACACTCACGACCCTGTATCTCGTCGGCCATGCTTCCTCCCTCCATCTGGATACGGCCACGTATGTCTACGGTTTTCTGCTGGGGGTCTTCGCCTCCCTGCTGGCCGCGCTGGCGCCGGCGCTCGAAGCTTCACGAACATCGCCCGTGGTTACGGTGCGCCAGGGTATCCTGATCGAAGGCACGGCGTTGCCTATCGCCCGGTGGACGATGGCCGGGTCGGGCGCCCTGTTGCTGACCGCGCTAATCAGCGTCTGGACCGTAGAGGCGCACAATCCATGGGGCGGTTTTCTCAGTGCTTTTTTGCTGCTGGCCGGCTTTTCGTTGCTGGCGCCGGTCTGCGCCCTGGGCATCGAACAATTGGTAGCTCGCCTGTTCCGCCTGTCGGCGAATATCGAAGGCATGCTCGGCGCCCGCTATCTGAAAGACGCGATTGCCCGGATCAGCGTGTCCGTCGCTGCGTTGATGGTGGCGGTCAGCATGCTGGTCGGCATGTCCATTATGGTCGGCAGCTTCCGGGAGACGGTTGATCTGTGGATCACCCAGTCCATTCGGGGCGATCTGTATATTCAGCCGGCTGGACGGCGGGGCGGCGGGGCGACCGTATCCATACCGTCTGATATCGTAGAACAGACCCGCCGCCTCGAAGGCGTAGCAGCCGTGGATACCTATCGAGGCGTTCGCATTACGTATAATGATCGAATCGCCTTTGTCGTCGCAATCGATTTCGATGTACACCGGCAGTTCGGCCGACTGCAATTTCTGGATGGCCGTCCTTCCCGGGAAGTCCTTTCAGAAGCACTCGCCAGCCACGGCGTGCTGGTCACCGAGAGCTTTGCCTACCGTCATAGAGTGGACGCCGGCGACCTGCTCACGGTGTCTACACCCACCGGGGAACAGCTACTACCGATTGCCGGGGTATTCTACGACTACAGTTCGGATGCCGGGACCATCATGATGGACTACCACCATTTTGAAACCATCTGGCAGTCCTCCCGTACGGAGAGCATGGCCCTCTATCTGGAACCGGAGGCACAAAATGACGACGTCCGCCAACGTTTCCTGAGTATGATCGATAACCACCTGATGATGCATGTGACCCCGAACCACGAATTACGGGAACGAGCGCTGATGGTATTCGACCAGACCTTCCGAATTACCTATGCCTTGCAGGCTATTGCCATTGTCGTGGCTGTCCTGGGCGTCATCACCACCCTGACGGCCCTGATCCTGCAACGTGGCCGGGAGATCGGTATCATGCGTGCCGTCGGCGCGCTGAAACGTCAGATCCGTAAGATGGTCCTTGTAGAAAGCGGCCTGCTCGGACTCATCGGGACGGTCATGGGCTGCGCCTGCGGCGTGGCGCTGTCCATTTTGCTGATCTACGTCATCAACAAACAGTTCTTCGGCTGGAGCATCCGCCTGTTTATCGACCCCTGGATATTCGTCCAGGTCCTGGCGTTGATGGTCATCACAGCGCTGCTGGCCGGTCTGGCGCCCGCACGAAATGCAGCAGGCCGATCGGCTGCAGACGCGATGCGGATGGAGGGGTAAACTATTGCGGATTACGGATGGAGGGTTCCCTGCGGGAACGCATCGAGCACTTCGTGGTTACAGAATACGGATTACGGCGCGCTATAGATATGCTTTCTTCCTTTCCTCCTTTCTTCCTTTTCTCCTTTCTGTTTTTTTACTCTCCAGCCCAACCCTTGCACAGCCCACCAAGGCTTTCAAACAGGCCATCCCCCCCTATACCTTCCAGTTCCCACAGGATCACGCCTCGCATCCCGCCTATCAGACGGAATGGTGGTATTATACCGGGCATCTACAGAGTAATGATCGGATATTCGGGTATGAGCTGACCTTCTTTCGGGTCGGAATCAATCCGAATCCACAGCCGGGCGGCTCGCGGTGGCGGATGCATACGTTGTATTTCGCACATTTTGCGCTGACAGACGAAGACGGTGAGCAGTTTTTTCATAAGGAAGAAATCAGCCGACCGGCGCTGGATATGGCCGGTGCGCGCGAAGACCGCTTCCAGGTCTGGATCAACGACTGGTCTGCAGAACTGGCTGACGACACCACACACCGGATACGGGCATCCGCAGACTTTGCGTCCATTGCACTCGACCTGGTTCCCGCTAAACGGCCGGTTATCCACGGGCACGACGGGGTGAGTCAAAAATCACCGGGCGTCGGACGGGCGTCCCACTATTATTCGTTGACGCGGTTGCAGACCACGGGGACGCTGACCTTTGAAGGGGAGACGTTCGAGGTCACAGGCCTGTCGTGGATGGATCATGAATTCGGGTCCAACCAGCTTACGGACGACCAGAAGGGATGGGACTGGTTCAGCCTGCAACTGGACAACAACCGGGAATTGATGCTCTACGTGATGCGCCGTAAAGACGGGACGTATGAACCGACCTCGAGTGGTACGATGATCTACACGGACGGAACCTGGCGACATCTGTCCCTGGAAATGTTCGAGATCGAAGCGACAGGCGCCTGGACCAGTCCTCATTCGGGCGGAACGTATCCGCATGCCTGGCGCATCGCCGTACCCTCAGAGCAGATCGAATTACGACTGACGCCGACCGTGAGTGACCAGGAACTCGGTAAGAATAGTCTGATCGGCGTGATCTACTGGGAAGGCAGTGTGGTTGTGCGCGGTACAGATCAGGGCAGACCGGTGACGGGCCAGGGGTATGTGGAACTGACCGGGTACAGGGGGCGGGTGCCGGGGCTTTGAAATGGAGATTGGTGATTTAGTGATTGGGTGATTGGGGAGTGTAACGGAGACCCAGGCTTTTTGTTTGACGTTATTGGTGGGGTAAGCTATTTTTATTATAGACGAAATCCACTATCCCGGCGCTTCAGCGCCGGGTATAACGAAAAACAAATGATAACGAAATCAGAAAACAAGCAGGCGGTTAAGCCTACGGATATTGTGCCCCAGGCGCGGTTGAATGAGCTGTTGCAGCACCGGGATCGGAATGGCCCCGGTTTTGTTTTTCTGGTGGGATACACGCTGACCATGCTGTTGACGGGATTTCTGGTGTGTCTGTC
Source organism: uncultured bacterium (assembly GCA_913051705.1). Lineage (GTDB taxonomy): Bacteria > JAAXHH01 > JAAXHH01 > JAAXHH01 > JAAXHH01 > CAJXCW01. The sequence goes on from CAJXCW010000096.1 coordinate 10,925, forward strand.
GCTGGGGACGGGGTGGGTGGTCCCGACTATGTTGCTGCACGGCGTGGTGATGGTCCATTGGTTCGCGCCGTTTCATGAGTGTTCGCACGGCACGGCGTTCAAGAGTCCGTTTATGAACAAGGCGGTGGGATGGGTGGCCGGAACAAGCCTGTTCCTGATCCCCGTTTATTTCCGGTACGAACATATCGCCCATCATTCTTATACGCAGATTGTGGGGGATGATCCGGAGATGATTCCCATCGCCGAGCGGCTGGGCGGGTATTTGTATTATGCTACGGCCATCCCCTATTTTTATAGCAACCTGCTGAACTTGTTTCGTATGCTGTTCGGGATGTTTAACACGGTAGAACTGAAATTTTTGTCGAAACGGCTCCGTCCCATTCCTCGTCCTCGGTGATCTGCATCAGACCATGGGCCCACGTTTTGAAGAAGTACGCCATGGATATGTGGAGACGCAGGTCTATCTGATCAAGAATGGGTTAAGGTAGTATAGTACAAGACAAAACTGATTTGACCGGAGGCTTTAAGCGGGGATCCATAGCTTGGAGATGAATGAGAATTCAAAAATTGCTCAGCATTGCTCCTTCTGCTCGCCCGGATCGTCCTTCGGCGGTACGACGCACAGAAAACCCAGCGGTTCTTCGCCAATGCTTTCGAACTGATGCTGTTCGTTCGGAGCGATGTAGACCACATCGCCAGGCCCCACATCGTGGACATCCCAGCCGATTAATACTTTGGCCCTTCCTTTAAGGATATACACGCCGTGGTCGTGTTCATGGCGGTCGAAGGAGGATTGACCACCGGGTTCGATCTCAAAATAGCGCATGGCAAAATTATGCGCGCCGTCTTCCGGTCCAATGACCATCCGTACTGATCCACCAACCGCGCCACCTCTTTCATACGGCTGTACCTGAACGCCTTCCCACTCATTGTTGCCATCTTTACCCTGATATTTGTGTACTGCGCCCATAGTCTTTATGTCCTGTTTAAATGATGCAAGCTGCGATTTCCGTGCTCATCTCCCGTCCAATTCCTCTAACGTAAACCGTACGCTGACCACAGAATGTTTCTCGGGGCCGGGGCGGTATTTGATATAGGTCGTGGCGATCAGCGTGTCGTCCTGGAGAAGTTCGAGGCCCGGATACCCGCAATCGAATAGGCGTTCCGCGTGGCTGTGGAGCAGTTTAATACGGTACTGGCCGTCGCGCCCCTGAGCGAGGTCATCGTACGTGCCGATCCAGGCGACGAAATGTCCATGCGTCGGACTGTCGGCTGCCATATCACGGAAACAGAGCACCAGACGACCGTCGTATGTATAACGCAGCTGGTGGCGGTCGCCGGTAAGCGCCGGGACCGTTTCGACGGGATCGCTCCAGGTCGTACCTTCGTCTTCACTGAATTGAATCAGCGATTGATACCGGCGGCTGTTCTCTCGCATGATGCAGGCAATTTGATTGCCGTCAGGTGAGCGGATCAGCGCCGGCTCGCAGGGCATGCATCCCTCAAAGACCTTATCCTCCTGACAGATCATCTGTTCCGGTTCCCAGGTCTCCCCACCGTCGAAAGAGATACTCTGCAAGGTAGAGTGCCGGCTCCAGACGCCCAGCAGACGCCGGCCTTCAATCGGGATGATCGAGGTGAAAGGCATGACCGTTTTCAATCCATTCGGCTCGAAAGGCGTCCAGGTGCGGCCTTGGTCGAGTGACATGGCCTGACGCATATCGCCGTTGCCTTCATACACAAAGAGCCGTTCTATGCTGTCGGGCCCAACAAACCGGAAGATCGCCGGACAGTTGTTGGCTGTAGCCCAGTTGTCCGGTACAGGCAGCGGCGCACTCCAGGTCAATCCGGCATCCTCACTTCGGCGTAATACCACCGCCGGTCCGCCGTGACCAAGCGGATAGACGCAGAACATGGTGGTGGTGTCGGGCATTAAGAGCGTCGTCGGGTGGCCCTGGTATTCGTCGGGCGTCCCTTGTGAGATTATCACATGGCGTTCTATTTCTTCTGAGACATCAATGGTGGGGATACGTAGTGTATTCATCTTATCCTCAACTATTTAAACCTTGTTCCTGAGTTAACCGCGTTCTATCCCCTCACACCGGATCATCGCCTCCACGCTCCGATCCACATCCTCTTCGGTCGTCGCCCAGGAGGAGACGCTGATGCGCATGGCGGTTCGGCCCTGCCAGACGGTGCTGCCGCACCAGCACGTGCCGTCTTCCTGAATGCGTTTAATCACGGCCAGCGTGTGTTCAGGCGTGCCGAATGACACCAGGACCTGATTCAGCACGACTTCATTTAATATCTCGAACCCGGCTTGCTGTAGTTTTTCGGCGAACCGGGTAGCCATACGGCAGTTGTCTTCGATCAGATCCGCTACGCCGGTCCGGCCGAGCGAACGAAGGGTTGCCCAGATTTCGATGCCCCTGGCACGACGGGAGGCCTCCGGGGTATAATGCAGAGGCTCACGACGGGTAGTCTGAGGCAGATAAGCCGCGCTGATCGACATGGCCGCACGCAATGCGGCTGGATCTTTGACGAACGCCAGGCCGCAGTCATAAGTTACATTGAGCCATTTATGGGCGTCGGTAGCCCAGGAGTCGGCCTTTTCTATCCCTGTCGTCAGATGTCTTCGTTGCGGCGCCACCTGCGCCCAGAGGCCGAAGGCGCCATCTACATGCACCCAAGCGCCTGAATGGTCCGATCGATCGGACAATTCACCAATCGGATCGATTGCACCGGTGTTTACGTTCCCCGCCTGCGTACAGATGATCGTCGGTCCGGCGATATCGGGCAGGGCGTCTACACGCATCCGGCCCTGGTCGTCGACAGGAACTTTGACTACCCGATTGCGTCCCAGACCCAGCAGACCGAGCGATTTGGTTAACGTAGGATGGGCCTCTTCACCGATGAGGACCGTGATGGGCGGCGCTCCGAACAAACCATCAGCTTCCACGTCCCATCCAGTCCGTTTCAGCACCGCATGGCGTGCCGCTGCCAGCGCCGTGAAATTGGCCATGGTCGCCCCGGTCACAAACGCCCCGCCACAACCTGAGGGCAACCCCAGAAGGTCAGCCAACCACCTGAGTGCTATCTCCTCCAGCACAACTGCCACCGGCGAATTCGTATATCCGAAGCCATTCTGATCCCACGTACTCGACATCCAGCTTGCCGCCAACGCCGCCGGCAACACACCGCCGGTCACAAATCCGTAATAGCGCCCGCCCGTATTCGCGGTGGTCGCTGGTGAACCGTAGGTATCGAGTAAATCCAGCACCTCAGCCGGATCCGTCGGCCTATCGGGCAAGGATGTATCCAGCGCCCCGAGCGCCGCTACCGCCTCAACCGACGGCGCTACCCCTCGATCATCCAGCTCCGCCAGATACCGGATTGCACGTTGTGCTGTGTCCTGCAACAAGTTGGTCACTCTGAACCTTTCATATAGCTACCGGTTCATAATTCATAAATCATAATTCATAATTCAACAATTGTATTACATAAAGTTCTGGACCCCACTCCCATGTAATTCCGAAATTCGTTCCGCCGTTTTTCGCTCAAAACCGATGGAGACTAATCCACGCACCCGTTTTTTATGCATTTCTTCGTACAACTCACGGACCCGATCCCGGCCTTTGGCCAGTTGCTCCGGGTGTGAACCGCCGCCGGCCAGCGTCATCATGGCTTTCAGGACAAAGGGACTCGATCCGGACGCCTGCTGGAGGAACATGGTGCGTTCTTCCGCTGCCGCCAGAAGCTGATCCTTGATCGACGGATCCTGTTCAATATGGTAGGAGAAATGAGAGATGCCGTAGCCGACATGCCGACCTTCATCCTGCCGCGCCAGCTTGAAGGTCTTTGCCGTGACCGGATCGGGCGATATGTCCTCGAGGAACATCAGCAGTTCCATGAACGTCCCTTCGCCCAGGACGTGCATGAGAAAGGAGCCGTTCGAGTAGTCATCCTGAGACAACAGGCTGCGCACCGACCACTCCTCAGCCGCCGACACATACTGGAGGCCGCCGCCGTTAGCCAGTGCCCGCTTGGTGAATACCTCCGCATGCCGGGCTTCATCCATCACCTGGGTGGCCAGGAACAGGACCACTTCCGTAAATTGCGGATCGATCTGATGCATGAATTTGGCCGGGAGATACATGGCCAGGTATTCATTTTGTATCAGGAACGTCATAATCTGGCATACGGCCTGTTCCAGATCATCCGGGAGTTCAGGCAGATCATCCCAGGGGATATCGGTCGTGGCGTCCCACTGTCCTGCTTTGGCCTGTTCATAGAGGTCTGCCATGTTATCCGCCCACACCAGGTTCTTATCTCGAATGGGAAATCCAAAATCGGGCGTATTCGGGTCCACCACAGAACCCCGTTGCGCCACCCCCGTATTCTTCGGAGCAACGTCCGGCACCTCACCGGCACGACCTATCAGACAATCCCGCATAACGATGCCCTTGCTATCCTTCGGCATCACCTTAATACCCCAATCCGGTGTCCCCCATGACGACGTATCCGGCAGTTGAATAATGGGTTCTTCCGACATAAAGAAAATCCTTTCGGGAAAACGACGAAACAACGAATCATTGTAATATTCTGCACTCTGTACTGTATTATCTTTTACTCGAAACTCCGCACTATCTTTTACTATTCCCTATCGCACGTAAGATGACATAAGCCGCCTGCAGCCTTATAGTGTGTATGATATATATTTGACAGGTAAAAAACAAGTTGAAGATAGAAGAAAAACGACACGCGTAGGTGGTAATGACACAAGGATAAATGTAAAATGCGGTTCTATTTACGGACAGACAGGTGGGGGGCTCAGGTGTCATGAAGCAAATCACCCTGAAGGTATTTCACCTGTGGCAGGGCTATTCCCGCGCCTTGCTTCGATGGATGTATGCGGGTACCTATAGAATGAGGACGGCGGAAAACCTGTTTATGATGGGAGCGGCCGTATTGATGGGTCTGCTGGGCGGTTTCGGGGCCATCGGTTTTCGGTGGCTCATCGGTTTTGTTCAGGATATGTCCCATCCGGATTGGGGACGTACCCTGGAATCTATTATGGCCATTCCCTGGTATTACAAGATACTCATTCCTGCGATCGGCGGCGCTATCGTAGGACCGCTGGTATACTTCGGCGCCCGCGAGGCAAAAGGACATGGCGTACCCGAGGTGATGGAGTCGGTGGCGCTTCGTGGCGGCCGTATTCGTCCCCGTGTGGTGCTGGTAAAATCGCTGGCTTCTGCCATCAGCATCGGTACAGGCATGTCGGTCGGCCGGGAAGGGCCTATCGCACAGATCGGCGCCGCGATCGGATCAACCCTCGGACAGGTTTTTAAAGTCAATGTACGGCGCATGCGTACACTCGTCGGATGCGGGGCGGCTGCCGGCATTGCCGCGACCTTTAACGCGCCTATAGCAGGCGCTCTGTTTTCATTGGAAATTATCCTGGGTGATTTCGCCGTGGCCCAATTCAGTCCGATCGTCATTGCTTCCGTGATCGCGACGGTCATCTCGCGCTCCTATCTCGGTGATGTGCCGAGGAAGAACGGGTGGCAACCACTCTGTTCTATCTGGACGGCTACTCGCAAAAGGAGATCGCTGCGTTTCCCGATATACCGGTCACGACCTTAAAAAAGCGGCTTTTTTCAGCCCGGAAAAAAATGAAAGAAAAGATGTTGAACATGGCCAAGCAACACATTCAAGATCAGAAACCGTCAAATGACAGCGAATTCGAAGGCAGGGTACCATTTTTTACTGCACTCAATACGAACGATGTTGACGCGCTTCAATCGGCGTTAAATAAAAACCCCGCCCTGATAAACGTGGTTACACGCTGGGATACTACGACCATGGGGCACTACTGGTCGCTCGGCGTCGCAGCGCTTCATATAGCGGCAGGCATGGGTAACGAAGCCATGGTAGACATCTTGATGGATGCCGGCGCCGATGTGAATGGACGACGCGGTGAGGGACAGGCCCCGATGGTTTCGACGGCAATAACCCCGCTGCATGAAGCGGTGAAAATGCAAAATACCGATATGGCAGAGCGGCTCATTACTCACAGCGCTGATGTAAATGCCGAGAACGCGGGCGGACAGACCCCGTTGTACTATGCCGTCTATCGTCATGATCCCCAGATGATTGACCTTCTGATACAACATGGCGCCGATATCCATCATAAGGACGAAGATGGCCGTACTGCTGCCGATTGGGCTGTGGCGCGAAGGGACCGTGCGCTTGTAGATCTTTTGGTCGGCCACGGTGTAAAACAACCGAAACTTTCGGCATTTCCATCACAGCGTAAGGAGGCGGAAAAAACAGTCGTACCACGTCGTGTGCCCACCGGAACGCCGGTCCTGGGTCGTATTCTGGACCACACCGGCATGCCGGAAGACGGAGGCGAGGCGCTCCTGAAAACGTCCGGACACGCCGTTCATACCTGGACGGAAGTCACATCGCCAATATGGCAGACCGGCATAAAAATCATCAATTGGTATCGTACGTAAGCGTTATCCCCTGAAAACAAGTCCCATTGTTCCTCTATC
>CAJXCW010000097.1 GCA_913051705.1 uncultured bacterium
CAATAAGAGAAAGTCGCGTCAGAGAAGGTCGCCTCGTCGACATACCAGACGGCAGCAGCCCTCATAGCCTTGATTGAAGGATCCCAGTTTTCGCGAGGATGACAATCAAAACATTAAGGAGTTAGTCCTGATCCCTTTGCATCAAGCGGCTATTCTTGGTTTTATCCAGGGCGTAACAGAATTTATACCCGTCAGTAGCTCCGGCCATCTTGTGGTTTTTCAACATTTGTTTGGATTAAAGGAACCACAGTTGTTTTTAGATGTGATGTTACACCTTGGTACCTTACTTGCCGTATTGATTGTTTTCCGAACGGATCTATTGCAGTTGATACGGAGTATCTGGCAGAGGGTGAGTACAGGCGAAATAGATTCGGGTGATCAATCGCTCCGATTATTGGTATTACTTATCCTCGCGTCAATCCCGGTTGCCATCATAGGTCTGGTCTTTAAGGATGATGTCGAAGCTATTTTCGCTACGCCTATATATGTAGGCATCGCATTTATAATCACCGGCTTGATCTTATGGCTCTCGCAATTTGCACAACAGGCGACAAAACATACCGGACATACCACCCTGGTAGACGCCTTGCTAATTGGCAGTGGTCAGGCTATGGCCATCATACCTGGCATATCAAGAACCGGGACCACCATATCGATCGCCCTGCTTCTGGGACTTAATCGAAAACTGGCGACTAAATTTTCTTTCTTATTGGCTATCCCCGCCATTATCGGCGCTACCCTTCTACAGTGGCAGCAAGCCCCTCCGGCCTCCCTGGAGCAATGGCCAACGATTCTCATCGCTACCGGGATTGCAGCCGTCAGCGGTTATGTTGCCCTGAAATTATTAATCAGATTAGTCACCGATGGAAACTTTTCCAAGTTCGCCTTTTATTGTTGGGGCATCGGCATCCTGACCACATGGGGCGCCGTTTATGGATATATTTAGCCTGGCCTATTCATGGAACACAAATAGGGACAAGCTATGCATGTTGTGATCATGGCCGGAGGGCGTGGGACCCGATTCTGGCCACACAGTCGAATACATACACCTAAGCAGTTTCTGCATATCGTTGGTAATGATACCATGTTAAGGCAAACGTATGATCGCTTCCGTTCCATCACGCCGCCGGATGCCCTCTGAGTAGTAACAAACGCGGAATACAGTGCAACCGTAGCAGAATAGCTCCCTGATCTTCCAGAGGAAAATATCATCGGCGAACCGGCCATTCGTAACACCGCGCCATGCATAGGATTAACAGCGTTACATATACGACGTCGAGCAGGAAATGCAATGATGACCGTCCTCCCTGCAGATCATTTTATACCGGATAACGATACATTCATACAATGCTTGAAACAATGTGAAGAGACCGCAACGCATGAAGGAGGGTTCGTAATGATCGGGATCAAACCCACCTCACCGGAAACCGGGTATGGATATATCCACGTGGGAGATGCTTTGATGGACCGGGGTCCATGAAGTACTGGGCTTTCGCGAAAAACCTGATCGGATGATGGCCGAGCAGTTTCTTATGGGCGGCCGCCATCTTTGGAACAGTGGGATGTTTGTCTGATCGGTTGATACCATCTTATCAGATCTTGAAAAATATTGTCCGACGGTCTATTCGGGTTTAATTGAATTGGATGATTATTGGGGGACAGCGGATGAACCCGATCATCTGAAACGGATCTACACGGCGTTACCAAATATTTCCATTGATTATGCCGTAATGGAAAAAGCGGACCGCGTATTCGTGGTCCAGGGAACGTTTTCCTGGAGTGATGTAGGAAGCTGGTCTGCCGTTGAACAATTCTGGCCCCGGGATGCGGATGGTAATGCATTCAAAGGCGAAGTGATCGCTGTGGATGTGCATAACACCATAGTAGACAGTTCCAATAAATTAACAGCTATCGTCGGTATTAATGATGTGATTGTCATCGATACGCCGGATGTCTTGTTGATTTGTAGTAAAGAACGTGATCAGGAAATAAAAAAATAATAGAAAGGATAGAAGAAGAAAACCGACTGAAATATCTATAGGTTATGTTGATACAAAATCCACGTTGTTACCTAGAATGGATCTAATTCATGTGGGGTCAGAGTCATGAATATTGATATCAGCGCCTTGTTGGAGGATTGGCATTACAACAGCCCGGGTGAGCTTGTCGTTCGAAAAATAATTGGCAATGATGGATTACCCAAAATCCAGATGCGAGTCGACCTGGGCCTTCTTCAAATGGCGTGGACAGCGCGCCCCGATGGCAAGACGCCTCATGGAAAACCATCTTTGCTGGATTACTATCTGGATTCCATCGATGAACAGACAGTGGAACACGGCTCGGACGCCCATGTTCGGTTCTCACATGATGAATGTGAAATACTACAAATGGAATCTTTACAGTACTACTATCGTCGTATTAGTTTTTTTCAATTAGAAGCCTACGATGAAGCTCTGGGTGATGCAGAACACAACCTGCAGATCATGGATCTGGTAAGAAAATATGCAGAGGATGAGAATGATAGGATGGCCTTCGAACAATATCGCCCCTTTGTCCTCATGCACCGAACCCGTGCTCAGGGATTAATAAGAGCCCAATGTCAGGATATCCCCGGCGCATTACGTAAAATAGAAGAAGGGATAGAAGATATAGAAGCCTTTTTCCAACGGTATGATCAAACTGACCTTATTGAAAAAAGTCAGGAGCTGAAAGTATTACGGGATATGGCCGAACAGATCAAAGAAAAACAACCTAAATCTCCCGAAGAAAGCCTGCAGGAAGAACTGCAGGAGGCCATCGAAACAGAAGATTTTGAGCGTGCCGCTGAAATCAGGGATGAACTGAAAAGCCTTCTGCATTGACTTCGACAACCCTGTCTAATTGGGGGATTGGGGGATTGGGATTTTTCCTGACTTCCTACCGCCCTGACCGGTTGCTTGATGGCGTGTGTCCTGTGGACACGACCTGAGCCCTGCGGGGTTAACTGTTTTTGGATTATTCAATCTACAATTCACCAAATCATTTCTGACTACCTGCTCCCTTTTCACCCCCCTGCCATCCATCCTCCATCTACCACAATTAACTGCCCGGTAAGAAAATCAGAGGCCGAGGAGGCGAGAAAAACGGCAGTTCCCGCGATATCCTCCGGTTCCCCCCAGCGTCCCATCGGCACTCGGTTCACAATATAGGCACCCCGATCACTTTCCTCCACAGATCTGGTAAGCGGTGTACGAATATATCCCGGACAAATACTGTTCACATTGATATGGTATTTTGCCCAATTAATCGCCAGTTGATAGGTCAGAGCGCCAAGTCCACCTTTGGCCGCCGTATAGGCAGGAATATCTGGAATACCAGTGATGCTGGCCAGGGAGGCAATATGAATGATCTTTCCATAATTTCGTTCGATCATGCTTCGCCCGACCCGTTGTGTTAAAAAAAAGGTACCCTTCAGGTTCGTATTGACGACGGCATCCCAATCTTCTTCCAGATATTCTTCCGGCGGTGACCGCCTGTTTACCCCTGCATTATTGACCAGGATATCAATCTGTCCCCATCGATCCAAGGTCGTCGCGACTATTTTTTCATGGTCTTTACGGTCTGCCACGTCTGCCTGTATGATCAATGCGGTCCCACCTGCCTCCTTTATTCGATCAGCAACCAGCTCTAATTTGGATAGCGTTCGACTCGAGAGGACTACTTTAGCCCCGGCTTCAGCCATTGCCAGAGCTATGGCTTCCCCCAGTCCCTGACCGGCACCGGTCACGATAGCCACTTTATCTACCAATGAAAAGCGATCGAGTATCATATCAACTCCTGGCTTCAAATTTACCACCTCAACAGGACTCACTCCAGATACATAGCGAATGACATGGTAATCATACCGCTATTTCTCTTATTACCCGGACAGGAAGGAAACACGGCATCTTTTGATCGGTAAAACCGTGACTCAATGCGCCATAAAAAATGATCAACAGGCGCATAGTCGATATTGGCCGACACGCTGAACGTCTGAAAACCATTCGGTGTGCCGGTTGGTACAATGACCTGTTTCTTATCCGAGAAATATTCGACACGCCCGCCGAATTTCAATCGTGGTGTAGCCCGTATTCTGGTGTAAAATGTCATGGCATACCAGGGATCACATGTACTTAATGACGCCCGTTTCTGAAAGCCCGAATCGAAGATCAAGGCCGCGTCAACTCGATCATGGATTTGAGCCTGGATAAACCAATCATTAAAAATGCGCAGTTGGGACGGAGAATTTGTCGGTGCTTCATTACCGATAAACGTACTCCAGTTCAGGAAAATACGATCATTGAGTTGGTGTTGAAGCTGCGTGCCGATCGCCTTGTCATCATTATTCTCTCAGATATTTTGCCATCCATTTACCAACACTACGGTAAATGTACTTTTCTCTGAGAGAGGGCCGGATAAACGCAAGCCCGTCTCGAAAAAAGGGGAGAAGTCGGCCATGAGTGAACGGGAAAAGGTCCACTGAATTCATTATGGCGAAGAGGACCTGTTGTAAAGGCTCTGTCCTTAGATGGGGTCTTGAAAAATCAAAGGTGTAGTAACTATCGATAGACCCTCTGATTTTCAGATGGTCCGATGACATCAGATCCTTAGCAAATGTTGGGAGGGTAACCTTTGATAGGACCATTAAATAGATCATATAAATAAAACGTTGCATGATCCACCTGCCTTTGTGTCCGGTCTAACCTCATTTTACGTTGACAAAACGCCCATGTGCTATATATTTGTTTTGTATTCCATATTTGAAGTATTTTGCACTGATATATCGATTGGTCAATATATGGTCGGGACAATTGTTTAGCAAATGACCTGATCGGGATATTATTCCATGGGCACTGCTGATTCCCCCGAGCCGGTCAAATTAATGATCGCGCTTATGGCGCAAAATAAAGAGATGATTGCTCAGGGTCGAATCATGTTGGGGACTGAATTCGGCGACGTAGATTCAGAAAGTGAGAGCTATCCTTTTTCTTTTTCAGATTATTATCAGAAAGAAATGGGCGTAGAACTGATAAAACAATTTATCAGTTTTAAGGATACTGTTAATCCAGGGACGCTTTCATCTATTAAACATATCACCAATGAGATGGAAATGAATTTACAGCGCCCGGACGGTCAACCGGGACGTAGAATCAACCTGGACCCCGGATACATCAACGGGGCGCAGTTGGTGCTGGCTACCACTAAAAATTACAGTCATCGTCTTTATCTTGACCAAGGGATATATGGCGAGGTGACTCTGATCTTTCGTAAAGGAAATTTTCAAGCCCTGCCATGGACCTATCCGGATTACAAGACCGATCTGGCTTACGCTTATTTTAAGTCAGTACGGCAATTATTTCTGACACAGCGATGAACACACGAATTCAAAATCTAATTGACGGCCATCATCAGCATTTCGGATCAGACCATAGCGGCATACGTCTTTTTCGAGCGCCAGGACGGGTCAATTTAATTGGTGAACATACAGATTACAATGATGGTTTCGTATTCCCCGTAGCCATTGACAGGGATGTTCTGCTGGCCGCGACTCCACGAAAAAATCGTCAGGTTCGCATACATTCCCTGAATGATAACACCACAGTGACCTTTGATCTGGATCAAATGCAGACGCCGGTGGAGACCTGGGGGATTTACCCCTATGGTGTTGCTTCAGTTTTAATACAACAATCGATAGGTCTTTGTGGCCTTGATGCCGTATTGCATAGTACCGTGCCTATCGGGGCCGGCCTGAGTTCTTCCGCCGCACTCAATATGGCGGTCGCAACCATGTGGACGGCGTTGAGTGAAGTGGATTTATCTGGTTTGGTCCTTGCTCGGCTCTGTCAGCAAGCGGAAAATGAATATGCAGGTGTCAATTGCGGTATCATGGACCCGTTTATTTCCTGCCTCGCCCAACGAGGCGCAGCTCTCCTTATAGATTGTCGTTCGCTTGATTATGAATCGGTTATGATACAAGCGCCTGATCATGTGCTGGTCATAACAAACTCCAATAAACCGAGAGAACTGGCCGATTCGGCTTATAATGAACGTCGGCGCCAATGCGAAGAGGGGGTACGGATTCTTAGCACACAGCTTGGTGGCATCGAGGCCCTGCGGGATGTATCCATCGAACAATTTATGATGTGCAAAGAAAATTTACACCCGGTCGTCCGTAGTCGTTGCGATCATGTCATCTCTGAAAATCAACGAGTTCTGGATAGCGTCCAGGCACTCAAACGCAAGGATTTAAGGAAGTTCGGACAGTTAATGAATGCCTCTCACGACAGTTTGCGTGATTTATATGAGGTCAGCTGCAGCGAATTGGATTTTCTCGTCCACATTGCACGTGAAACTGAAGGCGTCCTGGGAAGCAGAATGACCGGAGGCGGGTTCGGAGGTTGCACGGTCAGCCTGATCGAAAAAGCGGGAATAGATCAGTTTGAGAAGGTAGTGAAGGCACGATATCCTGAAGAGACCGGTTTGCAACCGGACATGTATATATGCGAGCCCGCAGCAGGTGCTGAAGAGGTGCTATTCTAAGGATCTGTCTAAAAATAAATTCTTGGTCCGAACCTAAAAGACAGACCCACCTGAAGGAGGAATGGGTATGGAAATGGTAAAAACAGAAGAACAATACTCGGATAAAAGGTGGTCTCGTCTTGTAAAAGAAAGGGATGCTCATTGTAAATATGGGGAATGCTGTGCTACAAAAGATCTGGAAGCCCATCACATCATCCCAAGGTCTCAGGGTGGCGGAAACACGCTTGAAAATGGAATCACCCTCTGCCGGGAACATCACCGGCGCGAATATTTACGGGACCACCTCCACGCTCAGGTCCAGGTTAAAACCTCTCGCCTGTTCTCTTCAGGTAACACGGGTAAAAAAGAAGCCGCCTATCGGTTCCTATCGCGAAAACGCCTGATTGAAAACGCACGTCCCCACGGATCATGGCGTCCCGATCCATCTGATTAAATTACTGATGGTACGCAGCAAGCAGCAAAACATCAGTAAAATTAAATAGTTTGGGTTTCATGTGATGATATTTAGCTTGACCAAATGCCGTCGAGATATTATTTATATCCTCTATAACCAACCGCCGTTCGAGTTGACATCTCTACTCAAATCATAGCAGAGTTGCCATCTTTCGAGGGCGACCTCATCATCAATAAGTTGTTATCAGCATTTCATACATATCTGACATATCCCTACCGATTTTGTTTATCGATTATCTTTCAGAGACAACCATGCATCGGTGATGGACGGGAAGAAAGGTTGTTATCATGATTCGACTGAAAGTCTATGATGTAGGTCCTCCCTATCCCATTCATGCTACACCGGTGCTCTGGTTGTCCGATGAGCAGGAAGAGCGTGTGTTGATTCTTATGATTGGCTTAGCGGAAGCGATCGCGATTAAATCGCAAATAACCGAAGAAGACCCACCACCGCCCAGGCCTATGACCCATGATTTGTTGAATTCCGTCTTCGAACATTTCAATGCCGAAATCCAATATATCCTTATCACGGAATTAAGAGAGGAAGCCTACTACATAGCGGAAATCCATGCCGAATTGGATGGTCGTTCTATTATAATTGACTCTCGCCCAACCGATGCGATTGCCCTGGCCTTACGCGCCAATGCCCCCATATATGCGATGGAAGCCGTGATGGATGAAGCCGGAAAAAACATGCCACCCAGTAGTAAGGCCGGCGAGGGAGAGGACGAGGTTATAGCAGCCATCGAAGAACTCCAAAAAGAAGGCGTTGAAAAAATTGTTATCGAAGACATGATGGAGACTTCAGAGCCAGAGGTTCAAATGGACAGTAACGCCCCATTGGAAACAGCCCGAAAAAAACTCCAGACTGCGATTGATGATGAGCGCTATGAAGATGCTGCACGATTGCGTGATGAAATTAAACAAATGGAGCAGAAGGCCTGAGGGGACTTAAACCCGTGCGGGAAGTCTTTACCATGTGGAAATATACCAGGATGGTGGTCCTGGTAGCCTTGACGGCGGCGATGTATGCCGCCGTTTTAATTCCATTTAAACTCCTACCCATTATTCCTGGAATTACAGAGGTTCGTCCTGCCAACGTCTTTCCGGTCATCTGCTCACTCATGTTCGGCCCTGCAGGCGCCTGGGGCGCTGCCTTCGGTAACCTGATTGGAGACTTGATGGGCGGTACATACGGACTCGGCAGCTATGTGGGCATGCTTGGTAACTTCTGGTTCGGTTATATCCCCTATCGGATGTGGCGTCTCCTTTCAAAAAACGAACCGGTCCCCTGGGGGTTTTCCAAGCTTTTACGATATCTTCCGATAACCCTACTGGCCAGTCTGGCCTGTGGCGTACAAATTGGATGGGGACTCGATACCCTCGGACTCGTTCCCTTTCATGTCCTCGCACCACTTATAACCGTTAACAATTTTATCACGGCGGCCATCCTGGGACCTCTTTTACTGCCTGTATTATATCCAAGGGTAAAACGGTGGGGCTTACTCTATCATGATATCATGGAACCCGAAGATCTATCGACAGGCACAATACCACATGTGGGTCACCTGCTGCTCTGGGTGGCATTACTTGGCAGTTTATATTTCGGTATTTCCATGTCCCTTGGCGTCACCGACGCAGCATCAATCAACTTAGGATTCGGTTTAGAGATCACCATCCCAATTGAATTATTAGTATCCATGGGCGATAATGTGGCGGTGGGTATATTACCTTTCCTTGTTCTTTTACTGGTCAGTTGTTTAATGATTTAGGGCCATGTATTTTTACAGAATCGTTGTAGGTATGTTTAGAGATGGTCATCACGGGCGGTCCGATCAGGGTCGCCCTTAAGCATGCATCCCATTCCTTGAGGACCCCTTCTTATGAAAGTGACCGATGTAGAACGTATGGTGGTCGACGTTCCATTCACGGAGCGGCAAATCAGGATTTCTGAGCGGGAGGTGTACAACTGGTCTATTCTTGAGTTATGCAAAGTGACCACTGACACGGGTCTTGTAGGCTGGGGAGAAACGGTTATACATTATACCTGGGCAAGGGTCACCGACGAGGCGGTAAACCGGGTTATTGGTCAAAGTCCGGCGGATATGATGAATGATGATGCACTCGGAGCCGGGTTACAAATGGCCCTTTTCGATGTGGTCGGAAAAGCGTTGGAGATCCCGTGTTATAAACTCATGGGGCAAAAAGTAAGAGACTGGGCACCTATATCCTGGTGGTCCATTGATGCCGCGCCGGGAGACTGGCTGGAAGAGGCTAAAGAAGCTGTGTCCAAGGGGTATACAAGTTTTAAAATAAAACAACGCCCCTGGTGGGATATATTCGCCCAGGTGGAGGCGATCACGAGCGGGGTTCCCTCGTATTTCAAACTCGATCTGGACGCAAATGGCACCATGCAAAATGCAGCCGCGGCTATGCCAATCATGCAGAAACTGGCCCGGCATAACAATGTAGCCATGTTTGAAACCCCCATACCACAAGGGGATATTCTGGGTAACCGCCAGCTACGACAGGTCATTCCCCGTCCCATTGCTATGCATTTCGGTTCTCCACCCTATTTAACGACCGTGCGTGAAGAAGTGTGTGATGGCTTTGTGGTCTGTGCCGGTAAATCGAATGTCATAAAACAAGGCACCCTGAGTGCAGAGGCCAATATGCCTTTCTGGCTTCAACTGGTGGGCAATGGCCTGACGACCACCTGGGCGGCTCATCTCGGTGCCGTTCTCAGCCATGCGACCTGGCCGGCAATTACCTGTATGAACCTCTATAGCCACCAATTGCTCACAAAGCCTATCGAAATCGTAGGAGGATTTCATCGTGTGCCGGAAGAACCAGGACTTGGGGTCGAGGTAGATGAAGAAACCGTGGCAAAATATCGGATCCCCGATCAGACTATTCAGGATTTAAATAAAAAGGGGGAACGATACGACAGGCCCAAACCAAGGATTATAGGCCAGGTGGTATACCCTGACCATTCTTATGTTCACCTGGGAAGCATGAGTCAGGGCTATGGATATTACGGCCAGGGTCACGGTCCCGCCCATGTGGACGGCGTATATCTGAATGCATTATACGATGATGGTTCAGAAGAATGGGCCGACCTGTTCGATCGCGCCCAGCAACACCCTGTACGCACCCGTCGAGATATATAAACCAAGTTTTGAATTATATTTTTTGATTTATGAATGACTGAAAATAATAGATTTTTAAATCATAATTCAAAAATTCAACCTGGCTTTCCCACTTTCCCACCGGAGAAATTAGCATGATAGAGATTGCGGAAGTACTCGGATCATCCCACAGTTTATTATGGGATCAGGTAAAACAAATCGGCGTCAGCCATGCAGTAGCGGGCATCCCCGGCGGTCAAGGAAATGAAAAGGGATGGGACTATATGCCCATGCTGAGGATGAAAAACGCCTTTGAAGACGCCGGATTCACCCTTTCGGTCATTGAAAGCGCCCCCCCGATGCATAAAATAAAGTTGGGAACAGAAGGCCAGGAAGAGGAGTACGACAATGTCTGCACCTTTGTATCAAATATGGGACGCGTCGGTATAAAAACATGGTGTTATAACTGGATGGCGATTTTGAATTGGATGCGTACTTCCACCACAATCCCCTCACGTGGTGGCGCTATGGTGACTGGCTATGATCATGAGATGATGAAAAATGCCCCCCTGACGGAAGCCGGTGAGGTATCCGAAAATCAGCTTTGGGAAACCTTGCATGAATTCCTGGAGCGGGTCGTGCCTGTGGCTGAGGAAGCCGGCGTCGAGATGGCTATGCATCCAGATGATCCGCCCTTATCGCCCCTTCGAGGTATCGGCCGTATCATGCGTTCTGTTGAAAATTTTCAAAGACTGATTGATCTGGTCCCGAGTTCCTCAAATGGTCTCACCTTCTGTCAGGGTAACTTTGCCTTAATGACGGATGATCAACCGGCCGTCATTCGAGATTTTGGAAAACAGGGTAAAATCTTTTTTGTACATCTCAGGGATGTGAAAGGAAACGTAGAGCACTATGAGGAAACTTTCCATGATGACGGACCGACCGACATGTTGGAATGCCTGCGTGCCTACCGGGATATCGGTTTCGATGGTGTCCTGCGTCCGGATCATGTTCCCACTCTGGCTGGAGACAGTAATGACCATCCCGGGTATTCAGCTATTGCTCGCTTGTTTGCTGTGGGCTATATCAAAGGACTCCGGGAGGCAGTGTACAGGGAACAGTAGCAGTATGCAGCAGGTAGGCGGAAAGCAATAGAATCTAACCGCCTATCGCATTTATACGGCCCTCACGACCCTGCACAATCTTCAGGCGCGGAATGAATGGAATCTACCCAAAATACCAATTCCGGTTTTTCAATAGGTTCTATATCTAAATTAACAACTACGGGGTCCATACCACTACGACACAGGACGCATTCCAACGCTTCATCCGGGCTGGCGTTGATTTCCTGATGTGGTACATAGGGCGGCACATAGATAAAATCTCCCGGACCCGCCTCAGCCATATATTCTAATTGTTCTCCCCATCGCATCCGGGCTTTTCCTTTAAGAATATAGATCACGCTCTCCAGATCACCATGATGGTGGGCACCGGTTTTTGCATCAGGATGGATGGTAACAGTGCCGGCCCATAGCTTGCTTGCGCCCGTCCTGGCATGAGTAATCGCTGCCGCGCGGGACATCCCGGGTGTTTGAGCGGTATTCGTATCCAGATGATCGCCCGAAATGACTTTGACGCCCTGATCTCGCCAATCGAGTGATGGTTCCATTGTATTTTCCTTTCTCATAGATTACACACATTTTGTGTAGAGAAGTGGATATACGGCCAGACTTCCGGTATATGAGAATCCATCACTCCATGAGGGCTCCATGCCCAGGCGGAGGTGTCGCGGGATGGCGGGGCTTCCTTGTACTGATTAAAACGTGAAAAATCCATTCGCCATATATCACCGTCTTCGGGTGGGAGGGCACGGCCATCCGATTTAGCCAGCGATGCCATGCCCTTCCAGGGTAGAGCAAGTTCGACCATCCATCCCCGGTCTCGAATTTTTTCATTGTTGATTTTCCCATCTACATAGACGGCTCTCTGCAAACCGGGGAAATCCCAGTTCCAATAGCCGATTCGTGGTCCTCTCGGATGCGGTTGAAATCCAACGCCGGGAAAACACCGAACGCCTTCCTTATAGCGGTTGAATTCAGGCACTTTATCGAATCCATGCCGTTCATAAGCTTCTTCCCATATAAAAAACACCTCGTAGATTGTCCCGAAAGCATTGATTTCAAATTCATAATAGGTGTCCTGACCAGCAATAAACACCTCTACATCGTTGTTCTTATAGATCGGATCATCACGCTCTGTCAGAGTTGCTGCCACCGCGGGTTCTTCTACCCAGAATCCGACATAGAGATTATCATCATCCCAGAGGATAGCCGTACGGGTATCATGAATCACCTCGTCCCCATTGACCAGATCTCGGAATCGCGAGGATTTGGGGGCGGCTTGCCAGTCCGGTTCATCCAGGCGTCCGTTGATTACAGGCGGATCATTCACCCGGTAGGCGGTATAATGGGCAATCTGATCTTCCGGCCAGGGAAACGGCCATGTATTATTTGCCATTCTTTCCTCATAATTGGACAGGCTATGTCCAATTATCAGATCGTTTTAATGTCTTGATGGGAAAATATATGAATTGATTTCACTCCGTCGCCGTAGCCTTCTGCTGGTCTGACATGATTACGAGTGTGTTGGGTTGATCAGGCATCATTCAGGGGTATTTTTCCGCTGTAGTCTTATATAATTCCGGTTCCTAAGTCGGCAATAAACCGATATCGTCTCCTTGTTCAAACCGGATAGCATCGTCAATCATTCGAATAATATCATATCGGGGTTTGTAATCGATGAGTGTTCTTGCCTTATTCAAATCAAATTCATAAAAAGTCGGTGTACCGTCAATAGACACATCCGTATAGGACATATTCAGCCTTTCGGCCAAATAGGGCACCGCTGTATCCCAGGTAAAGGGCTCTGGGCCCGCCAGTTGAATGATTTCTCCATATGTAGCCTCTTTGGTCAGGGTCGTCATCAAACCGGATACAATGTCTCTTACATCCGCCGTGTGTTTTTTATAAGATCTACCATGCTCATCTCTTATGATCACCAATTGATCTTCCTTCTTTTCCAGTGATTTAAGTTCCGGTCTATTTTTAATCAACGAATGAAGATAAAAAGGGGGGAAATGGAGCACTTCTCCAGCGCCGAAGATCATAGCGAAGCGGGTGATGGTGACGGGTAAACGCTGATTTTTCCAGTAGGCCAGGCAGAGATCTTCTCCGATAGACTTGGTGACAGAGTAGCTGCCGACCGGTTTTTTTGCAATAGATTCATTGATGGGCTCCATCAGGCCGCCGGGAACATATTTAGGAAATAACGCATCCGTGCTGGCATAGATAACCTGCTGTACACCTGCTCTTCTTGCCGTCTCAAGAACATTGAACGTTCCCCCTGCGTTAATGGCAAAGAACTCATCTTCTGTAAACGGTCCGCCCCCCTGGAAGGCAGCGCCGAGATGATACACCACATCCATACCCTGAACCGATTGATGTACCTCTTCGATCTCAGTCAGACTACCTGCGAACAAATGAACGCCGAGCTTTCTCAGTTTATCCGTACTCGGATCACGGGGCCATACCAGACCGTGTATCGTATGCCCTTCTGAAATCAGTCCGGCCGCCAGATTGGCGCCGACCCGCCCCGTTATGCCCGTAATAAGAATGTTCATCGTCCACGCCACCACCGTTTCGGTTTCATCCGTTTACCGAACCCCATCCGGACATCCAACCAGAGCATGAATCTCCGAAGAGGCGTGCCTGCAAGCCGCTGACCAATACGATTCCACCATTTGGTGTAATCTTTGTTGTAAGGACAGACGCGTATACATATGGCACAGTCGCTGTTCTGAGCGACCCAATATCCAAAGCACTTCTCTCCGTCCACACTCCACTTGCGAACCCCTTTTATGTTGGATTGGTTATACCTTTCCGCGGTGGGTTCGCCATGCGATATGGCCCCCACGGGACAAGCGGTGGCACATCGTCGGCATGTATCACAAAATGCCTTGACCCCTAAACTAATCGGCTGATCAAGCGCCAGAGGCATATCTGTAAAGATTTTACCCAATCGAACGCGCGGGCCGTATTTCCTGGTAATGAGGAGACCATTACGGCCATATTCACCGAGCCCGGCCTGGATCGCAAGAGGAATGGCCAGAGCCGAATCATTCATACTCGCAATGGCGTTGTATCCGAGATTGCGAATATATTGGGTAACAGAAAGCACAACGAGGGCATCGTGGGAATATCCCAACCCTGTCGCCGCCCCACTCAACGCGGAAGGCACCGTTTTAATGAGGTCATAATCCATAGGTTGCGCCGTAACAATAACATAGGGGAATCCTTCAGCCGGAATATCGTTGGGACGTTCTGTGCCGCTCATGTCACTGAACTTATGGGAATACATCCATCGTTCATCAAATCGAGTGATTCCAACCTCTCCGGCGCCGAATCCAAGGGCCACCCGTTTAATTTCTTGAGATGCCTCTTCAAGTGAGGAAAAAGTTGTTTTTCCTTTAGCAACCTCGCGTTGGCTGGTCAGGGCGTCGGAAAATCCTTCCCGACGATCTTCATTCTTTTTGAGTTCGGTAAAAATATCACTCACATGCCAGGCAGCATTACGCAGGGCATAATCCTTCTGGGTAAACCCATCCGCTTTGCGCCATGATTCGAGAGGTTCCCGGTACGTATCATAAAACAATCGGGATTTTTCACTCTTTACTTGTTCATCCCACCAGGATCTGCGAAATACATCATTCTTCTGAGCAAATCGCTCAAAATCCGGCTGCATATCGAACCCTGCGTTCGTATCACCAAATTTGTCGTCATCAGACATAATTCAATTCCATGGTGCTTAACAGATGCGGACCCGTTATCGTTTATCTTTTATATATATATCAAAATATAGTCTGCATGGCTCTGTTCGCAAGATATTATAAAACAAAAGCCCGAGATAAAAACATCCCGGGCTTTCGATACTCCTTCGCTTGTCAATAATAGATTTTCAAATCACCAGTCGCTATTCATCAATCACCAATTGCAATCAGTCCAATCCCAAATCCCCACGCAATCCAAGATCCGCCACATGATTCTTCGACCAGTAGGCGGTCATTATCCGCTTGTTACGCACAGACGTGGTGGTCATCATTTTAGCGCGACGACCAAATCCGGAACGAGCGGTTTCTTGCCAGGATTCGATTTCATATGGGAAAAATGTATTATATTTGATCGTCAGAGTCCTGTTTATCTCGGGATATGATATCGTATAGGCCATAAGGTTTGCGTCCTGGATATCAGCCTTCAGCGTTGCTGTTGCATTTTGAACATCCCACGTTGCATGGCTGAACCGTTGATACAGTGTGCCTGGAATCATTCGAACCGATCCTGTTGGTAAATCAGATGGATTCAATCGAATCGTAGTCCAAATTTCATCTTCGGGAATGACGGCATCGAGTGCGATGGTTCGGTCGCCTTCACGCTCGAAGTAGGAATACTGTTGTATCTGGTATTGCTCCCCACGAAGGTTCATCTGTACAAACGCCTGACCACACCATTCCTGGACTGACATGTTGATTTTCAAGGGGTGAGGGTAGCGGACTCGATCGATCGGGGAATAGACTGAGCCCATAATGGAATAGGGATAGATCCCTGTATTGAATTTCCTGGTAGCATTTAATTTCAGGATCTTGACCACGTCATCTCCAGCCTCTTGCGGATTATCCAGTTTAACCTGTTTGCTCGCCGAAAAATCCTCTGTCACAAAAATCAGTACCGCATGGCCGTCATGGATTTCACCATATCTTGCCTGCTTCAACGTATAACTCGTTATTTCAGCTTTACCCTGATACCAATAATCTCCGAATGAGGCCGGCGGGAGGGCGGCTTGCACCTCATCAATCAAAGTGTATTCTGAAGAGCCTCCCTGATTATCCACCCCGCAACTGCTCGACAGAGCACATACAATCGCTAATCCCAATAATTTTCTGATCATCATCTCACCTCATGTAATTGGTATTTAGACCTTTGTTCTTGTTGCTTTGTTGTAGGTTAATTAAGGTGTAATGGTCCATATATTTTTAATGAAAACTTCACTTAACCGGTTTCCTATTTATACGACCTGAGCAAGCAACCCTTCATATTCATTTTTCTAGATTATCCGGTGAATAATTAAAGTGCTTTGAGGTAAATGCCATGATGCAAAAAATGAATAAGGTCACAACACCCCAGGAAAGTCCCACGACGACACCGACATCAATAATCCCACGCCATGGTTGCGGCATAAACCGTATGAGGTAAACAAGAATAAGAATTCCGGTAGTTAATCCGATGATCAGTAGCTGTTTGGATCGTTTAATGTGATAGTAGCCAATACAATAGAAAGGGGCGGTAATCACATGAAGGAAAGTTGGAAATTCAAATAAGGATTTTAAACGGGCGGCCACGCGTGGCGAAAAATTCAACTGAAATCCGCGATAGCCTTCAGAATGGGCCATGAAGAGGGTATTACCAATCAAGACAAGCCAGTGATACCAGAAAAAGTCATAGGAAAACGCATCCAGGGCGATGAATGATAATCTATAAATGGCGAAAATGAGCAGCGTAAATATACCCATTAACCCCCATAATACCCCTATAACACCATATAGTTTACGCATAGAAGTCCATTTAGATTGAATCCTCCTTGAATAACCTGTCCACATACCGTAACATCGTCGATATTCTGTATGGTCCATGCATGGAGGCAATGTGACCAGCGGCTTTTTCCAGTTCGATATCGATGATCCCCGGTTCATCCGTTTCGACAAAGCGGCCAACGAACCCGCCGACGACAGCCACTTGGGTCATGTGTACGCCCTTAATTTTAGACACCGGCAACGCGGGGTAGTTAAGGTTTAGGACCTTGTTGGGGGGCAGCAGTGCGCCACCAGGCGTGCGGGCTTCGTCGAGCTGACGCAGGACGCGGACGGTAAACTCGGCGGCCGCAGGAAATGCATCCACCGTGCTTGGAAACCGGATCGGTTTAGCGTCGCACTCAGTCAGATCGATTCCTACAGATACTGCGACCGCGGGCACCCCGTGCTGCGTGGCCATAATCGCAGCACCCACAGTTCCCGAAAGATTCGTATTGGAACCGAGATTTTGTCCGAAATTACTGCCGGACACAACGATATCAGGAAGATTGCCACCCAGTGTTTTGTTTAGCGCATATGCAACGGCATCTGCGG
>CAJXCW010000098.1 GCA_913051705.1 uncultured bacterium
TCTTGGGACGCGGGCAAGTGGTTCAACTGACCTTTGATCACGATGCAATCACCGGTAACCGGGTGGCTGCCCTTTACCACCTGCCCAGACTGGCGGGCACGCGCCGTACGCTCACCACCAATATCGGCGTCGGCGCAGAAGGGCACGATGTCCGATTAACGGTATCGCAACCTTTTTTTTCTCTGGCTCTTGCCCTGGTCATACGGCGTGTCCTTCTTTTCGCAGGAAGAGGTGGTCCCGCTCTATTCCAATCAAATCATCTCTGCCCGGTATGCCGACCGTATCGACGGCGGCGCCGCCTGGATTGCCCGATCATTCGGCCATCAGATCAAGGTACGACCGGGTATACGGCTGGATCTGAACGACCGCCGGTTTGCCACACAGCAGGGGTTTACCTACGCCCCGAATAACCGGCGGCGGGTGTTGCCATCTGTCGGGCTGACGATCTGGAAACCGCATTTTGAGCGGGTGCGATACATTCAATTTTTAGGTCGTCTGGAGGATTTGCCCATCGGCAGCTTTGTATCGACGCGGGTGGGGATTTCTCATCAGAGCCTGGGCTCGGATCGTAATTTCGGGTTCTTCTCGCTGCACCTGGCCCCCTGGTTTAAACTCTATGCAAACGGATATACCTTTATCAGCTTATTTTTAAGCGGAAGGCGTCAAACCGGTTCGTACAGGAATGTATTCGGCCAGGCAGAACTCGTGACCTATGCTCAGGTCAGGCGGCTGCACACCCTGGCGTTCCGTATCCGGTGGGATGCTATTGGGCGTACGGAAGATACTTCTCAACTCCTACTGGGCGTTATTCGCGGTCTGCGGGGTTACGTCCCACGCCGTTTCGACGGCACACGCCGTTTTTTACTCAACGTGGAAGCGCGTCCCACGTTCTACCGGCATCCGGCTTTTGCGCTTGGCGGCGCCTTTTTTATGGACAGCGGTACCGTCTGGACACCCGGCGTAAACGATCCGGGGTTGAATACGTCGGTAGGCCTTGGCGGCCGTCTGGGATTTACCAGGGTGTACAACAATCCTATTCTACGGGCGGATCTGGCGTATGCCATTCAGGATCGAACGTGGCAGCTCTGGGTGGGATTGGGGCAGTATTTTTGATTAGATGTGATTACCACATAGGGGATGTCTATAAATAAGCCATGATCAGGTAAATGCCCAGCAACACGGCCGCCCAGAGCGCTGTCGCTCCGATCGACCAGGGGTCGCCCATAATGCCTTCGGGACTGTGATGTCCGCGAATCCATACGATGAACCCGTTAATAATGCCCAGTGCCTTCGCCCTGGCGCCGTCGATACCCTTTCGGCCTATCCTGGCTATCCACCGTATACCTGCCGGCAGCACCTTGCGATAGAGGACATCGGTATCTATATTCAGCGCGGGCAGTTCAGACGGATACCAACCGTTCCGATACAGAACGGCAAAGCCCAGTGCGGCAAACAGCAACAGTTGAAGCGAGGTAACGATGTGTGACGCGGTGTAATTCTGCCATGCTGCACCGGAAGCGTCCGCCTGCACGTCAAACGGCAATAAGGCATAGAGCGGCTCGGGGTAAATACCGATGAAGATACACGAAAATGCCGCTATCCCCATTGCAATGAGCATATTCAAAGGCGCCTCCTTCACACGTCGACCGGCGTCGTGCGCAAAGAAGGCAAAGAACGGAATTTTGATCCCCGAATGATCGACTACACCGGCGGAGGCAACGAGTAGTCCCGCGAATAACCAGATCTGGTGCGTATCAAATGCGGCGGACAGGGTCAATGATTTAGTCACAAATCCGGAAAAAATCGGGAACCCGGAAATGGAAAGGGAGCCGATGATGCAGAAGAGGCAGGTAAGCGGCATGGACTTGTACAGCCCCCCCAGCTCGGACGCCTTAACGGTTCCTGTCCGAAACAGCACCGCCCCCATCGCCATGAATAGCAGGCCTTTGTAGATGATATGCGCAAAGGCGTGTGAGGCGGCTCCGTTGAGCGCCAATTGCGTGCCGAGGCCTACGCCCACGACCATGAAGCCGAGCTGGTTATTCAGTGAGTAGGCCAGCACTTTGCGCAGATCATTCTCTATAACCGCAAAAAAGATAGGAAATAAAGTCATGGCCAACCCGATGGGCACCAGAATGTCCGCTCCGGCAAAACTCCGTGCCAGAGCGTAGATGGCCAGCTTGGTCGTGAAGGCGCTGAGAAATACCGTTCCGGTGACCGTGCCTTCCGGGTAGCTATCCTGTAACCAGTTGTGAAGGAAGGGAAAGGCGGCCTTAATACCGAATGCAATCAGAAAAAGCCACGCGGCAGGATTCACCGGCATGCGGCTCTCCGGATCGACGAACATGCCGTACAACTGCCAATCTCCGGAACTGTAGGTGGCGCCGAAGTCGAGAGACTGCGTCTCATGAACCCACAGCAAGATACCGAACAACATGAGAACGCCCGCTACCATCTGGATAATGAAATATCGCGTACCCACAGTAGCGGAGCGGGTATTCCGGTTCGCATAGATCAGAAAGGCTGATGCGACCGCAGCCAACTCCGAAAAAATGAACAGCGTGACCACATCTCCGGCAAACACAGCGGTTATCGCAGCGCCGGCATACATGATGCCTGCCACATCCTGTAGCTTATCCTTCACATGCAACTGGTAGATGATACTGACCAGCACGGCGAGGTGGAAAACATAACCCCATACCAGGCTGAGTTTGTCCACCCGTATCGGCGTGAGGACATAATCGAACATCTGTACATGGACCAGATGGTCCGGCGGCAGGTTCACCATATGCATCGCGCTGAATACGGGCAATAGCAGGCCATAGACCTTCTGCGTCCTGCCTTTGAGAAACGGAATCACGAGGGCGCCGAGAATCAACAGCATGCCGGGCGGGAGGCTATTCATCGTAATAGTCTTCCTTCCGTTTAATCATTTTACGCAGCAGCACAGCACCCGCAATAATCGAACAATAGGCAAAGAAACCAAAAATGGCGTAGAAGGCGGGTACGCTGATTTCTGCGTCGAAGTGCCCATGCTTATGAATCAGTTCACCGATCACAAGCAGCGCCACGTCGACCAGGATCAACCCGATGAAGAGCTTCCGGGCATTTTTTGGATGGTCCAGCCATCGGTGATTTTCAGGAGTAGGGGACATTTGGTGATTTGGTGATTTGGTGATTTGGTGATTTGGTGATTGAAAAAAATCAGACAATCAACAAATCAGACAACCCCGAAGGGCTCGCATCGTGTCCGAAGGACACATGCCATCAACAAATTATTATTCTTCCACAGTTATGGCCTGTAGTAGATTGTAGACATCCGACGCGTAGAAAAACAGGACGATGCATCCGATCGCGGTCAGACACAGCGGCGCGACACACAACACCGGGGCCTCTTGCAGGTTGGCCCAGAATCCTTTTTCTACATCATGATTATGATCGTGGTCCGCCTCATCCGGATCGGGCTTGAAGAAAAAGGCACGGATGACCACAGGCAGCAGGTAAGCGACACTCGATATCGAGCTGAACATCAGCACCGGCACAAAGAACTCTTTCCCGGCCTCGATGGCGCCCAGCCCTAAAAACCACTTGCTCCACAGACCGCCCATAGGCGGCAAACCGATGATGCAGAACGAGCCCAGGAAAAACGCAGTCATCGTGAAGGGCATTGCGCGGCCAATCCCATTCATCGTACTGATATCTTTCTTATGATGGGCGACGAAAATAGCGCCTGCGCAGAAGAACAGCGTGATCTTGCCCATGGCATGCATCGCAATGTGCATCCCTGCGCCGAGTATTCCCGATGTGGTCGCGAGCGCTCCGCCGAGAACGACGTAGGCGAGCTGGCCGATGGTCGAATAGGCCAACCGCGCCTTCAAGTTGTCCTTTGTCAGCGCGATGAGGGACGATGTGATCAGCGTGACGACGGCGGTATACATCAGCCATTCCGATGCACCCGTGTCCAACAGGAACGATGGGCCGAAGATATAAACAATCACCTTCAAGATCGTAAACACGCCGGCTTTTACGATAGCTACGGCGTGAAGTAACGCGCTGACCGGCGTGGGCGCCACCATGGCCGCCGGGAGCCAGCTATGGAACGGCATCAGGGCGGCTTTCCCTGTGCCGAAGGCGTACAGTCCAAGCAGGACCATCGCGGCCGTACCGTCCACACGGTCTGCAAGAATGCCGCCCGGTGTGAAATCAAGCGTCCCGGTAAGATGCCAGGTCCACAGGATCGCAAACAGCATAAATGCGCCGGATGTGCCCAGTAACATGCCGAGATAGATCCGCCCGGCGCGTCTGGCCTCCCCATCCCCATAGTGGGTTACCAGCGGGTATGTTGAAAAGGTCAACATTTCGTAGAATACAAACAGGGTAAACATATTCCCTGAAAAAGCGATGCCCAGAGCAGAAAAAATCGCCAGAGCAAAGCAGACGAAAAAACGGGTCTGATTCTGTTCATGATGCGCCCTGCAGTACCCGATGGCGTAAAGGCCTGTGGGTATCCAGAGCCCTGAGGCCACCAGGGCGTAGAGCATACCCAGCGGCTCTACCACAAAGGCCATGGGTACACCCGGCATGACCGTCATGACCACCAGTTCAGGACGTGCCCCTCCCATCACAGCTTCCACGAGTGTGGCGACCACGACAAAGGTCAGTAATGACGTGGCGATGGTGATCGATTCCCGCAAGTTAGGCCGTGATCCTGTGAGTAGGATGCCGACTGCTCCGCACAACGGGAGTAAGATCGCCAGGCCAATGGCTGTCTCGGCGGTCATGGCCCGCCTCCCATCAGATGCTCGGCAGCCTGGACGGCGATCCCGGCCGTAAGGTCGGTGGTAAACCCGAAGAAGAGGGTGCCTCCGATGAGAAGCCAGGTGGGAATCAGAAGGCGGAGTGGGACTTCCTGCACCGGTGTCTCATCATCCCGTGGTTGAAAATAGGCCACTTCGACAATACGCCAGATATAAATTATAGCGATGAGGGAGCTCAAACAGATCAGAGCCGCCGCCAGATACCAGCCATTTTCCAATGCACCGAGCAGCAAATACCATTTCGAGATGAACCCGACGGTACCGGGTACACCGATGAGGCTCATTCCGCCGACGATGAAAGCCGCCATGGTGAAGGGCATCTGCCGCCCCAATCCACGCAGGTCTTCGATTTTAGAAGAGCCGATTCGGAACGTCACGCAGGCGACCACCAGGAACAGGCCGCCTTTCATCAACGCATGGTTGAAAAGGTGCACGAGTCCACCGGTTAACCCCTCGACATTGGCAAAGCTTAACCCGAGCGTCATATAACCGACCTGAGCAATGCTGGAATAGGCCAGCAGGCGCTTCATGTCTTTCTGGAAGATCGCGGCGATGGACCCGATGAACATCGCCAGGATGGAAAGCGGCGCCAGCATCAGATGCAATTCCATCCTCTCAAATACGAATGCGACGCCGAAAACCGTGAATATCAGCCTGACCAGTACATAATAGAACACCTTGGTGGCGGTCGCTGCCAGAAAAGCCGACACGGCCGATGGCGCGTAGGTATAGGCATTGGGCAACCACTGATGCAGGGGAAAGGCCGCCAATTTGATACTGGTCCCTACCATCAGGAAAGCGAACGCCATCCAGATGGTCCGGGTGTCCATGACAGCGGGCAGGCGCTGCGACAGATCGCTTATGTTCAGCGTTCCGGTCATCTGGTACATCAGGCCGATTCCGATGAGGATGAACGAACCACCGATAGACCCCATGATGAGATAGGAAAACGCGGCCTGCAACGCCTGCCGGCTTCGTCCCAGGCTGATCAGCGCGTAGGAGGCCAGTGAGGTGATCTCTATGAATACGAAGATGTTGAAGGCGTCTCCGGTGATGGCGACGCCCATCTGGCCGGTGATGCAAAGCAGGAAAGCGGCATAAAAGAGGTATTGGCGGTCCCGGGAGATGCTCAGCTCAGCACTGCCCATGCCGAACGGCAGTACCACAGCGCTGATGGCGGCGACAACGACCAGGACATAGGCATTGAGTATATCAATCCGATATTCAATACCTAGCGGTGGCTGCCATCCACCCATAGCATAAGAAATCGTGCCCTGGGTAAGTACGGTATCGAGTAGTTTCAGCGCTATACCCAGGATGACCCAGGTCACCACCACCGCAAAAGCCCGGACAACCGCCGGGTGACGGATCAGGAGGCAAATCGGGGCAGCGAGCAGGGGCACTACTATCTGAAGCGCCGGCAGTTGATCTATCACACCGCGCTCCTGTCCAACTCGCCTATCTCGTCTTCTTCCACCGTGCCATAGGCCTCATAGATCCTTACGACGAGGGCAAGACCAAGCGCCAGCGTTGCGATACCGACGACGATCGCTGTCAGCATCAGTACATGAGGCAGGGGATTTGAATAGACCACGTCGCCTCCACTTTCGGGAATAATCGGCGCCGTACCACCTCGTACCTTGCCCATGGAGACGTAGAACATAATGATAGAAACCTGAAAAATACTCAACCCCATCATCTTCTTAACCAGGTTATCCCGCGCGATCACGATGTAGAGCCCGATCATCATCAGGACGATAACAACCCAGTAGTTCCAAAGTCCCAATATCTCCATCAGGCCTCCTTTCTCTCGGCAAAGGCATAGAAGATAGCAAGCATGGCCATGGTCACCGTGATCCCGACGCCGAGCTCTACAAGCAAAATACCGAGATGTAAACCGTGTTGAGGGTCGTGTTGGAGTACCCTGTAATCCAGATAGTGGCCTTGCATCAACATGGCCACCACCCCGACACCGCCATAAAGCAGCAGTCCCACTGCGGCCCCACGCTCGACAACCGACCAGGGTAAGACTTTTTCCAGTCGCTTCATACCGAAGATAAGGCCGTACAAAATAAAGCCGGCCGAAAAAATGACCCCTGCCTGGAACCCACCGCCGGGGCCATAGTCCCCGTGGAATTGCACATAGAGAGCGAAGAGCAGGATGAACGGCAGCACACTGCGTGCGATCACCCTGAGGACGATCTTTTCCTTCATTCGCATGTGTTGCTCTCTCATTCTTTTTCCTCTTTTTTCCTTTTTCGGTCGCCCACAAGTAGCATCAGAACGCCTACGGCCGCAGTAAAAACAACCGCAGTCTCCCCAAGGGTATCTAAACCTCGATAACTTGCCAGTACCGCCGTTACGATATTGGGCAGTCCAAAATCAGTACGGGTTCCCTCGATGTAATCGGGTGCTACATGGTGATGGATCGGTGCGGCGGGATCGCCGTAGTGGGGCATGTCCAGCGTGCTGAAAATCAGCGCCGCGCCTGTGACGGCCACCACGACAAAAGGCATCACCCGCCTGGGACGCTGATATTCCTTCCTGGCAGAAAGAGAAAGCGCGCCCAGCAGCAGGACCGTGGAGATACCGGCGCCCACGGCCGCTTCGGTGAAGGCGACATCCACCGCATCCATCAAGGTGAACAGCCCGGCCGAGAGCAGACTGAAAATGCCGGTGAGCATGGATGCGGCAAACAGGTCCTGAAGCCGTGCGATAACCACAGCGGTCGCCATCAAAAAGACGAACAGAATCGCCTCAATCGGAAACGGCATCGCCACCTCCGGTTGGTTCTGCTTCGGTCCCTTTTCCCGAAAATCGGACACCATGGGCATAGGCGGCCTTGGTGACCCCGAACCCGGCTGCCGGTGAGGTCAGAAACATAAAAAGGAGAATCAGGATTAACTTGACCGCCACCAGAGACCATCCGGCCTGAAACAGCAGGCCGATAAGGATGAGGCCGGCCCCCATGGTATCGGTGATACCGGCGGCATGCGTCCGGGCGTAGAAATCCGGCATGCGGATCAGGCCGGCGGCGCCGATGATGCAGAACAGGGCGCCGCCCACCAGAAAAGTCCAACTCAGGGCATCGAGTACCATCATCATGGGTCGGCCCTCCGATGATCCTCGCCGAGATTCCCGAAACGCACATATTTAACCACAGTAATCGTTCCGAGGAAATTCACCAGGGCATAGACCAACGCCAGGTCAAGCCATTCCGGCCGTTCCATCAGGAATCCGCTGACGGCAATCAGGAGCACGGTCTTGGTGCCGAACATATTCACTGCGAGAATGCGATCAAACACCGTGGGACCGCGTACAGCCGCGATGAGAGCGATCAGCATCGTGATCAGGACGCCTGTCATAGCTGCCGTAAACATCAGGCGTCCCCTTCCAGTTGCGTGACACGACGATCCATCTCGTTAGTCAACAGATCATCGGCCATCTCATCCGTCAGATTGTGGACCAGGATGATGTCGTCACGCACATCCAGGGTGATGGTACCGGGCGTCAGCGTGATCGAGTTGGCGTAGATGACCTGCCCGAGATCCGTGGATTGAGAGGCACGCAACCGAATCAGACAAGGGCTGATCGGCAATTTGGGATTCAATATGATGAGCGCCACCAGGATGTTTGATTTGACGATCTCCTTGAGAAGCCACGGCGTGTAGAACAGCGGACGTAATCCCAGCCGGTATACCCGCGGGACATCTGAAAAGTGATCCATCCGGTGCAAGATCCACATGACAAGGAGCACGGAGAGAAAACCGAAAACCAGCAAGTTCGTTTCCTGCCTGCCCGACCATAAAAGCCAGACCGCAGCGAGGGCCGTAAATGTTATTATCTTGCGCGTCATACCATCCCTGCAATACGTGTTAATCCCAAACCGATGTGTTCGTGGAGTCATGCGTTGACTTAGATCAAGCGTTCACCGGTAGGTGATTATCCAAGCGTTCTAATATATGATTTAATCTAATATAGAGCAATAGATACCTTGTACCTTTTGATGGGGACCGTCCGTGTTCAGAAAGACGGATCAATGGATCCTGTAAACTATGCAGAAACATCAGCAAAAAAAAGTCTGAGGGAATCATCCGGAATATGACTATATTGCTATCAACTTTCCCTATCTTGATGAATAGAACAACGAACGCTGATGAAAGAAGGTCCCTGTGTCTGCCCTCTCGACAAACCGGCCATTAACACCGAAAACCATTGCGCTTGTTTTGTTGTTATGTGTGCTCTGGGGGGGGTTGATGGTCTCCGTCAAGGTGGCTCTGGCGGGGGTTCCGCCGATTCTTCTGGCCGCGCTGCGGTTTGGCCTCGGCGCGGTCTGCATTTATGGATGGACACGATTGTCCGGTGTCCGTCTTCATTTCGAGGCCGGTACACGCCTGATGCTCTGCGTGCCGGCGTTGATCCTGGTCGCACAAATCGTCACGATGAACATCGGGGCGCAATTTACATCGGCCAGTCATGCCGTCGTGTTTATGCAGTCCTATCCATTTTTCGTGGCCGTGATCGCCCATTACACGATACCGGACGACCGACTGTCCATGAACAAAGTCCTCGGACTGATCCTGGCCGGTACCGGCATGGTGTGGACCATGGGGGATGGGCTGGGTGAATCCGGTGCCATAAGTGGAGATTTGCTGGTCCTGTTCAGCGCCACGCTGCTTGCCACACAGATTGTGGTACTCAAACATCTGGTCCAGCGGATTGAGCCGGTGGCCTTGATTTTCTGGCAGCAGATCCTCGCCCTGCCGGTTTTTATCGCCCTGTGGATGTGGACCGAATGGGATCTGGCCGTATCCTTTACTCCCGAAATTCTGGCGGCAATTTTTTACCAGGGGGCCGTCATCGCCGGTTTCTGTTTCGTGGTCTCGACCTGGTTGCTGAAATGGCATAATGCCACGAAGATCAGCGCGTTTTTCTTCACCACGCCTTTATTCGGTGTGACCCTGAGCTGGTTGATCCTCGGCGATCAGATTACGATACATCTGCTGGGGGGCCTGGTGCTCCTGGCGATAGGTCTCTGGGTGATTAATGGATGAGGCGAGACAGCGCATCTACAAACAATAAAGGAGGAAATAGCATGAAACGAATACAACCAACCCACGAGAGGATGACCATGCCACGATGTCTTCGAGCCGCCCTGGCAGTCTTTTTTTTCCTTGTTTATGTAGCGGCCGCCTCAGCCCAGACAGCCGCCGATAGCGACAGCTCTGCCGCTGAGGCTGAAAAGTCCAAATCACTCCCTCTGATCACAACCCGGACGCTGGCGTTTACCGCCGAGGAGGGCACATGGATCTCGCTGGACCTCTCACCGGACGGGCGCACCATCGTGTTTGAACTTCTGGGAGATCTTTACACGCTCCCGGTCGAGGGCGGCACAGCCACGCGGATTACGAGCGGCCAGGCCTACGATATGCAGCCGCGTTATGCACCGGATGGTTCGCAGATCACCTTCGTGAGCGACCGAAACGGATCGGAAAACCTGTGGATCGCGGAATCAGAGGGCGGTGATCCCCATGCCCTCACCACAGGGGAACGCGAGAACTACATGTCACCGGTGTGGACACCGGACGGCAAATATGTGATTGCCGTAAAGGGAACCCAATTGTGGCTCTACCATGAGGAAGGCGGTTCCGGCGTTCAGGTGACCGGCCACCGCAGGGATGGGGAGGAGGCGCCACCGGCGCACATGGGCCCTGCTTTCGGCGGCGATGCCCGCTATCTTTGGGTTAACGTGAGAGGCGATCTCGGCGGTGGATTCGACTTTGTCAGCCGCATGCCGTGGGAGCAGGAGTTCGATGTGATGCACAGCCCGCGGAGTTCGGCACGACGGGTGGGCGCCTACCAGATCGGGCAGCTTGACCGCGAGACCGGACGCGTTCTTGTGCGTACCCATGAACTCGAAGGGGCCTTTCGACCGGTGCCTTCTCCCGACGGGCGCTGGCTGGTCTATGCCACGCGTTATGATGCCCGTGAAGCGCTTAAATTGCTGGATCTCACCAACGGCGAAGAACACTGGTTGAAGATGGATGTCCAGCGGGACGACCATCAGGGCGGCGGCGCCCGGGACCGCGACGTGTACCCCGGCTCTGCCTTCACCCCTGATTCGCGAGCACTCATTACGAGCTATGGCGGTAAGATCATGCGGGTCGAGGTCCCATCGGGCGACGCGACCGTGATCCCTTTCACCGCCGAGGTCGAACAGGAGCTGGGGCCGCTGGCGAAGTTCGAGTATCCTATCAACGACTCCGTCCTCACCGTGTCTCAGATTCGGGGCGCGCGGCCTTCTCCCGACGGTCGCCGACTCACGTTTTCAGCCCTCGACCGGCTATGGATGGCAGACCTTCCGGAAAGACCGGACAGCCTGGCTGCCGCCGACTCGGTCCATTCAACCATCCGCAATGCGCGTAGACTCACGGCGTCGAACGTAGTTGAACACGCGCCTGTGTGGTCTCCGGATGGTCGATACATCGCCTACATTACATGGAGCGACTCTGTGGGTGGTGATATTTACCGGATTCGGACGGACAGACGCGGGCAGCCGGAGCGTCTTACCTCTACATCCGCGTTTTACGACAAGCTGAATTATTCACGGGACGGCTCCAGGCTGCTGGCCATTCGTGGATCGAGGCTGCATCGCATGCGTACCCTCGAGGACTTCGGACGGCACGGTGGCGCTTCGGAACTGGATTATATCTGGCTGCCAGCAGAGGGCGGCGAGCCGAATCGGATCACCTGGGTCGGTTCCGGGGTTACGCAACAGGGAAGAAATGTGCCGCATGCCGGCCCTGATCCCGGTCGGGTCTATATCTGGGCAGGCTCGGAGGGGCTTCTTTCCATGCGGTATGATGGTACCGATATCAAATCGATCGTCAAGGTAACGGGACCGCCATCCGGCCGGCGTCCTGGGGGGCCTCCGCGGCCGCCACCTCCTCCGCAAGAGGTGCTCCTCTCACCCGATGGCGCCAGAGCGCTTGTCCATGCAAATCGCAACGTCTATCTGATTACCGTACCGCCTGTGGGTGGTGTGACACCCACGGTGTCGGTAGAGGCGAAGTCCGCGGTGCCTACCCGGCGCCTAACCCGGATAGGTGGTGATTTCATCGGGTGGCAGAACGACGGTAGCATCGCGTATTATTCTATTGGCCGGAGTTTCTTTCAGTACGAACTGGCCCGGGCGGACTCACTTTTCCGGGATGCGGCAGAACGGGAACGGGCTGAGAAAAACGACAGCGATGCGGAATCCGACTCCACGCAGGCTGACGAAGACAAGAAATCAGATGTCATCTACGAGGCGCTGCGTACGGATATCGAAATCAACGCCATCAAGGACAAACCCCGGGGCACGGTCGTTCTCCGCGGCGCGCGCCTGATTACCATGCGGGGAGATGAGATCATCCCATCGGGCGACGTGGTGGTGGAAGACAACCGGATCGCAGGCATTGGGCCGCAGGGATCTGTTTCCTTCCCGCCGTCGGCTGAGATCATCGACGTGTCGGGCAAGACCATCCTGCCGGGATTCGTGGATATCCATGCCCATACCTGGATCGCCTGGGGGGTACACAGAAGCCAGGTGTCCCAGTTCATGGTGCAGCTCGCCTACGGCGTCACGACGCAACGAGATCCGCAGACGTCCACCGAAGACGTGCTGGCTTACAGTGACCTGATGGAACTGGGACAGTTGATCGGTCCGCGCCTCTACTCTACCGGTCCGGGTATTTTCTCGTCGGACAATATCAAAAGCCTCGACGATGCGCGGAATGTCCTGCGGCGCTATGCAGACCACTTCAACACGCAGACCATCAAACAATATCTGGCGGGCGACCGCAAGGTGCGGCAATGGGTCATCATAGCCGCCCGAGAGCTCGGGCTTACACCGACCACAGAGGGCGGTTCCAACTTCACCATGAACCTGACGCTCATGCAGGACGGCTATGCGGGACTCGAACATTCCCTGCCGATCAGCCCTTTTTACAACGATGTCGTGCAACTCACAAAGTTCAGCGGACTCACCTACACACCGACGCTGATCGTAAGCTACGGCGGACCGTCGGGACTCTACTACTACCTGACGCACGTCAACGTAGATGAACAGAAGCGCCTGAAGTATTTCACGCCACACGACGAGCTGGACAAGTGGAAAAGCACGCAGTATTACCGGGACGACCAGTATATCTTCCCGCAGCATGCCGAGCAACTCACAAAGATCGTTGAAGCCGGCGGCCGGGTAGGTCTGGGGTCGCACGGCGAGGTGCAGGGTATCGGCACACACTGGGAGCTGTGGATGATGGCTGCCGGCGGGATGAAGAACCATGATGCCCTGCGGGTGGCGACCCTTCACAGTGCGGATGCGATCGGCCTTGCCTCGGACATCGGGTCGCTCGAAGTCGGCAAACTGGCCGACCTGCAGGTCCTGGACAACGATCCGCTGGACAAACTTGAAAACACCGACTCGATCCGTTATGTCATGAAAAACGGCCGTCTATACGAAGCCGCCACGTTAACTGAAATCTGGCCCCGACAACGTCCATTGCCCACACCGTGGTGGTGGCCGGTAGAGCCGCCAGACACAGCAGCAGACGGCGCACGGTAGTCGATGCAGGCGCGCGATAGCTTTGAGCCGCGCACGGTCTACATCTTGCTTTAAGATCTATAATATATCTATCCTTGATTACTTATTATAACAGGTTATATTGTGAATTATCTTCCATTAAATCACCAAGCTTAACGCCCACTTCTCATTTTAAGGAGGCAGGTCATGTCGCACAAAAAATGTTTCTCGTGGAAGTATTATTTTGTTCTTTCGGTTATCCTGCTTCTGGCCGTCGGATGGGGGGCGCCCTCCGCTCTTGCTCAAAATCGAGATTCCGGTCAAGCCGAAACACCGACGATAGAAGAAAAAACCACCGACATGCAGAAAATCGACGGTTTTTTCCCGCTCTACTGGGATGAAAAGGCGGGTACGCTCTGGATGGAGATTGCCCGGTTCGATACGGAAGTCCTCAATCTGGGTGGACTCGCAGCCGGTCTCGGATCCAACGACATCGGGCTGGACCGCGGGCAGGGCGGCGGTAGCCGGATCGTCACGTTCGAGCGGGTCGGTCCAAAGATCCTCATGGTACAGCCCAACCACAGGTACCGGGCGATCTCCGATAATCCCGATGAGGTGCGCGCAGTCACGGATGCGTTTGCGCGGTCGACCCACTGGGGATTCAAGGTGGCTGCCGAAACCGATGGACGGGTACTGGTGGACATGACAGACTATCTGATCCGCGATACGCACGGTGTTATTCGCCGGCTGCGACCAGGAACCTACCGCCTCATTAAGGACCGTAGTGCGGTGTATATGCCCATGACCATGGGCTTTCCGAAGAACACGGAACTGGAAGTCTCGCTTACCTTCACGCTCAGCTCGGGTGGTGGCGGTCGTGGCTTTGGTGGTGGTGGCGGTGGTTTCGAGAGTCCCGGCCGGGTGGCGGCAAGCGGTGACGCGGTGACGCTGCGGGTCCATCATTCGTTTGTAGAACTGCCGGACGACAACTATACGCCCCGGCTATACGATCCGCGTTCGGGGTATGGCGCCCTCACCTATCAGGATTATGCGACGCCTCTGGGAGAGTCGATGACCAAACGATTTATCCGGCGGCACCGGCTTGAGAAAAAGGATCCGAGCGCCAGGGTGAGTGATCCGGTAGAACCGATCATATATTATCTGGACCGGGGTACGCCTGAACCGATACGCTCAGCCCTGCTCGACGGCGCCGGCTGGTGGAACCAGGCGTTCGAGGCCGCCGGATACCGTAATGCCTTCCAGGTTGAAATGTTGCCCGAAGGCGCCAGCAGTCATGACATCCGTTACAACGTTATCAACTGGGTACATCGCTCGACACGCGGATGGAGCTACGGCGGTTCCGTCACAGATCCCCGTACCGGCGAAATCATCAAAGGGGTTGTGGTGCTGGGATCGCTGCGTGTGCGTCAGGATTACATGATTGCCGTAGGACTTCTGTCGCCCTATGAGAACGGCGACGAAATGCCGCCGGAGATAGCCCGTTGGGCGCTGGCGCGTATTCGTCAGCTTGGCGCCCATGAGGTGGGCCATACCATTGGTCTGGGGCACAACTACTATGACAGCCGTCAGGGGCGTATCTCGGTCATGGACTATCCCCACCCGCTGGTCACCATGAAGAGCGACGGTTCCTTAGATCATTCCAAGGTGTATGACGTCGGCATAGGGGATTGGGATAAGGTTACGGTCACCTATGGCTATCAGGATTTCCCGGACGGTACCGACGAGGCGTCGGCGCTGGAGAAGATCCTGGATGATGCCTGGGCGCAGGATGTGATCTATTTGAGCAATCAGGATATAAGCGCCAACCCGAAGGTGGACCAGTGGTCCAACGGCAACGAGCCGGCGGTGGAACTGAATCGCCTGATGAAGATCCGGCGTATGGCCCTGGACCGGTTCGGAGAAAAAGCCATTAAAAACGGCGAACCGATGGCAACCATGGAAGAGGTTCTGGTACCGCTCTATATGTATCATCGCTTTCAGGTCACGGCCGCGGCGTCCGCGCTTGGCGGCATGCATTACATCTATGCGCTGCGCGGCGACGGCCGGACGCCGGTGCGTCCGGTACCTGCCGACGAGCAGCATGCTGCGCTGGATGCGCTGCTGGCTACCCTCGACCCGGCGGAACTGACGATCCCCAGGTCGGTCTTGGAGATCTTGCCGCCACGGCCGTCCGGATACGGTCGGACACGTGAATTGTTTCCGCGTTATACCGGCCTGATGTTCGATGCGATCTCGCCGGCTACCGTAGCTGCCAGTCATACCCTGTCTGAGATTCTGAGAGGCGACCGTGCCGCCCGGATGGTAGAGCAGCACGCGCTGGACGCTTCGCTGCCTGGATTAGAAGATGTGCTGACCCGCGTGATTGAAGGCACGTTCGGAAAACAACCCACCGATTCGTATCAGGCGGAGATAAGCCGTGCGGTCGAACGTATTTTCGTAGATCAACTGATGACCCTGGCATCCAACGCGTCCATGCCCCAGGTCCGCGCCATCGCCGCTTACAGACTGGGGGCCCTCTCTCTGCAGTTGGGCAACGCGGAGGACGGGAGCGCAGCAATAGCACATAACAGCGCCCTGGTCCGTGACATCACCGGTTATCTGAACCGACCGACAGAGTACAAAGCGCCGCCGGTAACGCTCGTGCCGCCGCCAGGCGCCCCGATCGGTCAGCCGGCCATAGATTGGCTGGCGCCGTTGGAACCGGCGTGCTCGTATCTGGAGTGGTAAGGATTTAATATTTATTTCTCTTCGGAGCGTGCATCATCATTACTTCCCATACGGATGTGGTCGGCAGTTTACTGCGTCCCCCGAAGCTGCTCAAAGCTCAGAGGGCGCTGGCTGCCGGTCACCTGTCTCAAGCCGCGTTCAAAGCGATAGAAGATGATGCCGTTGATCGGGCGATCGCCCGGCAGGAGCGTGCCGGCCTGGACATTGTGACAGACGGCGAGATGCGCCGCTTGTCTTTCCAGAGCCAGATGACAGAAGCGGTGGATGGATTCGGCGTCTATGACCTTGATGCGTTCCTCTGGGGAGAATGGTATGGGGATGAGGATGTGGGCGCGTTGAAGATAGACCGTCCTGAGACCCTCGGTGTGGTAGGTAAACTGACGCGCAAGCGTCATCTGTCAGCAGAGGAATTTACCTACCTGCGTTCGCGCACCGCCTGTATTCCGAAAGTCACCCTGCCGAGCCCCGGGCTGTTTATCAATTTCTGGTCGCCGAAAAACGCCATCGCCGCTTATCCTACCCTGGATAGTTTTATGGCGGATGTGGTGGATATTATGCGGGGAGAAGTAGCCGAGCTGGTTCGTTTAGGAGCGACGTATATTCAACTGGATGCGCCCCATTATCCCTTACTGCTCGATCCCAGGACCCGGGCATTCTATGAGGGACAGGGATGGACCGTCGATCAATGGTTGAGCCGGGGGATCGAGATGGATAACGCGGTGATGAGCGGCTTTTCGGAGATCACCTTCGGCTTCCATCTCTGACGGGGTAATCAGGGCAGCAGGTGGCT
This sequence comes from uncultured bacterium, assembly GCA_913051705.1. Taxonomy (GTDB): domain Bacteria; phylum JAAXHH01; class JAAXHH01; order JAAXHH01; family JAAXHH01; genus CAJXCW01. The sequence continues at coordinate 16,922 of CAJXCW010000098.1, forward strand.
GACCGAAGGCGACTACGGGCTGATTGCAAAACCGGTCTTTCAGGGGATCCGGGCGCAGCGACTCTTACTGGAATACGACGACCACCGCTCGGGTTCGTTCGAACCCTTGACGGAGGTGCCCGATGATAGAATGGTGGTCCTGGGACTGGTCACGACCAAGAGCACATACCGTGAAACAGCGGAAGAGTTGACCGCGCGTATCAAAGAAGCCACCCGCTACATCCCGAAAGAACGCCTGGCGATCAGTCCTCAATGTGGTTTTTCTACGTCTATCGTAGGTAATCGTATCACTGAAAGCGATGAGAGATACAAACTCGGGGTGCTGGTTGAAACGGCGCAGGCGGTGTGGGGATAATTATACCAATTGTTGATTTATGATTTAAAACCTTATTGTTTTCAGTCAATTATAAACATTTATATATG
>CAJXCW010000099.1 GCA_913051705.1 uncultured bacterium
TGCGGATAGACAGCCTTATCAGCGATGACGGGACGTTACGCCTGGTCGTTTTCAGTATGACGCCGGGTGTGGGTTTCTGCGCAGGCAACCTGGCACAATTATATATCCCGGTCATTGAGATCAAAAACGGCACGGGCGAGACTACGGTGACCTTAAATGATCTGATTCTTGTCGATACCCAGGCGCTGTCGGTTCCGGTGAATATTGCCGGACGGCTTGTCGAGGTGTCCATCCCCAGCGCATTCGACCTGGTGAACAATCACCCGAATCCATTTAATCCGAGCACAAGTATCAGCTACGATGTGCCGCAGCAGGCGCACATCACGCTGGTCGTCTACAATGTCCAGGGCCAGGAAGTGGTGCGTCTGGTGGATGAGTCCAAGCAACCCGGTCGTTACATAGCCATCTGGCAGGGTCGCAATCTCAACGGTATAGGCGTCTCCTCCGGCGTGTATTTCTACCGGTTGTCAACGAGTACCGGTTTTGTTAAAAGTAAGCGTATGACGTTATTGAAGTAAGGCTCATGATGAATTCGGGGAGGGAGTGATCGCATAAGTAGAGGTCGACCTCGAGATCAGACAAAGCAAATAATGGGACGAAATGTCCTCCGGATTTGTGATGAAAATGAGACATAACAGCGTATGACAAGGTATACTTCCGGACACTCGAATTATCCAAATAGAGCAAGATATACGGGGCGTTGTTCCTTGTTCTCCCAGCATGGTTTTTCTACGGGTATTGGTATTCTCTGTACCATTATGAGTTTACAGTTATCCACGACCTCTTCTATAGCACAGGAAACCGTGCCATCGGATTCGCTCCAGAGTGACCTGTTTATGATGGCGGATTCTCTGAATGCGCGTTATGCGGGCCAGGGTGCCCCTGTGGACGATGGACCGCCGTCTCAAGGGATTGCCGGGCGGTTTCGGTTCGGTCGGTCCTTATCTCCATTGAATCATCATGGCGATAATGTGTTTCAGGATGTTGTAGACACGCCCCGACTTATTAATGCCATCAGACGCTTAAAATCCAATTTCACATGGTCGCCCTATGATCCCGGACAGTCGGGGAATACGTCCTATGATTACCTCTATAATCAGGATGGCGCGGAGAAGGCGTCTTATTTCGCCCGTTTATTTTTTGAGCGTCCTCTAAGCGCGGAAACCCGGGTTGGATATCGATTCGAAGGACGCTATGATGATCTATCAGGTCCCTTTCCCAATCAACATGCTTCAGACCTCGACGTTCACGGTAGGGTTACCTACCGAATCTCCCCTTCCTTAGCCATTTCTTTTGATGTCCTGGGCATGGATAACGGCTGGCATTTTAACCGGGGTAATAGCGTCTATACCGACCGGGCTCGTTATATGCTCGAACAATTGAATACCTGGCGTGCTCGAACCGGTGGTCTTGAATTAACATGGAAGGGGATGCCCGGCCCCAGGGTCTCCTATCGTATCTACAGTCGTGTTCTTACCCGTCAATGGGCAAGTGACCCTCCCGACCCGGCGCTGTTAAGACTGCCTTCTCCCGGAGATATCTTGCCTGTCACTCAGCCCCAACCGGCGGGTGTTTTACCAGAAGATGAATCTTTTATTAACAACATTTATCCTGTTGTGTCTACGGCTGTCTCCACATCAAAAAAAACGATGAGATCCATTGAAAACGGCGCTGAACTGACCTACCAAATAAGTAAAGACAATCTGATCACGGTTGGTGTGGAATCGCAATTTCATAGGAAAACCCATTTTCAGCACTGGCAGACTTCAACCATACTTGACCGGTTTGATCTGGCTGTTCAACCCAGGGAAATTTCACTGTACTTCTCCGATCAATTTCGTTTCTGGCGCCTGATGATGGCAACCGGGTTACGATACGATTTGTATCAACCTGGATCATCCAGTCTCTCAAATGTCATACGTACAACGATTGACCCCCGGGTAGCACAGGAGCCTGTCCGTCAGCTCCTACTGAGCACCGGTGGTCTCGCGAAAACCACGCATCTCCTGAATCCGTATTTCTCCGTTGCCTATCCCTCGAACAACTATACGGCGCATATGAATTTCGGTATTTCATCTCGCTCACTCACACTGGCCGACCGTTATAGCCGCCTGGGGACGACCTATGCCGATTATTACGTGTCGACGCTGATACCCCGTCGTACAACTTCACTCGAAGTGGGCGTTGGCAGCAGCAGGTCTGACTATACCGCCGATGTAACCTGGTTCTATCGCGATACGGAACGATATGAACCGATGTTCGGACCAGATGTATTACCTCAGGCCCTCTCGAATTATGCTGGATCATGGGGCCGGATAAATCGTGGATGGCACAGACAACAAGGTGTTGAAGCATCCTATGTGCGTCGGTCCACACCGGTAGGCGGGTCTGGTATACGTCTTTCAGGGCGCCTGTCGTATTTATACCTTTTCAATCTGGGAGATATCAGAAGACGAGATCTATCCATCGCTCCCGGACAACCGGTTAATCCCGGTGATTTAACCACATTCGATGCAAGGGTAAATGATTTCTGGAACCGTCGCCACTGGATTGCCATGAATGCCTCGCTACGTTTATTTTCAGGCGCCACCTTTACCATGGTTGGACATTTACAAAGCGGCGTGCCTTATCTGGGGTCCAGAAAAGGCGTCAGCGGAACCTGGACGCAGGACGTGCTTTTTGGTCCCTGGATGAGACGATTTGATGGGCGGGTGGATATCCCCATCCGGATCGGCCGCAGGTCCACGACTTTATTACTGTTCTTTGAAGGGCGGAATCTCACCGACCGCACCATTGTTGATGTTATTACCGATCCGGTATCGTTTGAAAACACCGGACAACCGGATAACAATACGGTAAGTCAAACACAATGGGTGTATGGACCGGCGCGGTCGATATGGACTGGTGTTGGTATAAATTGGTGATTGGTGATTTCACATTGGTACACTTTCCGCTTACCACCTGCGTGGATGACGGTTTGATGACCTATTCAGACTAATCTGTATAATTTGTCCGGTAGTAAAATTGGTGATTAAGTAGTCGAGAAGTTGGAAAATTGGCTCATTTATCGGGATTTATTATGTGTATCCGAAATTGGCGATTGATTTGTATATTAGGTATCACCCTCCTCGGGTGTAATAATATAAGACCGGAGTCTCGGAGCGGTCCGGTGATTGATAGCAGTCGTATTGTTGCCGTGGCCGATTTTACAAGAGGCACCCTCACTCCTCCTCTCACGCTTCTGGTAAAACATTTTTATTATGGGACGCAGCCGGCAGCTTGGAGTGTGGTTTCTTCAGGTGTCAATACTCCTGTTACCCGTTTTGAGACCGTAGCCGTATATGCCAATACACCGCAGCAGACGCCTGCTGGACAGTTATTACCCGGAGTAGGTTTAACCCGTGTTTTCACGGTGCCGAATATCCATTCGGATGGGAATAAGACGCTTTGGATTCATCTGGCCCCCAGACAACAATTTCCGGCGTCTCCATTTCAGAACTCCGAACCCGCTGTCCTGGTTTATATAGAAGGCGGTCCCATCTATGGCGGATTACGTCTTGAGGGGATTCTCGATCCTCAGGTGACCGCAGAATCCATACCCCGATTGCTGGTGGACGCCCAGGTGCTAAGGGCTGACCTGGCATCGGATGGGGCCTCGATTATTTATGTAGACATTGCAAACAAAGTTTTTTCGTTACCCAGAGGACAAACTGAATCTGCCCTGGTTGTTGATCTGGTCGCCCGGTTCGGCCATGTCACGGTGAAAGGAATTCGCTGGCATCCTCAATTGTTAAATACCGTGAATATCCTGATCAACAGAGGTGGTTTATCGGATGAGCTCTGGTCCACTTCGGCTATATTCTCTACTTTGACACAGGTGTTTTTGGATCCCGCCGCATTACCTGATGTGGTCAATCCCGCAACGATTGCTCAGTGGGAAGAGAACACAAAAGATATACCGTATGATCAGTGGAAAGTGCCGGCGCCGGATTCGTTTTAGGACTGATGCGGGCATCAGTGCGTGTCGCATGTGCCGGGTAGTTATTATTTGTTTTAAGGTGTACCATGGGTGTCTTATGAAATACAGCAGACAGATGGTTTTTTATCTTATGTTGATGGTGATGACAGGGAGCCAATGTTTTCTGTTTCGGTCGGGACACCTTAATATTGGATCCTCCGTTAAAGAGGACTATGAGACAGGGCAAACCCGGTATAAAAAAGGCGAATATCCTGCTGCGGAGACCCTTTTTAGAAAAGTACTGGAAGCCGATGGGCGCGCTGTCTTCGCTAAATACTGGCTTGGTTTAGCGCTTTACCAGCAGAACAAAATTTCCGCTGCCCGAAGTCAATTTATTCAAATTACGTCGCTGAGTCGCAACCTGCCTCATGGCTATCATGGGCTCGGGCTGATTGCCTTAAAGGGTAAACATCGTAAATTCGAAGCTTTGCAGCGTTTCAGAGAAGCACTGAAAAAGGATCCGCAATTCGTCGATGCACAGTGGCAACTGGCTATGACCCGGCTGTTTCTATCACGAGGATTGTTCGGCGCCTTCGCCATGGGACAGATCCGTCAGGAGTTCCTGCGGGTTATCGAGCTGGACCCGGATCATCCGGAGGCGTTTTTTATACTCGGGAACACCTATTATGATTACGGCAAATTAGACGAAGCTGACCAGGCTATTCCATTCTTTGAGAGACAGATCGCCGTGCGTCCGGAACATGAGGAAGCCAGATATCAGTTAGGATTGGCGTATATTGATGTGGATCGCATTGAAGAAGGTATTTCTATGCTCGAGATGATTCGAGACCGAAATCCTGATTGGACCATACAGATCGATCAGGCCGTTGCCGAGGCTAAATTCAGGAATGCGATGATCCGCGCTGATAGTGTGTTCATCGTGCTCGAAAGGCTATCGGAAAAAGAACGCCGGCTGTATTATGATCTCTCTCATGTCATGCCGGTGGATCAGCAGATGGATATGGATAGGATGCCGTTACCAGAGGCGGAAAAACTGGCGTTGGGCTATTGGAAGGAACATGATCCTACACCTGAAACACGAGATAACGATCGCTTGGTGGAACATTGCCGGCGCGTAGCCTATGCCCGAAGACATTTCGGGCGGGGTATCTGGCCGTGGGATCGACGGGGAGAAGTATATATCCGCTATGGCGAACCGGCCAGTCGTGAGACCTATCTGGACGACGACGCCACTACCCTGGGCGCCGTTTCAACGGTCCAGTTCGGTGTCCGACAGATTGAAAAATGGGTATACAAAACGCCGCCCTTGGAATTCGAGTTCGTAGATCAGGGCGCCAATTATGTATTCGACACACCTCTGGTGGCGGCCACCGGTGATATTTCGGCGCTGGCTGAAAATGCCATGTATGATCAGGGGGCCTTGCTGGATGAGATGACTGTTCGAACGCCGTCTGTTTACACAGATGAAATAGAACAGGGACCTCCTATCCGATTTTCTTACAGTCTTGCCGTGTTTCGAGGGGCGGATGGGCAACCGGAGTTAGAAATAGATTATGCCGTTCCAGCCAATGAACTGGTTTTTGATGGGCAACGCGCCGCGCTGGAAACTGCCGTCGTGCTGTTCGATGAAGACTGGCAGGAAGTGATAAATGTGATAGAAGAAAAAACCATCAACGTTGTGTCCGGCGCAAACCGCACCTATCAGGTGGCCATGTACAGGCGTACAATCCCTATCCCGATTGGCCCCCATCATTTTGCGTTGCATATAACCGATGGCGGGACCCAGAGGAGTGGGATATCCAGGCAGCCTCTATATGTCATCGGATATGATCCGAATCAATTAGGTATGAGCGATGTGAGGCTGGCTTCCGGTATTGATCCGGCCACCGAAGGACCCTTCATACGTGGTGGTCGCCGACTGATCCCCAATCCGGCCGGCGTTTTCTCCCTTGCTAAACCTGTTATGTTGTATTTTGAAATATATAATCTTTCAAAAAACACCGAGGGACGGACCCACCTGTCTATCGAATACACCATCTTTCCCCTATCCGGCGGTGACCAGCCGGTCGTCTCAATGATCGGCGCTCAAACGGTGAAGAAAGAGGAAGGACGCGAATTCGCCCTCCTTCAGGAAGAAGAGGGTATACAGACGGACCTGCAGAGGGATATCGCCATCGATATGAGCCAGGCTCAACCCGGCCGGTATGCCCTTCAGGTAACCATAACGGATCAGCATCGGCAGGTTTCGGTGGATAGAACGGTGTTATTTCGGTTGGTGGAGAGGTAGAAGTCGGAATCCTATAACCAAGGAGAACAACATGGCCCATTTGGACCCTTTATCCCGATCAGAACTCCCGCAATTTGAAACCTTTTTCGAACGATATGACCGGATTCGCGGATTCCTGCCCAACTCAATCCTGACTATGGGCCGACGTCCGGGCATAGCCGAAGCATTTATGGCTCTCAACCAAGCGATTCTTTACGAGGGCACTGTAGCCGAGGAGTTGAAGATGCTCATCAGCCTGGTCGCCTCCCAGGCCGCCGGGTGCCGGTATTGTCAAGCTCACATGGCTAACCTGTCGAGTGTCTATAAGAACTCAGATGAAAAAATCCAGGCCGTGTGGACCTTTGAAACCAGCGATCTGTTCAGCCCGGCTGAACGGGCAGCTTTGCGCCTGGCCTGGCACGCCGCTGTCGTTCCCAATGTGGCGACGGCGGACGATTTCGAGGATTTAAAACGGTATTTCACTGATGATGAAATCATAGAGATCGTGGCCTCCATTTCTCTTTTTGGTTACCTGAACCGATGGAATGATACCATAGCCACCGACCTGGAGGAGCCCCCTTCTAAGGTCGCCGGTAGAACCATTGGTGTGGTTGGCTGGTCCCCCGGCAAACATGGTTGAATTCTTATAACGTGTGAGAAATCGGGAACACTTATTTCTTTGGCGATTTTGTCCACATATCGATCTCTACAGCGATCCCATCACCAAGGAAATCAGGAATCGAATCATGTTTAAATCCAGCGCCTACACCGTATGCTTTGCGGTTGATCGTCCATCGGACAGAGGCAGCCAGTAGTCTGGTGGTCTGACCTGGAAGGGTAAATTCTTTTACATCTTGGGGAAATTCGATTTCTTTCGTGACGCCGTGCATCGTAAAATCTCCGACAGCCACACATTTTTCATCCCGTTTGCTGATCCGCCGACTGGTGAAGGTTATGGTGGGGTATTTCGCGACATCGAAAAAACTGGACTTAGCAGATGGTCGTCTCGACCGGCAATCCCGGTATTAATACTGGTGGCCTGGATCACCACGGTGACTGACGATTGCGGGATGTTATCCAGGTCATACGAAATGGTGATCTGAAAGTCCATAAACTTCCCTGATACCCGCGTAATTTCGCCTGCAATCGGCACCGAAAATCCACCCGTGGAATGATTCGGTGCAACTTCATAAATCAGCTGTCCGAACGCCAGTCGGACGGGTAAAAAGACAAGCGTCGCGATTAAGAGAGAGAAAAGGGTCTTCATTCTGTTTTCCTTTGTTTTGCTGCCAGGTATTACAACATGGCATACGCGGTGGTAGGAACAGAGCAAAGAGGTAACTTCCCCAATTGCTGCTGGAGGCTTTCAATTTCAAGCCGTTATTTACTGATTAGACTTTCAATTTGGACGAGAGGTTTATACTCTGGTCTGAACCCAGGAGATGAACATGGCCGAACCTGTTATATATCTCAACGGTAAAATGATACCCGAATCACAGGCCGGTCTCAAGGTCTACGATGCCGGTATCGTACTTGGCGCAACCACAACCGAGATGACGCGGACGTTCCGGCAGAAGCTATTCCGGATCGAAGACCATATAGACAGGCTCTATCAGTCGCTGCGATATATGGATCTTGATATCGGGATGACGCCGCCGGAGATGATCGGATTATCGAAAGAAATAACCGCCCACAACGCCGCTTTGATCATGCCGAATCAGGAACTCGGACTGATCCACTTTGTGACGCCCGGCGAATTTACTGCCTATGCCGGATCTGCCGCCGGCAAGCAGGAGATGAAACCTACCGTCTGCCTGCACACCTTCCCAATACCGTTCGATCTCTGGGCTGATTTCTTCCTAAACGGTATCCACGTGGTCACCCCGTCCACACGGCATGTTCCGCCGCAATGTGTAGACCCTAAGATGAAAAATCGCAGCAGAATGCACTGGTATCTGGCCGACCGGGAAACACATCTGGCCGACCCGAAGGCCATCACGCTTCTTTTGGATCTTGACGGTAACATCACCGAGACCGGTGGTGCCAATTTCCTGATCGTACGCGACGGGGTAGTCCTTTCACCGACCCTGCGCAACATCCTCCCTGGCGTAAGCCGCCAGGTCGTCATCGAAATATGCGACAATCTGGGTATTCCGTTTATCGAAAAGGATCTGCAGGTCCACGACGTCGTCAACGCCGATGAAGCCTTCGTGACGACCACGCCTTACTGTATGGCTCCTTGCACCCGCATCAACGGCATCACGATCGGTGACGGGAAATCAGGGCCTATGTTCGATCGCCTGATATCAACATGGAGCGAGAGAGAGGGGATAGATGTGGTAGGACAGGTGTTGGGAAAATAACCGGATGACTGTGTTCAACGGGACCGATCACCTGAGTGTAATCATCGGATCCACCCGTGTAGCCCTGCGCGCCGGAAGCCGGCAGGCCAGCAGCGCGACGGCGATAAGGAAGAGGGAGGCGCCGGTGAACGTGATCGGGTCTGTGGCGCCGATGCCGTAGAGCAGGCTTTCGAGAAACCGTGTGCCCAGAACATATGAGGCTGCGTATAGGGTACATACATCGCCGGCCGGGGCGACGCATCGTTGGTCGTCTTACTCTCCATGTTCCATTCCCAGACCATCATAAGACGGTCTGGATCGGGATAGGGCAGTAGACGTAGCAGCACAGTGTTGACCACGCTGAACATCTCGGTATTGGCGCCGATGCCCAGTGCCAGCGTCAACAGGACAATCATGGTGAAACCGGGTCGTTTCAATAGCATACGAACCGTATAGCGCAGATCTTGTATGAAGATATTTACCGGTGGACCTCTCATCTGACACTCAGGTGACTATTTCAACTTATTTCCTAAGGATATTCTATAGACTGGAAGGACCTTAAAAATGTTGGGCGGCATGTCCTATCGGGAATGTATTATGCGAGGTATATGGGAATGTGCTTATCCTGACACATTATATTTTTACTCTCACTACCGTCCACATTATGCAAATTAGTCTGAATAGGCCATCAAACTGTCATCCCCGCAGGTAGTAAGCGGGGCTCTATAGTAGCCATTGGACAAATGGATGCCCGATAAAAGCCTTCGGGCATGACAAATTAACACAATACTAAAGTCATAATAAAAAGTGTACGGGATTGAAATTTTTGCCTTGATATTTAAAGTATATTATAGATCATTAAGTATTACTGATATTTTCTCTTCCATGCCCGGCCACATGTCAGGTTATCCTCATGCCGTTCACCTTCTCAGAACAACACATCACGGAATATTACCATAACGGATACACCGTTTTTCAGAGCATTCTGCCGTCATCGCTTGTACAAGATCTACGCCGTGTTACCGACCTAGCCCGCGAGATTATCCGTGAGGAAAACGGACCACAGGTGCAGCGCCTACAGCCGGTTGGAAAGTACGCAGACCGGCTGGACATGCATCCGTTTCAAGATTACGAAGAACTGCCGGAACTTATGGACGCCTGTCAGCGGGTGCTCAGTCCTATGCATCAGCTTGAAGGAAAAGCACGAATGGGCATCCTTTTCGAACCGGCAGATCGACCCTGGTGCACCGTATGGCACAGGGATATCACGGCAAAAACGAATCATGTAGACCCGGAGGAGTTTGCCGTGCTTACGAGGGATGCGACGTTTTTCACGCAGGTCAATTGTGCGCTGTACACCGATATCAGCACCTGGTATGTGCCGGCCAGCGACGGGCGCCCGGATACCGAAGCTGAAGTCCAGGCATCCGGCCTGCAGCCGGATACGGACAGCCTGAACCCCGAGGAAGCTGAATACGAAAACCTGACCTATTGCCGTGCCATGCCGGGTGCGTTGCAACTCGTCCTGGAACCCGGAGACTTCGCCCTGTATCGTCCCAACGCCTGGCACATCGGTAATTTCGCCCCTACCGTAAACGCGCCACACTCCACGACAGCATCTGGAAGCCGGAAACTCGTGCCTGGTACGAACAATGGTCTCAGGGGCGAAAGCAAGCCGGCCAATTGAGCGGTAAAATATTACTAATACAACCGAGATAATCGAGGAGATCGCATTGACTGCACTCGCAGAAAACATTCAGGCAGTAGAAGTCCGGCTACCCTGCACAGACCTAAAGGAAGACCTACCCTTTTATACCAAGACATTAGGGTTTCGTCTGGACACGATTTTCCCTGCTGATGATCCGGCGGTCGCCGTGTTGTCCGGGTATGGGCTTCGGATTCGGTTGGAGCGTGGGGCGCCGGAGGCGCCTGGGACCCTGAGGCTATTATGTCGGAAACCCGAGACGGTTGCGAACGGCGAGCGTATATTGATAGCGCCCAACGGTACCCGAATCGAAATTGTAGATGTGAATGTGCCGCTGGAGATGCCGGAAACGAAGCACGCGTTTGTGGTCCGACGGCTCAAGGACAACACGCCCTGGGTGATTGGTCGAGCGGGTATGCACTATCGGGATTTGATTCCTGATCGACTGGGCGGCAGCATCATCGCCTCGCATATCCGGATTCCCGACGCCGGTCCGGTGCCGGATATGGTACATTATCATACGGTCGGATTCCAGCTGATCTTCTGTTACAAAGGCTGGGTCAGGTTGGTATACGAGGATCAGGGGCCGCCGTTTATTCTGAAGGCTGGCGATTGTGTGATACAACCCCCCGAAATTCGTCATCGGGTGCTTGAATCATCCGAGCATCTTCAAGTGATAGAAATCGGAGTGCCTGCGGAACATGTCACGACGATCGAGCATGAGATGGATCTGCCCACCTCCGTCTTAAATCCGGATAAATATTTTAGCGGTCAGACCTTCTGTCGGCATGAGGTAGAGAAGGCGGTCTGGGCGCCCTGGAGACTGGAAGGGTTTGAGTTTCGGGAGACAGGCATCGGTAAGGCCACGGCCGGGGTGGCATCCGTCCAGGTCGCACGTGCTGTCGGTGGGGCCTACGGGCAGGTCACCAGCCACCATTCGGACATCCTGTTTACCTTCGTGATGGAAGGCGCAATGACCCTTCACGGGGAAGGGCAGGGCGGCCACGCGCTTACTGCAGGCGACGCCTATGTAATCCCCCCTCATTTGAGAACATCTCTATCGGACTGCTCCGAAGATCTGGAACTGCTTGAGGTATCACTGCCGGCCGTGTTCGAAACGATCTTCCATGCGAACGAAAGCCTGTCATGATCATGTCGGTTTATGCCGGATCAAATGGAAACCTTCCGTTCCTTACAGAGCAGCACGACTACTTGCGGCACCGATGGTGATCCGGGAGACATATTCCTTGCAACCTATCAGAAGGGTGTAAATTTTTCACCGGGTTAACCCTTATTTTTCCAGGAGAAAATAAATGAAACAGGATGTGTGCCGGGGCTTTTTACTCAGGTCCATCCTGGTGTTAATCACCCTCATTTCAGTCCCTCTGTCCGTCACGGCATCGGATAAGGAAATTAAAATTGCCCTCACCTCCGATGCTGTTCATGTGGATCCACAGCAGGGGGAGGAACTGACCAGTAACATCATGTACAGCCACTTCTATGATACCCTGGTGCGGCGACCGGAGAAGGCATCTATCGCCAATGTTTCAACCTGCTTAACGAAGATCCGCCCTGGCTATACCTATATAATTATGTAACGATTACCGGCGTGTCGCCGAAGCTGGGAGACTGGCGTTTACCGGTCCATGGCGTGATTGAGCCACGGAATTTATTTTGCTGATATGATGCGAGGGTTGCATAATATGAATATTTATTGTTACTTCATTGTGCCGTAAATCCACCGTCAACAGGTATCAGGGCACCGGTCATAAAGGAAGCCGCCGGCTGGCTCAAGAAGAACACCACTTCGGCGATCTCTTCCGGTTCGGCTACTCGGCCGAGCGGTATCCCTTCCGCTTCGGCTCGCCAGGCGGCATTCACATCACCATCGAAATGCTTTTCCGCAATCTCGGCCAACACTTTGTCTGCAAGCGGTGTTTTCACCGTGGCTGGGCAAACTGCGTTTATCCGGATACCCAGCGGACTCAGTTCAACCGAAAGGGATTTGGTCATCTGAGCGACCGCCCCTTTGGTCGCACCATAGACGATAGAACCTTCTTTCCCTACGAAGGTCTGATCTGAACACATCAGGATAATGCTGCCCGTGCGCGCTTCTCTCATTAGCGCCGCTACCGCGGCCACAGTATACAGCGTCCCTTTCAAGTTGACATCGATGATGTTGTCAACGTCCTCGTCTTTGAGAGAGAAGAGGCTGGCGAGTCGCTGAATACCGGCGTTTGCGAACAGGGAAGATGGGGTGCCGAACTGTTGCATAGCCTGGTCGACCGAGGTTTCTATGGATGCCCTATCCCGGACGTCGGTCAAAAAAAATTGGACGGCGCCCCGGTGGGATTCAGCTGCGAGTGCCGCTCCTGACTCCGAATTTATATCAAGCACGGCCACACTGTATCCTTCTGAGGCAAATTTCCTTACGGTCGCGGCGCCAATGCCTGTGGCACCGCCCGTGATAATAACAGATGGCAAAAGATCTCTCCTTATTTATACACTATGGACGGCACTGGCAATCTGCTACGGCCGTGCCTGTCAAAGCGGCGTAATACATAGAATAGGCGTCTTACACGTCGTCAAAACTGCCGTTTATCGTGCAGAGACGCATCCCATCGACGGATAGCGAGATCACGGACCACTGCATCGAGGGCACTCGGAGCGCCGATCCGGCGCAGGGCTTCTATCAGATAGATACCCACCTGACCGCAGGGATGATTCAAATGACGGATGATGTCCGCTTCAGAATCTGCTGCGGCCGCACCCAGTCGGGCCAGCGTCATAGCTACATTGACATGGATGAGATCCCCGAGCGACCATCCCATTTCGGCGGGTTCTTTCCAGGCATCAGAATCGGTATCCAGTAGATGACACAGAGCCTTCTGAGCCCCTGCATCGCCGATGTTGCCAAGGGCATTGGCCGTGAAACGGATAACCCCATGAAATGGATCATGGAGCAATTCCACCAGACGAGGCACGGCGCAATCAGCTTTCGAGCCAATTTCACCCAGCGCGAAAACAGCATTGATCCGCGTCCATTCGTGCGGTGAATCGAGCAGTCCGACCAGCGATTCCACTGCATCAGCGCCCATAGCTCCCAGGGTATATGCGGCATCGTCCATGGTCACAGTGGCACCCCGGATGGCTTGATAGGGTGATTCATTGGGCGGATACTGTTCACCGACGGCGGATAACCGGTCTGTCAGAGGGCCAACGACCTCATTGCCTATAACTGCCAATTCATAGATGGCACAGGTCCGCTCTATCTGTGATCCGGCATTGAGTCTGGTCAACAAGGTATCTATGACACCGGTTTCATGCGCGGGTGCTGTTTCTGTTGTTCCATTGACGCCGCAGAGCCATGACCAGTGATGCCGCCAGGCCGGTTCGAGATCATAGGGCGCAGCAACAACCTCAGGTGTCTTCCATACAGTCGAAGTGCTCTGCCATGAAGGTGCTCCCGGTTCTTCCGTACGCATGAAAAGAAATTTGATCATATGACGAACACGATCACTGAGATTAACACCGGCTGCATGTCCCAGTTCAAAATGACTGAGGAACACCGTCCCGGCCGGACCGATAACAGGTATTTCCCGTGCCCGGTCCTCATCAGCTATACCAGCATGGAAATGGGAACCCGGAATGACATGTGTCGGACCGTGAATCTCCTCTACATCATGGCTGTAATACATGAAGCGGGCATACCGCAGGTGATGGGATTTAGGCTGTCTCGACGGCGAGTAGCTGTCCTGATGACTGCCGGCCATGACCTGGGCCCATATTTTCTCATGATCATCAGGGTCCATATCAGAAGGTTTTTTATAATGCCAGTATCGATGCGGATGAATCAGATAGTTCAACCCCAGCAGGCTGATGATCGCGCCGCGAACTTCCGGGCTTTCCAGCACCAGATTCAATTCCGGTAGGCGCGGCAGGATATTGTTGCCGGGATTTGTTTCATGTTCGACAAGCCAGGTGAATTTCTCGTCGATCGTCTCGTGGGTGCCGACCGGCACCGTAGGTTGGAGGATCAAAAAGCCATCTACTAAGAATTGATGCATCTCTTCGTCAGTCAAAAGGACAGGGTCAAGCCTGGTCGTCTCGATGGCCATGATGATTTCCTCAAGCGTATTTATAGATTTGTTTCGGATCACTTTCGTCCGGTTAGATGATACCTGTTATTATATTGAACCAGGATCCACCGGGAATCGGCATATCGCCACTCGGTGAGTCCTGTGTTGTCGGGGTCCAGCCAGGTTCCTGTGCCCGGGCGAGGGATATCGAACAGGGTGATCAGGGCATTTGCAATAAAGCCGCCATGCGAGACGGCCACTACGGTTTGATCTTCATATTGCTCGGAATACTGGGTGAGTGTCAAACGTCGTATGAGGCTTAATCGCATCTGGGCTCCGTAATTTTCACCATAGATATTACGATATCATTGCATCACATGATTTGATAAATCGCATATCCGTCCTTGCCAGGTCAATTACCGTATCTACAGGCTCCCCACCGTATTCGCTATGCATGCTGATCGGTCCCTCAAAATGCATGGATCTTAAGGTTTTCAACACCGTTTCCCAATCACCAAACCCCGTCCCTATTCGAACGACATCCACTCCCCAGGATTTGCGGCCTTCCTGTTTTTGAGGCACCCGAATCAGATCCTTGAACGACATCACCGCAAGATAGTCCCGAACAATATCAAGCGCCATGTCGATAGGTTCACCGCAGATCGACAGATGGCCAACATCTGCAAACACACCAATATGTTCAGGATCAAACCCTCTTACCAGGTTCATGATAGAGGATGAGTTCAATCCCATCGAGTGGCCGGAGTGATTGTGGACCACGGTCTTCACGCCCGTATTTTCAGACAGACGTTGAAAGCCGTCCAGCACGTTCCTGACCCGATCCACCTCGTCCCAGTAATGACTACCCGGCGACCAATGCCAGTAACCGATTTTTATCTGTCCTACACCAGCTTCTCCACAGGCAGCGTAATATTTTTCAGCATAATCCAGGCCGGTATGATTAAAATCTCCAGGGGCCGTGACCAGCGGAATGGATAAGCCTTCCTCAGCAAAAATCCTGGATGCTTCGGGGAGGGCCTGATGTATATTCTCCGGATTCACCGGATAACCCGACCGCACACAAAGGTCAGCACCAGAAACCCCGACTGATGTAAGGGCTTCGACTATTTCAGGGATACTGCGACCTTCGAGATGCTTGGTAAACATAACATACTGCATGAAAGGATCTCCTCTTAACTCGATAATGATGCACTGATGTTCCGAAGTAAACAGCTAAACATCAGCGTGAATAGCCCAGGGTAAGGTGTGAACCGGTAGGAACTCACTCCTCCGAACGAGATCACACTTCGTTATTTTAATTCGAAAGATCAAAATAGGTCCGATTACACCCATTGTCAAATATTGACTTCTAAGCCACAAAACCTGGAAGTATTCAAGGTCCGAATGAAATGCATTTAATTTTTTAATCCAAGTTGATATGTAGAGTAAATACTGATTTTCATCCCGGCGAAAGCCGGGAACCAGCGTCTTTTGACAACGTTTGTCTGACCGCTTGAGCCATGTGGAAGCCACCGGCCCACCCTTTTGCAGGGAAGGCAATGTATCGTTTCGAAATCAGTTGAATTGTTTTTCACTAAACATATATTGGTGTGTCGTCATTTTAGTCCCTGCATTCAAATCAAAAAGGATTCTCCCGCTTTGTTCACAATGTCAGCCGGGTTATTAGCTGGTTTTATTCATGTCCTGATCGGCCCTGACCACCTCGCGGCGCTCGCGCCCATGGCGGCGGATCAACGACATAGAGCCTGGATCACCGGATTCAGATGGGGAATCGGCCATTCCTCGGGTGTATTACTGATCGGCACGCTGGTTTTAATTTTCCGTGAAATAATCCCTGTGGATCTTATCTCTACGTATAGTGAACGTGTGGTGGGTGTCGTTTTAATTGCTATTGGCATCTGGGCGTTACGAAAAACCATGAATCAAAATGTGCATACCCATCCCCATTCCCATGATGGTAAAGACCATGTTCATATACATATTCACACATCTGTCCCGAAACATAGGCATACCCACGCCGCGCTTGCAGTAGGTGCATTACATGGTCTGGCTGGAAGTTCCCACATTTTTGGTATTTTGCCGGCGTTGGCTTTGCCCTCCTTTACGCTCTCAGTAGGATATATTACTGCATTTGGCCTGGGCACCGTATTGGGCATGGTTCTGTTCTCAAGCCTTATTGGAAAATTATCAATTCATTTCTCCTCAAGTACCCTGTTTTTATACAAAGGCTTTATGACCACATGCGCCATTGCTGCTATATTAATCGGTGGATATTGGTTGATGGGGTGATGAGACCCAACGATTGTATAACATGCCGGCATTTCACCGGGCTTTTCCAATTCTGCGCACGTGCGCAGAATTCAATTTGACCTGGTTTCATTACGTCAGGCCTCTCAAACTTTCCCCCCTTAGACGCGCGGCTATTACATCAAACAGACCGAAGAACACGACTGGAGTGTCCGTGATCTGCAGCAGGCGATCCGGCGGACCGCCCGATTATTGAAGCTCCCCGGTGTTTCGGCGTATGAAGTTAGGGGAGCCACCCTGTTACAAAATCAGATTCTCGAAGATATTACCCTGCCAATTTTCCCATGTGAGTGGTTTTATTCGAGCTGGGCATGTGACTCAATCCCGCTCATATAAAACCCCGTACCGAATTTATTTAAGCGCATGACTTGAGATAACCCGTGAGATACACCGATTGTGGTGGTGTAGTCACTTGACGAATCCTGGAATATGGCCGGTTATATGAAGTGAGGCCCTTCCGGCGGGGATTTGAGTGCGTATAATCTATGATATTCGGAGATTACTTTGCGGGATCGCGCAATAATCTGATATAAATGAGGCGAATTATACGTGCCGAAAAAGAAATCTCAATTAGCAGTAAGTAGATATATTTGCAGAGGATTA
>CAJXCW010000100.1 GCA_913051705.1 uncultured bacterium
AGCATGGGTTCCTTCGCGTGGTCGATCACCGCTCCTCAGGCAAGAACATCGAGCGGATCTACGGCATCGCTGCTCAACGCTTTCGTCTCGCTCCATCCCTGGAGAATCAAGCAGCCGGTCTGGCGATCACCGAGCAGCTCGCTCATGAACTGAATCAGGCCTTCAAAGAGGCGGACGAGGGTGTCTTCGGACCACAAATCGTGCGTAGTGTCAGCCATCATCAAGGGAAGCTGTCCTTGAGACAGGCGCAGGCGTTCAACCGCCGCTATGTGGAGTTGGCGGAAGAGTTCTTTGCTCCCGGCAGATCGGAAGATGAAAACGGGGTTAAATATGCCTACTTCGCGGTCCTGACGCCCATCGACCTGCCGGCTGATTCTAATTGAATTGCTGCGATGGTTGTTGCAATCCATGTTGGGGACACAGACCTCTCACTCATATCGAAGCGCTTCAATCGGATTCGCACCGGCGGCTCTTGCGGTGTGCAGGCTGATGGTCATCCAGGCGATCAACAGGGCCAGGAGGCCGCCGGCCAGGAACAACATCCTCCCCCCGACAAAAGCCCATTATATTACGCCGCCCGTGGAACGGCTTATCCAAACCCGGCGAACCAGAACAGCCTTTCGGAGTCGACCCATTTCGTCTTTCGTCTCAAAATCTGTATACGCCAGCAAAAATTCATCCGGACCTATCGGGATTAGATCGGTGTATCCATCGGTCTTCGTACTAAGGAGATCCCTATCTCCCGGCAGGATGGTGATCGGTTTATCCCAGCTATGACCCGTTCCGTCCAGGGAGAACGTCAGATGAACCCCCGGGCGACCGTATGAAAGTCCCAGCAGGCCGCAGTCCAGCGATACCAGACTCGGAAATACGCCGAAAGGACCGAGTTCATCAAGCGGTCTCAGTCCTTCCCAGGTTTGCCCTTTATCTTTAGAAAACGTGATCAGCAAGGACTTCTGTTCCTGATCAGCGCGTCGAATGACGCAGACCGGATTCTTGTTCACGTCAAGCGCCAGGACCGGTTCGGTCATATTGCTTGCAGAACCTGGTATCCCATTGGGACCGACGATAGTCGCGCGTTTTTGCCAGGTTCGTCCGTTGTCCATCGAGACCATGCATGCCACACCGCATCCCTGAGGAACGCTCTCGTCGTCCATGAGATAACTCGCCCTGTAATCGGCGTACAGCAATTCTCCATCCAACTGAATTGGTGCGTGCTCGGTCCATGTCCCCGAAACCCGGTCAGCTTCTTCTCCCTGCGCGATCCAGACCAGGCGATGTCGGCTGTCCCAACTCAGATACTCGTTTACCCATTCGGCGGTCTCAGGATGCCATCGCGTACAGACCTGCCTGTTCAGATGGGTTTGAATCGCCTCCGCACACTGGTCCGCCCGATACAAGTTGACATTTCTGTAGGAAAAGAACGTGCCCACAGGCTCCGGCAGGTTTAATCCGGCCGCTTTTACATTGAACGGCACGGCATGCGGCACACACAGAAATTCGTCGTTGAACACCGCGAAAGAAGAACCTGTGGCGGGAAATCCTTCCCCCTCGTATGCCGTCCAGGTATGCCCGCTGTCCGCTGATAGAAAAGCCGGTTCATCCTCACCATACGCCGTGACACTATCCGCACCCGCATGAAATCTCAGGAGGATTTTATCTTCAGGATAGCGTGACAGACGAACAAATTGATGCCGTCCCCATCTTGTTTCACCGGGGGCAGCCATCGAAACGATAACCGGTTCATCGAGGTGGATCTTGTATCCCGTACCTAGGTCGTGTTCCATGATTAAGTCAGCCTCCATCCCTTAGTTCATTCAAAGGCTTATATCCACTACGGCATGTTCTTCCATAGCCCGGTCCGCACAGAAGCCTATGGCATGACCGGCGATGGAGTCCTCGAGACTTGTACAGGAGATCGACCGCGCCTGGCCGCGTAAGGTATTCACGAAATCCGAGACCAATCTTAAATCCCCACCGCCGTGGCCGCCCGAAGCGCCGTGCATATCGCCCTGTTCATTGAGATCGATGATCTCCTCTGAATATTCATGACCGGGGCGGGTATCGATATGCCTGATTACGATACGACTGTCCTCGAAGACGCCCTGGATTTCCCCTTTAGTGCCTAACAGATGAATGGCTCTTGAAGGACGTGCGGTACCGCCTACCATATTATGCGTAGCCGTACAGCCATCTTCAAAGGTCACAACCACCGACTGATGATCCACCACATCGTTGTCACATCGCCAGACGCATCGTCCGTAGGGATTATCCTTTTTAAGCGACGCGATCTTCTGTTCAATAGTGGGCTTTTCGATATGTTCAAGCGTGTCCCATACATAAAACGACCACCGGTCCGGATGATCGATGTAATGTTTCCTGGCAGAATACAGACAGTCGGGCTCGATGGGACAATCCACCAGACATCGGTCTCCGGCGCCGTCGGGTCTGTTTTCCGGGCGAAAATACATGTTGCTGCCGAATGAGGCGACGGATACGGGCGAAATACCGCTTTTCATCCAGGTCAGCAAATCAAGATCATGACAGCATTTGGACATAAGCATGGAGGATCGGCATCGGGCTTTATTATTCCATTTTCCCCGTACAAAGCCGATCGCCATATGATGATAGCTGACATGTTCTATGGTCTGCATATTGATCAGGTCTCCGATCTCTCCTTCGGCGATGAGTTCGCGTATTCTGGCATAAAAGGGCGCATATCGGAGGACATGACAGATCATGACGGTTCGGTTATTGGTTTTAGCAGTCCGTACCAACTGCTGCATCTCGGCTTCGTGGGTGGCCAGGGGTTTTTCGAGCAGCAGATGATACCCGGTTTTCAGTAACGGCAGAGACGTGGGAACATGATGGTGGTCCATGGTGCCGTTGATGACCGCATCGGCGAACTTCGGTTGCGCGGCCAACTCGTCCGCCGTCCGGAAACAGCATGTGTCCGGCAGACCGTACTTTGCTGCGACTTGCTCCCGCCTCCGTTCGATGGGATCAGCGACACCGACAATCTTGAGTTCCCGGGGATGGTGTTCAGTATAAGACGCATATTGCATGGCCCGATGGCCGGCACCGACGATAATGGCCGTTATGGGGTTGTCTGGCATATGACCTCGCGAGAAAACAGTTTTCATGAAGACGTCCGTTCCATAAATTATAATACGCAGCCTTTCACGAATATCAACTCATTTCCAAACAGATGCCTACACAACCCAATATCCTTCTCTTCATCATGGACGGCATGCAGGGGAAACTCGTGCAGCCCGGCCATCCCTGCCGTACGCCCAACTTCGACCGTGTCGCCGCCCGCGGGATGCGCTTCGACAACGCCTACACGCCATCACCCACCTGCTCTCCAGCACGTGCCAGTCTGATGACGGGTCTGCTCCCACACAATCACGGGGTCCTCCACGTCGAGCATGTGGTAGATGACGACCAGTGCGTTCTTCGCACGGACAAGCCTCACTGGGCGCAGCATCTTCAAAAAGCCGGCTATGACACCGGCTACTTCGGAAAGTGGCACATCGAACGAACCGACAAGCTGGAGCAATTCGGTTGGGAGACCTATCAGGTGCTGGACCGGGATGTTCACCGCACTCATTCACAAAAGGGCGGACCAACGGAACTACCGCTCGATTCTGACCTGACCCGCTACCAGGAAGGTCCGGAAGGTTACAACCCCATCCTGCACTACGGAGTCACCGATGTACCAGCCTTCGAACGCAGCATGGGAAGAACGGCGAAAGAAGCGATGAAGTTTATAGAAGCAAAAGAGAGCAGGGATGAACCGTGGTGCTGTTGCGCCAGCTACTACGAACCCAATGAAGCGATGATCGTCTCGCGTGAAGCCTTCGAGCAATACGATGTGGACCGCATCAAGCTACCCGAAAATCTGCGAGACGATTTCAGCGAACGCCCCGGTTTTTACCGCAGACAACAACAGATATTCAATGAAGTCTCTGAGCAGGAATGGCGCCAGGCTCTCGCCTGCTACTACGGGCGCGTCACGGAACTCGATCAGCAGTTCGGACTGTTGCTCGACCATCTGGAAAGCTCAGGTCAACTCGACAACACCATTATCATCATCACCGCAGATCACGGAAAATACGTTGGATCGCACGGCATGGATGGACATAACTACGGACCGTTTGAGGAGATCTACAACGTGCCGCTGATTATGTCCGGGCCCGGTATCGCAGCCGGCGAAGACACGCACGCGCGCGTCGGCTTTCACGAGATAGGCCCGACGCTCCTGGACCTCGTAAAAGCCGATCCGCTCGACGTACCGGATTCAAAATCATTCGCTCCTGTGCTTTCCGATCCCTCAAAGGCGTCGGAATTCACCACCGGCTACGCCGAGAGTTACGGCAACCGGTTTATCCTCACGCAACGTATCCTCTGGGATGGTCCGTGGAAATTCGCCTTCAACGGATTCGATTTCGACGAGCTTTACAATCTGGAAGATGATCCCCATGAGATGAAGAACCTCGCCGATAAAGCCGAACATGAAGATCGAGTCAAAAGACTCACCGCAATGATCTGGGATCGTATTCGGGAGACAGGGGATCAGTCACTGTACTATACCCACTATTACACCATGAGAATTGGCGCAGTTGGCCCGAATCCTGGGTAACGCGTAACGGAGCGCATAGGGGGCAGATAAACATCTCCAATATCGACGTATCGAAGAATGTAGGGATGTGATGCCGCCGTGATTGTTTCGTTAAAAATGATACCATCTTGCATGTGCCCAAGCACATCCGTCCATCTATATGATACGGCAATCATTTAATCTGTCAAGAGATGTTCACTAAACGTATGATGAGTAAATAGATGGTGAGGTGAAAAACCAAAACCGCCTGTCAATCTATCGACATGTAATGCCGGTAAAGATGCCAATAGCCTCTTAGACATACCGAGGCCGATTCACATACCGATCCATCTCGAAATCCAGTCGAATGGTCGTGGCCGGAGGCAGTACGATACGTACTCTGGTATCGTTTATTTTGGTGGTATGCGTGTGGATATCGAGCGGCGCAGAGGCATACGCACCGGTCGCACCGGGGTACGGTGTGGTCGAGGTGTCGTACGAAGCCGTGTTGAACCGATGTTCGGCCAGGCCGCCGGCCTGCACGATGACGGATCGGCTTTCCGATGGGTTCAGGTTAACCAGAGTGACGGCCGTTCTCCCGGGCTTAATTGTATCTACAAGTGCTGCCGTACCATCCGGCAGACCGGGGCGATGGCGGTGGTCATCGTAATAACGAAGTCGCGCGTTGAGCATCCCGCCGTAATAGATGACCTGGGGACAGCCCTGCGTCAGTTGCACCAGCGCTTCTGTCGTGATGGGTTGTATCTGCTGCCAGAGGTGGATATGGGCACCGGAAGCCAGGTCTGAGTCGTCCGCTCTGATCTGTGCCAGGCGGTGACACACCTGGGCGTAGGCGGCGCCGAGCATCTGTTCCGGATAATCCGGATTTTTACCGTTCAAGTACATGATCCACGGCTCATCATGGTTCATATCGCCCTTATCCCGGAAGGGCGCCACTTTGTTCCAATCGTACCCGCTCCGCTGCCTCAGAAAGTCGACACGCGCCCAATCTTCCTCCGCTTCGGTTACGTTCCAGATATTCAACGGAAAAGAAGGTTGCATGGGCTGATAATCCATCCACCCCTGATCGCCGTAACGAAAGGGGACGAGGAAAGTCCGTCGGTCGGCGCCGAGGGCGCGCTCAACACCTATGTAATGCTGGTATATGCTCATCTGCGAAGCCATCTCGTCGAAATCAGCGTCCATTCCCTGTTCAAGTATACGGTCGATCATGTTACGCGGCAGGTCGAAATATCCCGTATCACCGGTCAGGAGATACGCATTGTTGGCCGCCGTAATCGCCGCGTAGCCCAGATTATAGAAGCCGTGAGGCCAGGTCCAGCCGTACAAACCGCCATACCATTTGCCGTTGTGCAAGGTCCCTACACGGCCGTCCAGGCCTACGTTGTCCGGCATCAATCCGTTGTTGTCTCCGGCTCGTTTCAGCCAGGCGCCGACATATTCCAGCAGCCAGTCGCGGTATTTGTCTTCTCCCGTCATCAGATAGGCATTCATAATGAGACCGTTGACGTTCAGGTTATTGCCTACATCCCCTTCCCGGAACCGTTCTGCCATGGCTTTTCCCATCGCCCGCGCCTTGACAGGATCATTGAGATCTTCGACCTTCGTTATGCCCGGTACGTCCGACAGAGGCAGTCCGTAGACGACCATGCCCGGACCCGGCTTGTAGCTCATCTTGCTGTCATCATCACTCATGCCCCAGGCAGGGCCGCCACTGCCGTTATGCGGCGCCCGGATGATATGGTGTGTCGAGTCGTAATTCTGCGCCTCCGGGTCTTCATTCAGATAGAACCCTGCGAATCGCCGGGCTCGATCAATCAACTTGGGATTTTGAGGATCGGCCATACAGAGGAAATAAAAATAAATATAGCTCTCACTCTGATGAAACTGGTCATAGCCCCGCTCGTACTCTTTGTATATACGCCCGAATTTCGTAAGCTGGCGCGTGATACCATCCCAATGATGATCGGCCATGTTCAGGAGATGTTCTCCGCCGCCGAGCGCATAAAATTGAGCAAAATCATGAAATGCTTCATAGAAATCGTCCATCCCGTCCCGGCTGCCGGTCCAGGTATCCGCCCAAATCAGGGATCCATCCGGATTCGTATACTTGTCCGTGTACGGGTGTACGGCTTCGTTCATCAAATCAATCAGCTTGCGTTCCAGGATCGCCCAGGCGGGCGCAATTTCGTAATGGACGGTGGCGGTGATTTCTTGCATGCGGGTTTCTCCAGGCGGTGGATTCGAATTGTTGAGATAAAACAGATTATATTTTATAATAAGGTTGACAAGTGAAATAGCCGAAATATATTCGGCGCGCTGTCACTATAAGAGATCTCATTATACAATGAAAGTTTTTCTTAGATTGTACACCATAAAACCCCTGTGATTCCTGTGATTCCCCTGCGTCTCCAATGGATTCAAGATCTCTCCCTGAGTGATCGTATAGATCCCTTCTCGTATATCAAGCGTGTTGTCTTCTTTGCTGTTATCCTTCCTATTTCATTCCTTATGCCGGCCTCTGACGCTCGGCCCCAGTCGGGACCCGCAAACGCCCTGCCGGCCGATACTATTTCCGGGGCCATATTCCATAGCAATGATGTCTACCGCGAAATGTCCCGCCGGCGGTCGTAGGATGGGTTTGTCGGCGGGATGGCGCCGCGTATCGGTTTGATTCGTCGGGCGCGCCGTTACACGGTCCGATGCTATCCTTGGATGCCGGGAACGCTCTGGGTCCCTCACCGTTATCGGCATGGGACCAGGGCACTACGATGATCGACCTGAGTCGCCTTTCCTTTTCTCGGGACCAACCTGTCCGTAGATGATGATATTATGTTTATCTTCACATCCCTTTACATCTGAATTCGGATCTTACTTCGTTGACAGAAATCGAAAAACTGCCTAATTTGTAGTAATCGGATCACCAAGCTCAGAACAAAATCAAGTAGGTTTTAACATGGCCACCGAAATCTATCTGCCCGCCTCCGCCCCTTCCAACACGCGATACGGCCAGGCCCCGCAGAAGCCCGCCGTTCAGGGGCATGCCTGCTATTCGGTTGCATTTGAGGACGAAGTCTGGTATAACAGCGAAGTCAGAGTCGAAGCGCGGCGGCAGATCAAGCAGATTCCCGGCAGCGGGCACATTCTGGTGGGCTTCAGCAAATCGGGCTCAGGCGCTCTGAATATGGCGCTGGACGATCCTACCCTCTATAAAGCGGTAGTGATCTTCGACAGCCCGTTGTGTCATAACGACCTGCCTCCATGGAACACAACCGCCTTTTACGACCAGGCATCCTGGGAAGAGGACCTGCCGTTGAACAGAATGGACGACATCGCCGCTCTCGCAAAAACAGTGCAGATTATCCATATCGGCGGCCACGCCTTCTGCAAGGATCATCAGGCTTTTGATCGCATGCTTTCCGAAAGACAGATACCAGCCCTCTTCGCCTCCAGACCGGATCTGGATCACCATTGGGATTCCGGATGGGTGGCGGAGTATGTCAGGCAGTATATCGAACTGGAGTTCCCATGACCATCATCGATACTCATTGTCATACGTCCCGCTACTGGTATGAAGATGTTGAGGGGCTTCTGCACCACATGGATCAGAACGAGGTCGCGCAGGCCGTACTGATTCAATGTATGGGGGCGTACGACAATACGTACCAGACGCAATGCGTCAGACAATATCCGGAGCGCCTTGTCTCGGTCGTACTAATCGATGCGGCGCGGGACGACGCCACGGAAGCGCTGGAACGCGAGGCCGAAGCGGGGGCGGTGGGTTTACGATTAACCCCGGACACCCGGTCGCCCGGCGCGGACCCGCTGGCCGTCTGGCGCAAAGCGGAAGCCCTGGGGCTGGCTGTCAGTTGTGCAGGCCACCGGGACGGCTTCGCGGTTGATGGTTTTGCGGAATTGATCGAAGCAGTCCCCGATCTGCCGATTATCATCGAGCATCTGGGCAACATCAACCAACCGGAGGGCGGTACGCCGCCGGAGGCAATATATCGGAAGTTGTATGGGCTGGCGCGGTATCCCAAAGTCTATATCAAAATTCACGGCCTGGGCGAATTCTGCCGACGAAACACGCCCGTCCTGGAACCGTTCCCGTTTGAACAGCCTATCCCACCCTTGCTTGACCTGGCCTACGAGGCGTTCGGTCCGCAACGCATGATGTGGGGCAGCGATTATCCGCCTGTCAGCGGTCGGGAAGGCTATCGCAACGCACTACAATGGACCATGGACCGGTTTGCGAACAAACCAGATGCCGAACGAGCGTTAATCTTCGGCGGCACGGCGGTACAGGTCTTTAAGCTGAACAAGTGAAGGCTTCCACATCAGGGGCTTTGTGGACTTGATGTCCTGTCTGAGATATCATCTGATTTTACACCGGCTGCAAGCACCTGCCGGATGATGAAAAACACATAGACCGATAATATGGCCGGGCGTTGGTTACCGAACAGGTAGGATAACTCTCCGAACACGATAGGACCGAAGATTTCCGCTGATTTGCCGACCATTACCCCACTCCTGCCATCAAGCGCATCACCGTCGCCTGATCCGCTTCTTCGCGAGCAAGGCTGCCCGATAGACGACCGTCCCGAAGAACCAGGATACGAGTGGATAGATTGAGGATCTCCGGTAATTCACTGGATACCAGTACGATCGCCGTACCGTTATGGGCGAGTTGATCGATCAGGGCGTGCATCTCCAATTTGGCGCCTACATCCACCCCCCGGGTGGGTTCGTCAATAAATAGAATCCGGCATTGCGCCGCCAGCCATTTGGCCATCACCAATTTTTGCTGGTTACCTCCCGACAGGCCCACCGTCGCCGTCTCGGTGCTGGGGGTACGAACATCCAACTGCCTCACATAGGTCCTGGCTAAGGCGACTTCTTCCGTTGACCTGACCCAACCAAACCGCGCACGGCGTTCCAGAGTGGGCAACGCGATATTTTCCCGGACACGCATAGGCAGGACCAGACCGTATCGTTTACGGTCCTCCGGTACAAGACCGATACCTGATTTCATGGCGTCTATCGGATGTCTGATATGAACAGGCCGACCCGAAATATAGATCTGCCCGGTAGCCATTGGGTCCAGGCCGAAAAGCGCCTCGAGGACTTCCGTACGACCGGCCCCGACCAGACCGGCGAGACCCACCACTTCACCGGCATGCACCGTGAATGAAATATGCTCAAATTTACCCGGACTGGTCAGGTCTTCTACACGAAACACCTCCACGCCGGGATCGGACTGCACATGCACCGGGAAGTAAGCTTCGAGCGTGCGACCGATCATCAGGTTAATCAACGCGGCTTCATCCAGCGCCCGGGTGGGGGTTGTAGCGACATGCTGCCCGTCACGCAGCACCGTCACGTGGTCGCACAGCCGGAAAATTTCATCCAGATGGTGGGATATATAGATCGTCGTAACGCCTTGAGACTTCAGCCGTTCTATTTGTTCAAAGAGCCGCTCCACTTCCACATGAGAGAGGCTGCTTGTCGGCTCGTCGAAAATAAGCACACGGGCGCCACTACCTATGGCTGCGGCGATCTGTACCAATTGCCGCTGTCCAATAGACAGAGCACTGATGGGCAGGCGCACGTCTATATCCGCTTCGATGGTTGTCAGCATCTGCCGGGCGCGTGTGTCCATGAGTCGACGAGAAACAAACGAACCGCGGGTCGGCAGCGTCCCCAGACACAGGTTCTCCGCTACCGATAGATTTTCACAAAATACCATCTCCTGATGAACGATACCGATACCAATTCGTAACGCATCCCGCGGCTCAGTAAACCGGACCGGCCGGCCGTCGATCCATATCTCCCCTTCATCATGCGGAAAGATGCCGGCCAGGATTTTACCCAACGTGCTTTTACCCGCGCCGTTTTCTCCGACCATCGCATGACACGACCCTACATCGATATGAAAACTCACATCTTTAAGGGCCACCACGCCGGGAAATCGTTTGGATATATTTTGAAATCGGATCAAAAAAGTTGAACGTTGAAAAGTTGAAAAGTTAGATTCTCTGCCCTATTGCCTGATTGAAGACCGCTCGCTTACTGCCTTCTGCATACTGCCTCCTACTTACTGCTTACTGTCCATCTGCAGGTACATCTCCGGCACATCGGTAAATCCCCAATCCCTTAACTGTCTGGCCCAATCACCCAGATTATCTTTTGATACCCGCACCAATTCCATAGGGTTGATTACCGGTACTTCTTTGTTAAGATGTACTTTGTCGATAATCAGACGAACGGATTCATATCCCCATAAATACGTAGGTTGTGCCCACAATACTGGCACGATATCCTGTTCCACATACGGCAATTCGGGCGGCAAGGCGTCCACGGAGACGATTTTCATTTTGTCGGGGTCCAGATCCGTCAGCAGCGTCTGAGTGAATAGAGCCCAACCGCCGACCATCGCCCAGCCGTTGATCTCCGGATACGCATTGTTTACACGAACCACTTCAGCGGCTGCATCCTGAGGCGTTTCGATATGGTAGAACGTGCCGACGATAGAGATATCAGCATATTGTTCTGCTGACTGCATCACGCCTTCGACCCGTTTACGCAGGTTAGGCGCATTCTGATTACCGGCTAGGATGGCGACCTGACCTTTCCCATCCATTACACGGGCCAGTTCCTCCATCACCAGTTGCCCGGTCTTGATGTCGTCCACGCCATAAAACGCGAACCGCCTGGAATCGGGTGCATCACTGTCGAATGTCATCACAGACACGCCCCGGTCCACCGCATCATTAATGGCGCCGGTGACTTTGGCAGCATCGGAACAGGAGATCAGAACTACATCTGCGCCTTCATTCACCGCCTGGGCAATACGTTGCGCCTGTACCTGACCGTCCTCAGTCGGCGGTGTACGCCAATCGATCACAATGTCGATACCATGTTGTGCCGCCAGTTCTTTGGCTGCCGCTTCAGCGCCTGTCCGCGCGGACAGGAAAACCGGGTTGGTCGAACTTTTGGCAATCATGGCAATGGTCAGCGTGTTATCGGACGGCTGTTCTGCCTTCTGCCCGCATCCCGAACTCAGGATGAAGATAAGTCCTGTTAAACAGAGTAACAAACGGTTCATGGATCGTCCCCTATTTATATATCGGAAAATTATTCGATTTTTAATCTTCTCTTCTCCGCTTCCCCTCTTTCTCCCCTTGTTTCTTCCTCTCAAGCCTCTTTCGCAAGTCGGCGGGTGGTGAAATGCTGGTTCATCTGATCCAGAACGACAGCGGCAATGATGGCACAGCCAATGATGATCCATTCGTAGTTCTGATCAAGATGCAACGTGCGGATGGACTGTCTGATCAGCACAATCAGTGTGGCCCCCAGCATGGCGTTGACGGCGTTGCCCCGGCCACCGCGTAGGCTGGCGCCACCCACCACAGCAGACGCGATGACATACAGTTCGTAGCCCGTCGCGTCTGCGCACGAGGCCGACCCGTAGTAGCTGATACCAACAAACGCCGCAATGCCTGCGGTGAGGCCGGAAAGGATATAGACCCCGATCAGAATGCGATTGATTCGCAGGCCGGCGTATCGGCTGGCATCCACATTTCCTCCGACGGCAAAAATATGGCGACCCATTACCGTACGGGAGAGATAGATGGCGCCGGCTGCAGTTATAATTAACATGATGATCATGGGCATGGGGTAAAGCGCATCGCCACCGATAGACCACTTAACGACATCGGTCAGGGATGGTGGTACCAGAATGCTTTCCGCTTTACTGGTTACAAAGGCAACGCCCCGAAATATCCACATCGTACCGAGCGTTACGATAAACGGATGTACGCGCAGTCCGACCACCATAGCGCCGTTAATCAATCCACAGAGCACACCGATGCCTACACACATGCCAAGAGCTAAAACAACAGCCACGAACGGGCTTTCCGGGCCGATAGCCCGCAGCATCATGGCCGTCATCACGCCGGCCAGCGCGTAAACGGCCCCGACGGACAGGTCGATGCCACCGGAAATAATGACCACAGTAGCGCCTACCGCCATGATGACAAAAAAACTGGCATCTGTAGCCGTCTGCATGAGTGTATAGGAGTTCAGGAAATTATTGACCACCTCTCCGGTAACTCGGTTGACATGGTCGCCGGCGGATAGGGAGAGGATCGTGCCGATCAGCAGGATAACAAACAGCAACCCTGCCTGTTGTGAATTAAGCAGCGTACGAAGCATGGATAATGGTTGGCCAGGTCTTCTCGGATGGTCGTTATTAGTCGTCGATGTACCGATAATCCAGGATAAAAGGTCTGTAGATACAAATCAAGGAAAACTTGGATCCTATCCCCCGGCCCCCTTCTCTGGGAGGGAAGAGGGCGAGAGGTGACTTGATCTTATGTAGAATTACGCCTATTTTGACCTTCCCCCTGTAGCGGGGACCGAAGGCATTGCCTTCGAGGGGGCATTCAAGGAGGCCTCAGCCCGCTGTTTTCTCTGCGCGAAGGGCGCTTTCACGGCGCAGATCTTCTTCTTTTTCTTCGATTTTCTGTTCTAACAATTTGATGCGATCCAGGATACTCTGCACCTCTACATCGCCGGACACATCCGTGATCCCTTCCTCAACCACCATCTGATGCACACGCCCGCCCAATTCGGTCATCTGGCTACGGATGTCACTCTTGGCCGACTGAACTTCCAATTTGGTCCGGCCTTTCCTAGTCAGATCCTCCGCCAAATCCAACGCTTCGGACAGGCTTTTACGAACAGCATAAAACGAACCGTCCAACTCCTTCTTGATGGTGTGCCAGAGACTCATAATAAAGCTCCTTTCGGTAGTTCCTGTAAATAGCAAATAAAACCATAGATCCGGGTTTTATATTCTGTTGTCTATAATATAAGACTCGCGATCAACACAGCAGGTTTCAAAATAATGGAAGAGGGAATCTTCAGATAGGAGCCATGATTAAATAAGCAGGCCATTTTATCCGGCAGCGAGAGGCCGTCAGTGGATGGCAGCAAGTAGCGGGTAGCAAGGTGTTATTTACTGGGAGAGAGCGAAAGCGATGATATTGACCCCCATTTGAAAAGCGGTTTCCCGCTTTTGTGGAGGATCATTGTGGGTTTTCGGATCAGCCCAGCCATCGCTGATGTTGCTTTCATACGTGTAATACACGATCAGTCGGCCATCATGGAACAAACCGAAGCCTTGGGGGGGCTTACCGTCATGTTCATGATGTTTGGGTAATCCGGATGGAAAATCATAGATGATATGGTAGATCGGATGGGAATAGGGCAGTTCGACAAACGACTTGTCAGGAAAAGCGCGTTTCATTTCACGACGGAAAGCCTCATCCATGCCGTAATCATCATCAGCATACAGAAATCCGCCATGCGTCAAATACGAATGGAGATGTTGAATTTCGGTATCGGTCCATTTGACTTCACCATGGCCGGTCATAAACAAAATGGGGGATGAAAAAAGTTGATCATCACCCAGACCGACAATACGCTGATTTATATTGGTTTCTATACCAGCCCGGCGCTGCAGTTCCCGCGCAAGATTAGAAAGCGCCTCCGGATCATTATACCAATCTCCGCCTCCGGTATACTTAAGCCGGGCTATGGTAAGCTTACCGTTGTCTGCCATACTCACGGAAACCGCCTGACCCATAATCAGACAGAAAAGGAGACCGGTAACGACTGCTCGACCTTGGTTAATGGACATGCCGTCTTCCCAAAGA
Source organism: uncultured bacterium (assembly GCA_913051705.1). Classification (GTDB taxonomy): domain Bacteria; phylum JAAXHH01; class JAAXHH01; order JAAXHH01; family JAAXHH01; genus CAJXCW01. The sequence continues at coordinate 14,341 of CAJXCW010000100.1, forward strand.
TTTTCTGGCACGCTGAGTCGCTGAACGCCCCGGCCTGCTTTAATGGCCTCGTTCCGTACGTCCGCCGCCGACACTTCGCACCCGTTGTCCGCCGCCGACACTTCGCACCCGTTGTCCGCCGCCGATAACAGCCATGAGATAGACCAGACCTACTGCCGAAAAACCCAGAATCAAGGTCCCAACGATACTGAATAACAATGTTGAAAACACAGTTCACCCTCCGATATGTTCCTGTTGACCAATATTATGCAAACTCCAATTAAGCAGGCGACGCATGTCGGCAAACCGTGTTCTGCTGGATACTCCACCAAGGACCACGGCAATCACATCATCACCTGACTGACTGCGGGCGCGCATGACCAGGCAATACCCCGCCTTACGAATATATCCTGTTTTACTGCCGATAGATTCCCAGAGATCATCATCCGCCTGATCGCCCCGCAACAAGCGGTTGGTTGTCTTAATGTTATGAACACGCCGATCCGTGCTGTATGTATATTCTTTCGTTGTTAAAACTTCAGATAGGACATCATTCTGTAAGGCCGTCCAGAGCAACGCCGCACAATCGACAGCTGTGGATACATTGCCTGCATCCAATCCAGTAGGTTCGGTAAAACGGGAATTTAACAGCCCGAGTGACGCCGCTGTTTGATTCATCCGTTCCACAAACTCTTTGTTTGACAGTCCGGAAACGCGTGCCAACACCCGGGCGGCGACATTGTCGGATGAAATCAGGGCGGCATAGAGTAGATCTTTGACAACTACTTTTTCCCGATACTTGAGCTGGGTCCAATTCGCCCGGTATACATCCTGACGGGAGATTTGGATGCGTTTACTAAGATCCGGATTCATATTCATCAAAGTCACCGCAGTCATCAGTTTGGTGATGCTCGCGACAGATAATCGGGCCATCGGATTCTTCCGGTAGAGTACTTCTCCGCTTTGCATGTTGAGGATCAAAGCCGCTTTAGCCCTTACACGAAAGGACATGTCACGCGTCGCCACAGGCTTCGATGCAGGCGGGTCGGACGACTGAGGCGCCGCCACATCAATAGCCGGCACCAGCAACAAGCCGGTCAAGACAAAAATCCTGATTGATCGCTTCACGGTAATTCCTCGTTTAAACACACGCTGACCATCATACTTCTCGAGGATAACAATATATCATTTTGTATTATGAGCTATTGCTGCCGTCAAGGATTTTCCGGTAAATTAACCGCCACGCCGCCTTCCCGATTCACCAAACGGACCAGTGTAGACGCGTCAGAAGAAGAGAGTCCTTCATCATTTTCTGATACCGGCTGCTCTGAATCTTCTTCCGGAATGACACGTTCCATCAAGCTGAGGCTGACCATCACCTCTGGCGTAGGGAAGCGGTAAGGCAAGGAAGGGATGATCTTCAGATTACGTCTGATAATCTGACTATCGGTGATTTGGGATAGATCAATGGGTGGTGTCGTAATCACCTGTTTTATCTGCTTTAATTCATTTTCACGACCGGGGAATTCGATTGAGGGCGGATCCACGACTACATCTGTCAGCTCAAGCCCTTCCGCCAGTTCGCCGATCAGATCATAGTCGATAATCAAACGGCGGGTGATCAGTCGGTCGAACTCCATCGTCCATGATCTCGGTTCAATAAAGGTCGTTTCCACGCCAAACGGCAATCGCAGGTTATCTTCAGTAAGATCTATGGTCTGGGAGCCTGGGACAACATTATTCAGATCGATCATGACCCGCACCTGATCGGGCGTCAGTATGGATATACTGCCGCGTGGTCCGCGTACACGAACCTGAATTTCATTCACAGGGTTGCTGACAATATCCATATTCGCCGGCATATTCTGATATTCAAGCACAGCGGTCAGGGATATTTCCGACCACTGTTGTCCGACCAGAACGAACCAGAGCAGGAAAGAGAGCCCTAAAGCCATGAACTTAGCCACCAGGTTCTTTTGCATCAATTCGCGATAGTTAAGACGACTGGTTATCGCTTGGACCACCCATTCTTTGATAGAGGATTTAGCGCGAATCCGGGGAAGCAGGGCGGATTCCAGATTCTGACGCAGCTGATCCTCACCGGTCATCGTTTCAATCTCACCACTACGCGTCAGAGAGACGACCCCTCTTTCCTCAGAAATAACTACACACAGCGTATCTCTATGCTCGGAGATACCGAGCGCCGCACGATGACGCGTGCCGTATTTTGGCGGCAAGCCTTCCCGGGTAGAAAGTGGGAGATAACATCCGGCTTTGGTCATCCGATTTTTTTCGATAATCACGGCGCCGTCGTGCATGGGAGACGATTTCTGGAAAATACTGACCAACAGTTCCTGCGTAACCAGGCTGTCAAGCTGTATGCCATCCTGTATCGCATCCGAAATAGGCGTGGCTCTGGGAAAAACCAACAGGCCGCCGATACGTTGATCTGCCAGGAAAAAACTGGCTTCTGCGATTTCTGTAAGAATCGCACGAGGGACGGGACCGCCCTTTAACCTGATGATTGCGAGAGGACTGACTTTCTCAAGAAGCTGACGGATTTCCGGTTGGAATATAACAATGGCCAACAATAGAATAATGCCAAGGAGGTATTGGAGCAGCCAACTCGTTAAAAATAAACCACTCCAACTGGAAATGCCATAGAGCAGCCCCAGGCCGCCCAAGCCAACCAGTATCTGAAACGCCCTGGTGCCCCGTACCCAGACATAGAGGCTATAGATCAGGATCGCTACGATAAGAATATCAAAGTAGCTCTGCCAGTTCAGGGAAAGCAAACTGATCGGGTTGATCATCGAGGCCGTCTCCAGCAATCCAGGGTAAGGTATGTCAAACTGCCAGCAAAACCGTGAGGTATCCAGAAATATTCAGCGTTTCATAATTTAAGGATACTATACTATATGGATACAACCTGTTTTTGCGTATCTTCATAAAAAATAACAAGA
>CAJXCW010000101.1 GCA_913051705.1 uncultured bacterium
TGTATGATAGCGGCACGCTGGTGATCGCCATGGTTGGAGATGCGGAGTATATCGTAGACCCGGCAGGCGACGGCGTGAAAATCATCGAATTATTGATTGACGCGCTGACCCTGGGCATGACCAGGATACAGGAAGCCCTGTCGGATGAGCCGTCCCAGAGACAATTACTACGACGCAGCGCCCTGTCCCATGCGCTCATCACCGCCCTCATCACGGATGCGTCAAAGGCCGATATCGATAACGACGGCCGCATCGAAATCCACGAACTCCGCCACGCCCTGTTACATGAAAAGGGTATTGAAACAGACACAGGATACCAACCCGCCTTCCAGGAAGAAGACTGGCCTCATGACTTCGCTGTGGCGAAGTCGCCGTGAAAAATTGTAATAACCTGTATCACTTACATGGGAGGAAACGCACGGATGCCAGAGATGCTGACAATCAAATCCGGCTCGTCTATCGCAATCAGGCAGAATGAAGTTGTAACGAATAACGTTGCAACGAATAATGTTTCTACGTCAATAAATGGACGGAATCCGATTGGTCATCGCCGGCTTCATCCAATATGTGGAGGGATTGTGGATTGTCCTTCAGTGATTCCCTTAAGTCTATGACCACTACTTTAAACTGATGATTCGCATTTTCATAAGGCGCCAGAAATTCATTTTCCCCGGTGATGATATATCCTCTTTGCCCCGTTTCTGCGTCAATGACAAGTTCTCGAAGAAATTCCGCTTTTCTTGTGATGTTATTTTCGAGGTTCACAGTATCCTTGAAGGTGTATACGACATCCGATAATCCCCAGAGCAAGTAACCGCCTACCAGCAGCAAAAATGCAATAAAGATGCCGGATAACTGTTTAAGTTTTGTTTTTATATTGAATTTCATCATTGAGATCCTGTTGGAAGGAGATATTGGATTTCAAAATCTATGATGTGATCAGCTTTATGGATAGTTTACAGATGTTTTATATGATCGGACAATCACTATATCATTCAATATCGGCGTCTGCCGACTGTATCTTTAGTATTGTTTACTATGTGGTGTTATTGAAGGGTATTTGAATTCGACGACGGCCAGGGCCAACTTGCGAGGAGTCTTCCATGCGGTCTGCTACATCATATGCTATCGGAAGGCTCTTTTTTCTTATCTATGCTCTACCATAAGCCGGGGTTGATCGGGATGGATGGTAGAGACCATTTCATAGTTGATAGTCCCCATCCATTCGGCCAGTTGTTCGGCGCTGATTCGTTCTTCACCGTCGGCCCCTAACAAGGTGGCGACATCGCCGATATCTACATCGGGAATATGGGTCACATCCACCATGGTCATATTCATACAGACACGGCCACGGACCGGGGCGCGGACGCCGTGAATAAGGACGTGGGAGGCATTTGACAAGGCCCGCCCGTACCCTTCGTAGTAACCCACAGGCAGCACAGCCAACCGCATCGGATAGGTGGTACGAAAGGTCCGGCCATAGCTGACATAAGCCCCAGCCGGAACGCTTTTAACCTGCATGACACGTGTACGCCAGGAAAGAGCCGGTGACAGAATCGGCAGCCGATATCCATCGCCCAGATCTGCTGACCGTTGCAAGGCGGTGGCGTAGGTTTCGCGTGACGGCCAGAGGCCATAGGCGGCGATACCGACACGAACCAGATCGGCATGGGTATCGGGCCAGAGCATGGTCGCAGCCGAATTGGCGGAATGGACGATAGAGATATGGATTCCGTTCTGCCGCAACGCCCTATGCGCCTCTGCCAACTGTTCTGACTGGCGCATGGCAAAGGGGTGGTCGGTTGTATCCTCGATATCGGCGTAGTGGGTGGTCAGGCCTTCTACCGTAATTCCCTCCAACGCGTGCGCCTGTCGGGCCAGATCGAGCAGGGCTGGTAGTTCCAGACCCTGACGATGTGTGCCGGTCTCCAGTTTGAGGTGGACGGGCACCGCCCACCCAGTCTCCCGTCCGGCTTGAGCCAGCGCCTCCAGCATCTCCCGGTCGTACAACACCACCCGCGTCTGAGACGCTGCCACCAGCGGCGCCTGGGCGGCGGACATCGGGCCGCACAGGTAGACAGGGCCTTCAATTGCCGCTTGTCTCAATGTTTGCGCCTCACGCACGCTATTGACGATTAACCAATCTGCTCCGGCGGCCTGCAGTACGCTGGCGGAGTCGATCAGACCGTGGCCATAAGCGTTGCTTTTGACGACTATACCAAGTCGGGCACCGGATTGAAGCCGGTCTCTAAAATCGGCGATATTGCCCTTTAACGCATCGGCCGACACTTCACACCAGGATAGGATGGATGGATCAGGAGACATGGAGGATAGTAATCATTACAAAATAAAATTGGGAAACAGATTTTATAGAATTATCCTTTAATGATAAACAATCTATATATATAATACCAATTGCCAATGAGTACACGACAAAAAACCAATTTGCCATTTCGGCCGAAGGGATCGGGATGCCATGAACTGGTATGATTGCGTTTTATGCAATTGCCAGATAAAAGACCGAGGAGGTAAAATGATGCTGAACAACACGCATTCCGGATTATCACGCAGACATTTCCTGCAAGGGATCGGTGCCGGCGCCATGGGCATCACGATCTCAGATCCTCTGGCCGCGGCAGCTCGCTTACTGAGCAGCCAGGATATGCCCACCCCGAATCCCGAGCGGCGAATGGGGGGTAATGAGAACCCCATCGGGCCGTCGCCGAAAGCGATAGAGGCCGTTGCAGCACAGCTATCGGGGCTCAACTGGTATCCCTATCAGCCAGATCTTGAAATGGCTATTCACCGTTTTCACGGTATCGATGTGCAAACATCAGAAGGCATTGGATGGGCCGGTTTGAACACGACGTTCATACAGGACAGCCGCGTGGTGACCGGTGTCGGGTCTACTGAAGTCCTCCGAGCGGCAGCCTGGGCATATCTGATGGAAGGCGGACACATCATTCAGGGCCGACCCTCTTATAACGAGATCAGCGATTCGGCACGAAAATTGGGAAACCGGGTATCGGTCTCTGCGGTAGAGTTAAAGCCTGATTTAGCCTACGACCTCGAAGCGATGCATCATGCCATACGACCGGACACGCGTATCATTTCCCTCTGTAATCCGAACAATCCGACCGGACTCCTTCTTGGTCATGAGGAACTTGGCGCGTTTATAGACGCTATCGACCCGCGCATCCTGATTGTAATCGACGAGGCCTATATCCATTTTGTTGAAGATACGTCGTATAAGGACGCCACCCTGTTCGCCAGAACAAGGCCGAATGTACTGATTACCCGGACTTTCTCAAAGGGGTACGGTATTGCAGGATTACGGGTCGGCTACGGCATCGCACACCCGGAGGTGATCAAAAAACTCAGGGGCTATACACTCGGCCCTCTGGGCATGCATTCAAACAGCATTGCAGGCGCGGTTGCTGCGTTGGATGACCATGATCATCTCGAGCGATCACGCCGCGCCGTGGTTGAAGGGCGGACTTACCTGGGGCGTGCGTTGTTGAAGATGCAGATGGAACCAGTCTCCGGTCAGGGTAATTTTGTCCTGGTGGATACCGGTCGTGACAGTATGGAGATATTCAATCAATTACTGAAGCGCAACATCCTGATCACCCCCGGCGCCCGTTGGAATATGCCTGCCTACATCAGAATTTCTATCGGGTTACCGGATGATAATGAAGCGATTGTGGCGGCGTTGCAGGAAGGATGAGCCTACCTGGTTGACCTGGTCAATTCATCCGGAGAAACACATCCGCTCTGCCGTAGTCATCCAGGCCGACCTGGACAGAGACCGTTGCGCCGCGTGACACCTGGGCGATTTTATCGTCGGAGATAATCGTAGGCGTCTGTAAATGAAATTCCGCTTTCGTATTCGAAAGCAGCGGCAGCATATTGCCGCACAGCACATTGGTGATTTCGCCCAGGGCATCACGTTGAAATGGTATGGAGGGGGGACTCTTCACCCACCATATTGGCAGCCAGTACCGGAAGAATATCCCCACAGATAAGTATGGCCAGTTGGCCGCTCAGAGGACCATGAAATTCAACCTGCATCCCGGTGTCCACAAGGGCCTGCCGCTGGGATGCATTCAACGCCGCTGTTGGAGACAGGAACCCGAGGGCTTCAAAAGTCAGGACCGCTGTATCGTAAAGAATCCGTTCCATCGGATTCTTCATTGGAAACTCCTGTGAGTTCTCGGACGGCCGTCCGTAGGATTTCAGGGGTAAACGGCTTGTACAAAAATCTGCACCATGTGATCGTATACGATCAATCCTCGTTTCACTGCTTTCCGTCGAAACGACAAGAATCGGAATGTTGGCAGTGGCTGGATTCTGCTTTGTACGTTGAATCATCTCTTCGCCGTTCATATGTGGCATATTAAGATCAACCAACGCAAGATCGATCCGGTTTGATTCGAGTACCTTCAGTCCCTTTTCGCCATCTGACTCGTACCGGTCTCTCCAGGTGCCAGAGTGGTTTGCATTCTGAGCGGCAGCAACCTGGATGTAGAGAAACTTCGGGGTATGAAATTGACTTGCCCTGTTAAGAACAGGGTAAGCGTGGTTTCTATGACAGGGAATAATACCCGATTAATCGTTTGCCGGATACATAAGCTGTTGTGAGGAGGATAAGGCCTGGTAATAGGATCATATACATAGGTAGCCGCATCAGATACATATAACAGAACCAGTAATCAAACGTATAAAACCGAATAAGGTCCCGATTACTTTTTATATTGAGATCTATTGCCCCCTGCCTCCCGGCGGCGATCTGATGAGATTGTATGAATGCGTCAGGACCATCGATGATGATATCCCAGGTGTCACCGACACGGGCATAAAAATCCTGAGCATGCAGCAGTACGGGGGAATATTCCGGATCATAGCTGAGTAATTGAATATCTATCTCCTCTCCTGCCACCCCCATTTTATCTACGATCGTTTGAAAGTTAATGGAAATACCGAGAGCCTGTACGCACAAACCGAGACCGACGAGGGTCAACAGGGATTTTTTCATATATGTGCTGCGGTGTTCGATAATATCCGATATCAGTGCACTCAGTGGTAATATAAGAAAGGGGGTAAGGGACACGAAGTACCTTTCTCCCCAGCTTATCCTGGTCATAATCCAGGACGAACCCGTAACCAGCAAAAATGTGATCGGCAGAGCGAGACAAAAAATGGCGACAGGTCGATGAGATTTCCAGAAGGACTTCATGGCCCAGTAATACATGAGTAAGGGCGGAGAGAACAATAATATCCCCTTGCCCGTACTGAACAAATGCTGATAGGCGCCGACAACGATCCCTTCTAATGAATCCAGCCAGACGGATGATGCCTGACCGATCTGTGTAGAAATGGGTTCAGAATAATGACGAAAAGCGAACCATTGGTCAAAACGAATATAATTATAGCCCAAAACGGCCAGTCCAAAGAGGCCTATGGGTACACCCCAGGCCATCAATCCAACAAGCGCCTTTGTCCGGGGCCTGGTTCGGACCAGGTAATAAAGCAAAAGACACGATAGAAGACCTGCATAGATGGACATTTCCAGCTTGGTTAAAATTCCGTACCCAACGGCTATTCCTCCCATGCACAACCAGAGATGTTTATTGGTAGCATTGAATCTAAGAAGACCATATAACCCACCCAGGACACAAAGAGTCGCCTGAGGTTCACTCCAGGTCGTTTTGGCATAAGGCCAGGCGATAGAACAGAATCCAAAAATCAAAGCCGTAACAATAGACGTACGAATGCTATACCCGAGCATACGACAAATGCCGTATAAAACCAGGCAAGTAACCGCCGTGCATAGCGGGTTGATCATCGAGTAGCAAAATTCGATAATAAAAGTATGGGGTATGCCGGGAAACAGGTGGGCCATCTCATCGCCAAGCATATAAAACGGGATCATGGTTATGGAACTGCCCAATGGAAAGGGAGAAAAGCTTAAACCACCCCGACCGGGAGTCATATATACCATATCTGCAATCGGCAACGTAAATGCCTGACGTTCAACAATTCCTTCGGAGATTAATCCCTTGATTTCATTGTCTGCAGAATAAAGATGCCCACCCATCGTTATGTAATACATGGAAGCACAGAATAAGAACAACCATAGTCCGGGCGTGATTTTCAATCTATTAAAACGCATCGCTGATATAATGGCGGGTTAAATGGAGAACTAAGAATAAACGAATGGGGTAAAATGGTTCCTTATCGGTCAGATTTGTTGTCTGATTCCTGGTTCCGAATTCGATACAAAATTTCATCCATGAGTCGCCTGTTATCCCCGATACGGTCGGCGATTAACCCGAACATAATGACGAGGAACCCTACAATCATGGCTACGCTGGCTACGACCAGCGATTGTACATGGCCGGGCAAATTAAAGCCTTCCCGAATGAAGATATAAGTAAGCCTGATAAATAGGAAAAAAGAGATAGTGAAAAAAGGGAGGGAGAGGTAAAAGAAGGTCTTCAGCGGTTCATAAGTCGCATATGTTCGGACAATGGTAGCTGCCTGACGTTTAATAAAGTTCCAGTTTCCCCGATGAAGACGAGATGGTCGGGTGGGTTGCGTTCGAATGGGCACATGGGTTACGGACAACCGGCGTTTTCCCGCCTGAATCAGATTGTCGATGGTATAGGAAAAATCACTGACAACAAATAACCGGAGGGCCGTCTCCCGGGTATAAGCACGAAAACCACTGGGGGCATCAGGGACATTGGTGCCTGAGGCGATGCGAACAATCCAACTGCCGAATTTTTGCAGCCACCGTTTTTGAAAAGAGAAATGATCAACGGTGTCGACTTGCCGGTTACCGATGACAAGATCAGCATGGCTGGAAAAAATCGGATCAACCAGTTGGGGAATCTGGTCACCGGGATATTGTCCGTCGCCATCGGTATTCACAATGATATCCGCCCCCAATCGAAGACTGGCGTCCAATCCGATTTGGAATGCGGCAGCAAGACCTCGATTACGGTGAAGAGAAATAACGTGGTCTGCCCCGGCCTCATACGCAGCGTCTGCGGTCTGATCGGTAGAACCATCATCAATGACCAATACTTCCACGGTGCTGATATCGGGTATATTCCGCGGAATTTGATGAATAACCGCCGCGATATGTTCCTCTTCATTAAAAGCCGGTATTTGAACGATAAGCTTCAACTTGACATCCTGACCATAGTGCCACCTGTGGTAACTCCGAGCGATTCGCGGCTCGGGGTTTATGACCTGCGGTAGGTGGGCATTGCACTCAATCCGGTAGCGGCGGGATGAAACAGACGCGTCAGGTGTGCTTCGATCACACCTCTATTAAGATCAGGTCGTTCCATGCAGGCGACCACCAGGTCATGATCGACCTGTTCCGTCATCTCGGCAATGGCCTTCATTCGATCAACAGAATTAATAATGGCCTGTCGAATAGGAATACGTTCAGGAAAAATGTCGATCCCCATATATCCCTGGTACCCATAAGTCTTCAACGCATACATACCAGCAAAAATTTGCTCCGGCGATACGATTCCTACCTGTAAATCCTGGTCGTAATTGCCTAACGGTTGACTATTCCAGTGCGTATGGGCAAGCCGTCCCTGCCGAAGAATACGGCTCAAGGCATAGGGAAAATCCTCAAAGCCCATAAGGACATGGCCCAATTCCGGATTCAAGCCGACGATGGTATGGCCCTCATCCAGCAACCGGCGGTTTTCAGGCGCTTGAAGCCGGGCATCTACATCCTGGGCCATGAGGACACCATCTGTCGTATTCCGGTAAATATTATTACCGCGAGGTTCATACGGTTTGGGCTCAATCGCTACTCTAACACCGGGGCAGGCATCCAAGGCCTCAGCAAGACCGGATTCAAATAGATTCCACATCTGGTAAAAATCCGTGCCAAAATTTAATTCATAGCCATCACCACCCGGCCATACCACCATAAAATCCGTATCCAATGCTTTATTCATCTCCAGTGTCTTTATTACCCGATCAATAGCTGCGCGACGGGCTTCCGGCACGGGCGAAGATAACGAGCCGAACTCAAATTGCGCATCCCAGAATAAATTAGGAATAACCGTCAGTAAGCGGATCCCGGTATCCTTCTCGAGTTGCTGGTACAGGTGGGCGTTATCTTCGTTAATCTCATTGGGGTAATGTGCTTCTATGCCACATAAACCGTACTCTGCGAGTTCTGCGGCGATGTCCAGGCGCTCTTCGATGGTATAAGGATTCATATAGGCTTCATGAAACCGTATTTGTCCAGGTGCAAAAAACCACACCCCGGCCGATATCTTCAATTCCAGTTTGAATTGTTTTAAATGATTGACCAACGCTTCACCCGTGCGTACCGTCGCCTGATTTCGTAAATCTACGAACATATTTCCCTCCGGTAGGTATTAATTTATTCTCAGATTGCATCATGACATCTTATGACCCAATGAGACCATCGTCGATTATAGCTTTTCATAAAATGACTGTCAACAGGTATTCAGGACGATGGGTGATTAAAAGAGCGCTTGACAGTCGGATCGCTTCTGTTGTAATTTTGGTATGGGTTTATACAAGGTCAACACGACGGCATTGTTTGCATAAGGGGGATATTTTGGAACGTTTTTTCATTGGGATTTGTGTCGCGATGGTGCTCGTCGGATGCGGTTCTACTGTCCCTAAACAGTCTGCGACTCTGGGTGACGAAATAAACATTGATCCCCCCTCGGGTCCGGCGGACATAGCGGTATTACCCTTTGAAAATAAAACAGGCAATCCCAAGTTGAATTGGCTTCGTACAGCTTTCAGTGCCACCATGTCGGTAAGAATCAGGGTGAAACAGGGGCTGGTTACAACAGATGGCTCGTTTGTCAGGAGCATAATGGATGAACAGGATTTGAAACCATCCGGTGTGTTGAATCAAGAAACCGTGATCGGATTAAGCGGTTTACTATATGCCGAGTCCATTGTTACCGGGGCTTTTGAAGGCGAAGAAAAATCCCTTATCCTCACGGCCTCGATAATCAGTGGTGAAACAGGCGAGGTCATAAAATCATCGACCATCCCGATAGCGAATAACCATCGATCACGCGCCGTGAATCATTTAATAGATATGCTCTATGGGGTTGCCATATCAGAAACAAATATGAGTAGGGATGAAAATCTCTCGGCAGAAGCCCGAACCCGGTTCCGTAATCGTGTCCGGAGACCAGGGCGGATGAACATTGAAATGCCTGTCCCTCTCGAATTAAATACACCCGCCGATATCGAAAACGCCATTCGTGTTTACAGACAAACGGTAGAAGCCAATCCTGATTTTGCCGATGCCCATTTCTCTCTGGGGTATGCCTACGATAAACAGGGAGATATAGATAACGCCCTGACCGCCTATCGGCAGGCGGTCACACTGAATCCGCTCAATGCGGATTATCTGTATATCCTGGGCTATGTCTATGAACGCCGGAAGGCATACCGGGACGCGGTTGACGCCTATGCCACAGCCCTGGCTTTAACACCGGATGATGCCGATATCGCGTTTGCATTGGGCTATGCCCATGAACAGATGGGGGAATATTCAGAGGCGATAAAAGCCTATCAACATGCGATCAAGGTAAATCCGGAAGACCATGATGCCCATCACGGTCTGGCTGCGGCCTATGAAACCAGCGGCCGATTAAAAGAAGCCCTGGATCAATATCAGCAAGTAATGAAAGACCAATCTGATAATGAAATCCTCATGGAAACCTATGGCGCCATCGCTTACAAGCTTCAAAATTGGCCTGAAGTCATATTCGCCTATGAAAAATTGTCTCAGGTCGAGCCGGACGAGGTGAGTTTTCATCGTATTCTGGCTCGCGCATATCGGCAGAATGGAAAATGGGATAATGCGATCGGATCTTATCAGCAGGTTATAAAGCTGCTCCCTTCCTCTACGGCCGCCTATACAAGCTTGGGGTACATATTTGTCAAAACCAAAAAATATAATAAGGCCGTAGAGCAATATCGGTTGGCGTTAAAAATAGCCCCATCCTCTTCTACGCTCTACTATAATCTGGGTAATGTACTTATGGCCCAAAAAGATTATCGAGGCGCCATGGATGCTTACGTCGGCTATATAGAGCATGCACCCAATGGTAAATATGAAGCAGAAATTCGGACAAAAATAGAAGACCTTCGATTCAAAATTATGACGCAAGAGTAAATAACACAAGAAGCCTGATCCAGGCGGAGGAGCGAATCGGTGCAAATTGTAGTGACCGGCGGCGCAGGGTTTTTAGGGTCTCATCTCTGCGATCGTCTCTTATCAGATGGTCATTCCGTAGTCGCAGTGGATAATTATATTACAGGACGTCGTTCCAATATTGAGCACCTTTTCGAGCATGAACGTTTCGTATTCCTGAAACATGATGTCTCGTCGCATATACACGTCGATGGGGATGTGAATTTTGTCATGCATCTGGCCAGCCCGGCTAGTCCGATAGATTTTGAAAGATTTCCCATTCAAATATTAAAAGTGGGGGCGCTCGGTACACATAACGCTCTTGGTCTTGCCAAAGCTAAGAATGCCGGTTTCTTTTTAGCCTCCACCTCAGAGGTCTATGGTGATCCGCTCGTAAATCCCCAGCCTGAGAGTTATTGGGGAAATGTCAACCCTGTAGGCATTCGCGGGGTGTATGATGAAGCGAAGCGATTTGCTGAAGCAATGACGATGGCCTACTACCGGATCCATCAGGTGGATACGCGCATTGTTCGTATCTTTAATACATACGGGCCGCGGATGAGAGCTAACGATGGTCGTTCCATGCCGTCCTTTATAGCGCAAGCGATTCAGGGAAAGCCGCTTACCGTATTTGGCGAAGGACAACAGACCCGGAGTTTCTGCTATTATGAGGATCTGATTGATGGGTTAGTAAAACTTGTTCATTCAGGAGAACACTACCCTGTAAACATCGGAAACTCGAATGAAATAACCATACTGGAACTGGCTGAGACGATTATTCGTGTCTGTAATAGTTCCAGTTCTATTGTCTACGAACCACTGCCTCAAGATGACCCCCGGTTACGACGACCCGATACCTCAAGAGCCAATCGGATTCTGCAATGGGAAGCGAAAATCCCACTCGAAGAAGGATTAAAAAAAACCATTGAATATTTCAAAACACATGAAAAGGTAGTATAAAAATTATTACTCAGAATTCTGACCCCAACAAAACACGGGGATATCCAGTCCAACCAGCTGTATAAAGTGTCCGGGATATGTTAAGAACCGGGGAACTTGTTTGATCGTGTCACCGTATAATGGATCCATACAGGGCGTATCAAAAACGCCCTTGATACCCACAGGAACGAAACCGCTAAAAAGGTGAAAGGACTAGCCTGATGCCTTCAACAGATGACACGGTTGCCGTGTCTGAAGATGGTCTTGAAAAAGGGCGTATTGAGCAGATACAAGGAGGACGAGATAAGATCCTTCATGAAGTTCGAAAAGTTATTGTCGGTCAGGATGAGGTATTGGACCAGGTTCTGATCACCCTGTTCGCCGGTGGGCACTGCCTGATTACCGGGGTGCCGGGGTTAGCAAAAACCTTACTTGTCAATACCCTGGCTGAAATTTTAGATCTCGAATTCAAGCGAATTCAATTTACACCGGATTTGATGCCGGCAGATATCACCGGCACTGAATTACTGGAAGAGGATAAAGCGACAGGGCAACGATCATTGACCTTTATCCAGGGCCCTATCTTCACCAACATTCTTCTGGCTGATGAAATCAATCGGACCCCTCCTAAGACTCAGGCCGCTCTTCTGGAAGCCATGCAGGAACACCACGTTACGGCCGGACGAAGGACTTACCAACTCAGTGAGCCTTTCTTCGTGCTGGCCACGCAAAACCCGATTGAGTTGGAAGGGACCTACCCGCTCCCTGAAGCCCAGCTCGATCGATTTATGTTTAATATAAATATTGATTATTTAAAAGAGGAGGATGAGGTCGCGGTTGCTACCACTACGACTTCAGCAACGATTGCTTCCGTTGAAAAGGTTTTATCCGGTGACGATGTGCGTGGATACCAAAAAATCGTCCGGGAAGTTTTAATCTCTGAGCAAGTCGCTCGATATGCAGTCCGGTTGGCAACGATGAGTCGGCCTACCCATGCGGATGCGCCGGATTATATTAAAAACTGGGTGACCTGGGGAGCAGGTTTGCGTGCCTCGCAATACTTGATTCTGGGTGGTAAAGCCCGGGCCTTACTCGATGGCCGTGGTCATGTGGCCTGTGAAGATATCCGGGCGCTCGCTTATCCGGTTCTTCGGCATCGGATTTTAACCAACTTTTATGCTGATGCAGAAAAAATCACATCCGAAGATATCATAGGACGGTTGCTGGAAGCCGTCCCCGCACCTCAATCAGATATGTAATACACTGAGTTTCTTTTCTTAAGCGGTCCTGATCATATAATTATGTCTGAACTTCCTCGTTTCCTTGATCCACATATCCTCTCTCGTATCTCTCCTATTGATCTTCGTGCCCGGGTTGTTGTAGAGGGGTTTGTTTCCGGCCTGCATAAAAGTCCATATCGGGGATTCAGTGTAGAGTTTGCCCAGTACAGGCAATATACGCCAGGAGATGATATTCGCCATATCGATTGGAAAGCTTTCGCACGGTCAGACCGATATTATATTAAAGAATTCGAGGACGAAACCAACCTGCAGTGTTTCATTCTGCTTGATCGCAGCGCCTCCATGGGATATGGATCAAACGGCCTGACTAAGCTTGAATATGGATCATATCTGGCTGCATCTCTGGCCTATTTTATCCGCCAGCAAAGGGATGGCGTGGGTTTGATCACCTTTGATCAACAGATCAGTGACTTTTTACCAGCGCGATCAACGGCCTCACATGTGTATGCCATACTCTCTCTTCTCGACCGGCTTACAGCAGGTGAGGAAACGAACATGGGGAAACCGCTGCATGAACTGGCCGATTCCATCAGCCGACGTGGATTGGTGATTTTAATATCCGATCTGATTGATGATACCAGCCGGACGATGGACGCATTGCAGCACTTTCGGTTCAAAGGACATGATGTGATCGTGTTCCATATTGTTGATCCAGACGAGATGACCTTTCCTTTTACCGACACGGCTAAATTTGAAGATTCGGAAACCGGCGAACAGATCATGGTCGTTCCTACATTGATTCGAGATGATTATATACAGGCGGTAGAACATTTCATGGAAGAAAACCGGACGGGTTGTGCGAAAATCCAGGTGGATTATTTGAAATTGGATACAAGCCAGCCTCTTGATTTCGCCCTGTTTTTCTATTTAAGTAAACGATCGCATCGTTATTGAAAATGATGGTGGCCTTTCCGTATATTCTCTGAGTACTCATCTCCCATGGGCTTAACCTTTCTAACACCTTTGTTCTTGTATGGCGCCCTGGGCGCTCTGGTCCCGTTGCTCTTGCATCTCATTAAACGGCAACGAGCCCGGCTCCATGTTTTCAGCACATTAAGGTTCCTGAAAATATCACAAAAAGCTGTGGTACGGCAGCAGAAATTACGCCGCCTGCTTCTCTTGTTGCTTCGAATGGCTGCTTGCGCCGTTCTGGCCATGATCTTCGCCCGGCCGTTTTTAAAAGACATGCAAAATGCTGCCTTCGCCGGACCAGCGCCTAAAGCCATGGCTATACTGTTAGACAACTCATACAGCATGGGGTTCGGTAATCGGATGGATCTCGCCAAACGACGCGCACTCGAATTACTGGGCGATCTCCACATCGGTGATCAGGTTGTTTTAATGTCGTTTTCAACTCAAGCCCGGGTTTTAAGAGAGATCGGTTCCGAACATGCAGATCTGGCCGGCTTGATTCAGACTCGTATCCGGCCTTCCTATCAGGGAACCAATTACATAGAAGCCCTCCGGTCTGCCGATGATCAGCTTACCCTTTCTGATTTTGATGACCGGACGATCTATCTGATATCCGATTTTCACCAAGCTGGATGGGACCGGCAAGCGACACGATGGCAGCTTAGTTCGGATGTTCAACTCAAAATGATCGATGTGTGGGATGAGCGCGATGTCAATATTGCCATTACAGAAGCCGATATCCCAAGGCCGCTTAGCGAATCAGAACGGACACAAGATGTGGTCGTTCGCGTTAAAAACTTCGGAACATCACCCTTTCAAGGGGAAATGACCCTGGATGTAAATGGAAATACGGCAGCCACCAAACGGGTCATTATCCCCTCCCAATCAGGCCAGGTAGTCACATTCCGCCAGACGTTCAGATCCGACGCCAATACGGGTAAGATCACCATGGGGAACGATGACCTGCCGATAGACAATACCTTTTATTTTACAGTGAATATGCCATCGCCGTTACGGGTCCTCATCGTAGAGGAACGATCCACACGGGGGAGCCAGTCAAGCGCGGGTTATTATCTTTCTCAGGCACTGGGCTTACGTCAGGATCCACCCATGACCGTTGATGTGCGTCCCGTATCAGATCTTACTTCCATTGCCTTAGGCCGTTATCATACGGTCATCATGGCGGATGTAGGGACGCTGCCCCGTGCCGCAAAGACGCGCCTGGTTGAGTATGTGAAATCCGGTGGGGGGATCATGATCGGCCAGAGTCGATCCGTATCGCCTAACATTTTTAATACGTCTTTTGGAGAGTTGTTACCAGGGCGTATTGAATCAATCCGACCAAAAGATATACGGCGAGATCAGTTTGAGGCCCTGGCCGATATCAACTACCAGCATCCTATCTTTCAGCCGTTTGCCGGTCCTCATCATGGAGATTTCGGAACCGCCAGGTTTTTCAAAGTCGCCCGAATAGAGGCGGATTCTGCGAGTATCGTCCTGGGTAAATATGATGATGGTAAGATTGCAATACTGGAGAAACAGTTAGGTCGGGGCCGCTGCCTCATGTTCACGTCTACACTGGACCTGTCCTGGAACGATTTACCCATACGTGGCGTTTTTGTACCGTTTCTATATCAGAGTGTGGATTATCTGGCCGCTCAGGGTTCCTTTGACGACCGTAGGTCAACATATTATCACCTGGTCGGTGAAACCGTTAGATTACCTGATGATGTAACTACCGTCATCTCTCCATCCAATGTGCCCATTACAATCGAACGATCCGACACAGAGATGCCCTTGTTTACAGAGACAACGGAGCCCGGCCTATATGTCCGTAGCGGCGCCGGAGATGAGGGACATTTTGCTATCAACCTGGACACCCGTGAATCTGATTTTACACGGATGGATATAGAAGTGTTTGTTGCTGCGGTCATTAATCCAATAACGGAAAGCCAGGAAGCGCAGGAGATGAAATCTCAAGCCAATCAGATGCAGAACGCAGAAATTGAACGCAGACAACGGTTATGGTGGTATTTGTCCCTGTTTTTACTGGCCGTCGTGCTCGGTGAGACCTTTCTGGCCAGCCGTACACACCGGTGATGAGATAAGAAAATAGACCTCAGAGTGAAAATGAAGCTGACCAGAGAACAAGATGTATTTATATTATAATACATAAAAATGCGTCGATTGTGAGTTTGGACCTCAGGAGACGGATTATGAATACGCAGGCTACCGCACTTCGCACCTACCTGGATCAGGTGCTCCGTCAGTGGCGTATGACCATCTTTTTACAGGGATTGTCTATTATCGTTACAGTCGGCGTCCTTTTTATCGGCCTGAGTCTGGCGGCAGATTATATGGTCAATCTGACCCAGATGGTCCGGACCATCCTTTTTATTGCCTGTCTGGGCATCTTAGGTGTTGTCCTGTACCGCTATCTTATCCTACCGCTGCGTCAGGTCCCGACAGAACTTCAAATCGCCCGATATGTCGAAGAACGATATCCGGAATTAAACGATGCGTTTGTCAGTGCGATAGAATTTGAAAATCAACCCATGGAAGGCATGCGAAAGGCGTTTCTTGATAAACTTCTGGCGCACGTATCCGATCATTCCGCAAAAATAGATTTCCGTCATGTGGTTGACCGCAAACGGCTTCACCGGTCAGAAGGGTTAGCGGTCCTGGCGCTGGTCCTGCTCACTGTGTTGGCCATGCAGGACATTGATCTGTTCGGCCGAACGGCCATGCGACTGGCAACCCCCTGGGATCGCTCTGGCCCTTTGATGCCCACCGATGTTTCTGTTGAACCAGGCGATGTACGCATCCCTCGTGGCGGCAATCAAACCATCATAGCGCGACTCGGTGGTAAATTATTACCTCAGGCTCGTTTGTTCTCCCGGCAGGAAAATCAGGATGAGTGGTATCCGGTCGACATGTTCGAAACAGAAATAGACGGTACATTCACCTACGAATTAACCGGTGTTGTAGACCATACCGAATATTACGTCAATACAACCTCAACGAAATCTCCCACCTTTAAGATCACTGTATATGATCCGCCATATGTTGATCGGATAGACGCAGCCTACCGGTATCCTCGTTATACGGGCCTGGCTGCCAAGACAGAGGAAGATCGAGGAGATATCACCGCGCCGATCGGCACCACGGTGACTTTAACCATCACTGCAAGCAAACCTGTCGAAACCGGAAGTTTAACCTTCAGCAATGAAAAAAAGATGGCGTTGGAAACAGATGAGGTGACGCTGACCGGTTCCTTTACCGTCCGGGAAGATTTATCATATACCATTAATCTCCTCGATAGGGATAATTTGCCGAACAGCAATCCGGTGGAATATTATATTCGTGCCCTGCCTGATCGCGAACCCCGGGTGACCATCATTGAACCGGGACGAGATACCAAGGCGTCTCCCATAGATGAAGTTCTGATTCGGGCGGAAGCAGAAGACGATTTCGGACTGTCGGCCTTTTCCCTTTCTTACTCTATAAACGGAGGAGAGGAAAAAGAGATTAATCTTAAGGGGGAAACATCCCGTGGTACCGTATGGGATGGAGAGTATATGGTTTACCTCGAGGAACTGGCCGTCCAGCCGGGTGATTTTATATCCTATTATGCGACAGCCAGTGACCGTCGTGGTGATCAGGGGACGACATCAACGGATTTATATTTTCTTGAAGTCAAACCGTTTGAGGAAATCTATCGGCAGGGAAGTGGCGGTGGCGGCGGTGGCGGTGGCGGCGGCGCCGGGTTTGAGCCCGGCCGTCTTACCCA
>CAJXCW010000102.1 GCA_913051705.1 uncultured bacterium
GCACTTTGATTGTGGCAGAAATCGAGCATTGCGAAAAAAAAGTAAAATAGAATCTACTAGGAATTGACAGGACTACTGAATATGATGCAGATAAAGTAGGTTCTAAAGTTGAATGGTTTGAAAACTAAACGAATTTGAATTCAAAAAAATCACAAGGGGTAGTCAATGGACTATCTATAAAAAAGTAAAAGACAAATCTCATACCACTCATACCATTCATACCACCCGCACTTGTACCAGTCATACCGCTCACACCACATGCGCATTGCCAATACACACTAATGCATACAAAGGCACATACGAGATAACAAAATTCTTGTTGCAGAGACCATCACACGGAGGCATGCCGCTGCAGAACCATGCTCAGGCCAGCTTGGGATCGCCCAGGTGAGGCGAATACCAATACCGCCTCACCTTGCCTCAGGTGATTGAAACGGCTGCGTTGGAGGCCAGCACGGTGAACGCATAACAGGTGGAGCTGGGGGGAGGCACCAGAGCGTGCTCCGGTAAGGTTCCGGCAGGCTCCGTGAGGTTCCGTGAGGCTCCGAAGACTCCGTGAGGCTCCGAGGGGCTCCGTGAGGGCTCCGGGGGACTCCGTGGGGCTCCGTGGGGCTACGGGAGTTTCCGGGGACTCCGGGAATCTCCGTGGGACTCCGATGGGTCTCCGTGAATCTCCGGATCGGAGACTGACTGGTGATCCCCCCTAGCGTGTCGGCGAGGGTGTCGGAGGAGTACACAGCGCCCAGCATTTCCATCAAGCCTTCGGCATCACCCATCAAAGCGCCGAGCATATGGTGGCCGCTATTTTTGCCGGTGACCTGTTCGCTCCATCTATCCATCGCAAAAGAACCGACCAGCAGGAAACCACCCGAAATGAACCAGTATCGTATCTGATAGGGTAGTACACGGAAGAAGCCGTGCATAATAGGCATGATCGGAATACACCATAGCATCCAATTCGATAATAGCATCTGACGATATGAAACGGGCAGCACAGAATGTAGGGCCGTGATCTTATCTACGGCGTAGAATAAACAGAGCAAGCCTGCGAACCACAGCCCCATTTTTTGATGAAACCGGGTTGACTCATAGGCCAACCGGCCCATGAGTACGGTGCACACCCCAAAGAGCAGCGCAGCATAAGCCCTCGGTACCGGACTGCTGATACTCATACTGAACCATGCCATATACCCGTTGCGTTGCGGAAAGGCCCAGCCGAGTCGATAGGTTTCGCTATTTTGGGGATCGAACGTGACGACATGGATGACTTCGCTGATCAGGGTGAGCGTCAGCGCGCCAAGAATAAACACGCTGGTAATTTGGCGCGGTGTGTAGGGTGACATATAAATCAACGGTCGGTAGATAAGGAGGTGATCATAGAGACAAGTTGATCCATTTCGTTGATAACCGGATGCCCTGCATCGATCAGGTGGGAAGGTTCGTCTTTCCACTTCGCTTCCGATGCATAGAGATAATAGGCGTCCCAGATGAATACCGCTGTAGATTCAAGCGGTCCTTTCCGGGTATACCATGTTGCAATCGCGTTGTCCCCATCCCAGATATGTCGGTGAATTTTACCAGCAGAATATCGTGTAATCGTCCGGCAATCGGACTCTGGAGGCTCTGGAGTTCTTCAAAGCCGATGGGGTGGATCATTCCACTATTCAAAGATTGTAAATACGTCATGCCCAACATTAATTTATGATTACCGGCCCCCATCTCGTCGTCGAATATTTCTTCTTGAAAGGTGACTTCATCAAAAAGATGGAAAGTTTGAGACTCATGAGAGGAGGCATCTTTCTCGGCTTGAATAAACTGAGCGTGGATTTTCACGGATGCAATACACTGAACAGAGGTTCGGACCCGTGTAAACTGTACACCAAGCGGCGGCAATCCGAGTACTTGAAGAATGCGATATAGTGAAAAAGGGACCGGATTCTTAATAGGCCGCTCATTTTAAAGGATAAGCGCTTCCAGGATCTTGAAAACTTTACGATCAAAAGCATCAGGAAATCCGTAGCTGGGATCTGCCGATACCTGCCATGTGAATTTACCTGGCACCTCATTCAACGTTACATCAGTTTCATACGTCAAGGGCTGTTTCCTGCGCCGATCCTCTTCTTCAATAGAAAACAAAGGCAGCGCCATAAATGCCGTATCCTGACACAGAGCGTCGGTCACACACTGAACCGTATATTCATGACATCGCCGTCCACGACCGTATAATGTTTACCTTCCAGGCGTAATAAGCCTTGCTCCTTGGCGGGCTGCCAACCGCCGGAATCAAGTAACGCCTGGCAGGCCGCCGTTTCGGCTCGTATAAAACCGCGTTCCAGATCAGAATGGATCTCTCCAGCGGCTTCAGGGGCTGTCGTGCCCTGGGTAATGGTCCAGGCTCTAACTTCGTCTTCTCCTACCGTAAAAAATGAAATAAGGTTTAACAAACGGTATGATGTGATGATCATTCGGCTTAAAGCCGGTTCCTCAATACCGAGATCCTGCAGGAATTCTGCGGCATCTTCATCATCCAATTGGGCGATTTCCATTTCGATTTTTGCACAGAGCGCTATCGTCTCCAATCTTGAAGATAAATCCCCAAGCATCTCCAGGTAGGATGCTTCCTGATCTATGGCCTCTTCAGGAATATTTAAGACCAGCAGATTAGGTTTCTGCGATAAAAAACGGTAACCGCGCAGTCTTTTTTCATCGTCCCCTTCGAAGGCCAGATCCCGGATTGCACCTCCGTCTTCAATCGTCGCCTTGCAGCGTTCGAGCAATTCGTTCTCACGTAAAAGATCAGGATCTTTCGTAGACCGCGCTTCTTTGGTAAGGCGGCCTAAACGCCGTTCAATAATTTCCAGATCCGCCAGGGCCAATTCGACCTCTACGTTTTCATAATCTTCTTTCGGTGTTATAGGCGTATCCGCCAGGTCCGGAAAACCGCGCAGGACATGGACCAGCACATCCATGTTACGAAGTGCAGCGATGCCACCACCGTCATCCTGCTGCACTTCCTGTTTCCCTGCACCGGATGTGATACCGGCAATGTCCAGATAATCTACGGTCGCAAACGTAATTTTTTCAGGCTTAAATAACTCAGAGAGAAGTGTAACGCGTCGATCAGGTACTTTGATAACACCCCGATTAGGCCCTTTCATACCGGTAAAACTACCGGTTTCCGCTTCGGTTTTAACCAGTGCGTTAAACAACGTGGTCTTCCCGACGCCAGGTAAGCCGACAAGACCGATTTGCAAGATAACCCCCAGGTGGAAATGGTGATTTAGCGATTTAGTGATTTAGCGATTTGGTGATTTTTTATTTTCAATCAGTCAACCCCGGAGGGCTCGCATCGTGTCCAAAGGACACATGCCATCAGTCATTCAGTCAATTACAAAACCGGTGTATCATCTCTTTATATACATCGATCGCCCGATCGAACTGATCCAGGCTCATCCATTCGTCTACAGTGTGGGCCTGTTTAATATCACCGGGGCCCATGACCACCAGGTCCAATTTTTCACCGAAGACAAGTCCATCGGTACCATAAGGAACGGTATAGGCCTCCCGGGTGCCCGTGGCGGCCATTGCGGTCTGTATAATTTCGGAATCCAGTGAGGTGATGAACGGATCGCCGGATTTATTAATCGTCAGTTCAATATCACAACGGTCTGCGGTCTGTTGCACCCGTCTTAAAAGCGCTTGCTGATCCTGGCCCGGCATAGGACGATAATACACGGTACACAGGCTCTGGGGGGCGGTCATATTCAAGGCGATCCCACCGTCATTGATACCGATGTTCCAATCGGAAAACGGAGGGTCGAACTCATCGTTGAAATATTGCGTATCTGTCGTCAATTCTTCGTAGATCGCTTTCATCTCCGCGAGAAAGGGGATCATTTTCAGGTTGGCGTTGATCCCTCTTCCGGTACTGCTGTGGGCCGCTTGTCCGTGGGCTTTAGCCCGAATGGCCACAGCACCTTTGTGGGCCCGTACGACCTGCATCATTGTGGGTTCACCGATGATGCCGTATTTAAGATCAAATTCGTTAAATAATTCGGAACGATCCAGGATCTCTTTGGCCCCCTGGCATCCGATCTCTTCGTCGGCTGTAAAGACAATATACAGCGGTGATTTTAAACCTGTGCCGTTAAATGATTCCGCCGCTGCCAGCATACAGGTCAGCGACCCCTTCATATCACAGCTACCCCGGCCATACAGTTTATCGTCTCTAATAACCGCCTCAAACGGATCTTCTTCCCATCCGTCCACGGGTACCGTGTCTGAATGGCCTAATAAAGCCAGACCGCCGTCTCCTTGGCCTTTACGACCTACAAGGCTGACTTTTTCAATGCCGGTTTCATCCTGATAATGCACCCGCTCGATCATAAAACCCAGACGATCGAGTTGGTCATGCAGGTGATTAGATATCGGCACGTTACTGTTTGTACTGATAGAGTTGAAACGAATTAAATCTTTGGTCAGTGCAATGGGGTCAATCATTCAGAATGCCTTTTGATAAACAGCATGTGAGATAGCCAACCTTATATGCCTATATGCTGTAGAGTCAAGCATATTCTGATATACCGGAGGTCGGACTCGAACCGACACGACCTTGCGGTCAAGGGATTTTGAGTCCCTCGTGTCTACCAATTTCACCACTCCGGCGAATTAATATAGCCCGCCATAAACTCATCGGCGGGCTATATTAATGTATACTGAACGGGGACGACGGGACTCGAACCCGCAACCTCTGCCGTGACAGGGCAGCATTCTAACCAGATTGAACTACGCCCCCGAATAAAATATTCATGCATGGGCGATACTGGATTCGAACCAGTGACCTCATGCTTGTAAGGCACGCGCTCTAAACCAACTGAGCTAATCGCCCGCGTAAATTATATATTACAAATGCCACGTTTTCCGGTCAATGGCTGAAAAACGCAACGGCGCGAAGCGAACTTCCAATAAGTCCGTTCTATGACGAGGATTCTTCCTCAGAATTCCTATCGTTCTTCCATAATAACAACAACGGAATACCGATACAGTAGCCTGTAACCATCAACAACGGCGCAAACGTAATCGATTCAAATCCCAGCGCAATAAACCCTGCCAGAATCGTACAAAGTGCCAAGCTGAACAGGATAAAATGCTGCCGTTGAAACGGCAGCGTATAAGAAACCTGCATCATACGCCGCCGAGATGCAGGAGGCCGGCGTTTTTCTGATGATCGGGAAGAATCACGACCTGTTTGCGTCTTTTTGGCCACATTCACCTCCACCATAAATCAGATCAACAAATGTATATATCATGACACGCTTCGTCAAGGGATAAATTACGAGGAACGCCTTGTAATTTGTGCTTCATATTATGTTGATTTATACGCGTTATAAAATGTCCGGCACGATGATAACCAGAGACAGCCTTACTCTTTTACAACCCACAGTTTCACGTTGGCATGGACTTTAGCGTGCAATTGAATAGGAACAGTATAAATCCCCAATGCTTTGATCGGTTCATCCAGTATGATTTTGCGACGGTCGATGTCGTGCCCTTTTTCTTTGAGCAGTTCGCCGATGGCTTGTGAGGTCACAGAACCGAACATACGATCATCTTCGCCGACCTGCACAACAGCGGTTAATGAGACTTCTTCAAGAACGTTGACCTGTTGTTGGGCTCGTTCTTGATCTTTGACATCCTGGGTTTGTTGCTGTTTCAGGCGCCCCTTAAGGTTATGCAAATTACCCTGCGTTGCCAGGACAGCCTTACGGGTGGGCAAGAGATAATTGCGTCCGAAACCGTTGGAAACATTCACGACCTCGCCTACATCTCCAAGGCGATGAATGGATTCAGTGAGAATAAGCTTCACAACTAGAACTCCCTGTAAAGACGGCAAGTGAGCGGGAAAGGCGGCAAGTGGGCAAGTGGGCAAATAAACTATACTCTGTCGTTTGCTCACCTGCCCACCTGCCCACTTGCCTACCTGCCCACCTGCTGTTATTTATACGCTTCTTCTGTAAAAGGAAGCAGACCGACGTGTCGCGCCTGCTTTATGGCTTTCGCCAAACGTCGTTGACAACGGGCGCTGGCACCCGAAATGCGACCGGGTACTATTTTGCCTCGCTCGCTAACAAACCGACGGAGTTGCTTAGGATCTTTATAGTCTATATTCTTTATTCGACCCGGGATCCGTTTTTGTTTTCTGGGTCCGGCAATCTTGGAACGATTCATGCTTGGCCTCCTGTACCTTCAACGGAGCATTTTATGATTCTTTGCTTTCCGTCTTTTGTTTATCCGCCTCAACCTGATTGGCTACATGGTGTTTTTTTACTCGTTTGATTATGTGACGAAGTACATTTTCATTTAATTTAAAAACTCTGGTCAACTCATCCAGAACATCCGGCTCACTGTTGAACCGGAATAAGGTGTAATATCCCTGTCGCTTATCATTCATCTCATAACTGAGCTTACGATTTCCCCATCGCTCCGTATCAACCATTTCTCCGCTATGAGAGGTGATGATTTGTTCTATTGTGTTTACTTCCTGTTCGATGGGCTCTTCTTCAAGCCCGGCATCAAGCACGACAATTGTTTCGTAAGACCTCACGAAATGTCTCCTTGGTAGAATTAATTAAGATTTTCCAGGTCAATCGTCCCATTGTACCGACTGGCAGCTCCCATCCATCCACCGGTAACAAATGCTTCCAATTGATCACAGGCCCGATCTACTATAACGGGCAAATGCCTCTCTTCAGAATTTGTGAATGCTTCCAGCACGTAATCGACCCGATTCTCACCTTCGGGGGGTTCGTCAACACCGATACGTTGCCGGGTAAAACCATCGGTAGCCAGGGCATCGGTAACAGAGGCCAAACCGTTATGTCCCCCATGGCTGCCTTTCCCTCGTAAGCGCAATGTCCCGAACGGGAGGTGTACTTCGTCACATATAACCACCACCCGGTCAATATCCAGGGCATAATATTTCATCGCATCAGAAACCGCTCGGCCGCTTAGATTCATATACGTCATTGGTTTCATAAGAACAACCGAATTTTGAGCGATCGTTGTCAGCACGCCATGAAACGTATCGGATATCGGTGCGAGTTGAATGTGCAGACGACGTAGCCAAGCATCTATTACACGAAAACCTACATTATGACGTGTCGATTCATACTGGATGCCTGGATTGCCAAGGCCGATAAGCGCATAAGGTGACGTTAGCTCCTGACGAGCATGTTCGGCTCCTGCCGCCAACAACATACCTATTCGGCTTCCTCTTCTGCTTCTTCCTCGTCGTCCTGGCCACGTCCGATGATTTCCGGTTCTTCCTGTTCGAGCCCTTCTTCTTCTTCTTCCACCACTTCTTCAGCCATCGGCGCCAGGACCGATACCACGGAGACACCGCCATCTGTGGTGATATCGACATTTTCAAAGGTCAAATCACTGATGTGGAGCGTCTCACCTATAATCATGTCAGCCACATCTACTTCCAGATGCTCTGGAATCTCCGAGGCCAGACATTGTATTTCCACTTCACGCAGCGCTTGTTCCAGAACCCCGCCATCCCGTTTGACGCCCACGGGATCACCGGTCAATACCAATGATACTGTCGTGGTAATGCGGTCCGTCATCAGGATTTGTTGAAAATCAGCGTGGATCACCGAATTTTTGATATAATCCCGTTGGATATCGCGAAGTAGCGCTTTTTTCGCCTCACCGCCTTCTACTTCCAGATTAATCACCACACTCTCACCGCGATGTTTGCGTAAAAACGTCTCGAATTCACGGTGATCGAGCGTCAGCGGGGTTGGCTCTTCACCACCGCCGTATATCACAGCAGGCAATCGACCTTCCCGCCGGAACGCTTTAGCGATCTTTTTACCGGTCCCTTCCCGTTTCCTGGCTGTAAGTGATACCTCGTTCATAACCCACTCCTGTCCAAACTAGCGCGTATTATTTGCAATTGGTTATTTATTATTCGTCTATTTATTGTGTCTGATCTGCCGACTCGAACAATGAGCTGACGGATTTTTCTTCATGGATTCTTCTAATAGCTTCACCAAATAACGAAGCCACCGACAGCACTTCAATTTTTTCAATACGCTTATCCGGTGTAAGTCCAATCGAATCGGAAACAATTAATTTCGTTAAGGAAGACGCTTCAATTCGTTGAACAGATGGTCCGGACAGCAGCGCGTGTGTACAGGCCGCAAAAATAGTGTTGGCGCCGTTCTTTTTCAAGGCTTCAGCCGCACCGACCAAGCTACCGCCGGTATCGATCATATCATCACGAATGATTACATTCTTCCCAGCCACATCACCGATCACGTTAACGACTTCAGACACGTTAGGTCGAGGCCGCCGTTTATCAACCAGAGCCAGTGGACAGTTAAGTCGTTTACTATAAGAACGGGCCAAGGCCATACCACCTGCATCCGGTGAGACGATAACCAGATTATCAGGGGTATCGAGTTCTTTTAAACGCCTTGTAAAAACCAGCGCTGAATAGAGATGATCCAAGGGAACATCGAAAAAACCTTGAATTTGAGGCGCATGAAGATCCATTGTCAACACACGATCCGCGCCTGCAGCCACGATTAAATTAGCAGCCACTTTAGCCGAAATAGGAACACGAGGTGCCGCTTTGCGGTCTTGCCTTGCATATCCGAAATAAGGTATTACGGCCGTCACCCGCCGTGCTGATGCCCGTTTAACTGCATCAAGCAGGAGTAACAGCTCAAGCAAATTTTCTGCCGGGGCGTTGGTCGATTGAACGATAAAAACATCTGTGCCGCGAATATCTTCGTTGATCTGGATCTGAATCTCACCATCACTAAACTTGGAAACGGTGGTATCGCCTAATGAAATTCTCAGATATTCACAGATGTCTTTCGCAAGCGGTTCGTTCGAATTTCCACAAAGAATCTTCAAACCAGCCGCCATAGATGTCCCTCCTCAATCCAGGCTACATCGTAATGAAATAGCCCGCTGTGAAATGGAAGATACTGAAAACACCCGCCATTGCGGAGAAATCCGGCTACGCACCAAATCTGCTGTACGTTCCGCCTCCGACCGGTCCGGCAGGATTCCGAAAACCGTCGGACCGCTGCCTGACATCAATACACCCATTATGCCGGCATCCGCTAAAATCCCCCGCGCCTCTCTAACAGCAGAAAAGGCCGATTGTACCGGCGATTCCAGGTCGTTATGCAGATGAGAAATCAGTCCATCAAAGTCCCCATCGTGCAAAAGAGAGACAATTAAACTAACACACGAAACAGGATTTGTCAAATCTATTTTTACATGCTGATAAGCCCAGGCGCTGGAGACGGCAATAGGCGGGTTGATCAATACAAAATAAAACGGATTTTCGACGTCCAACCACTTCACCTTCTCGCCGCGACCAGATGCCCGTGCCGTACCGCCGAATAAACAGTAAGGGACATCGGAGCCAAGTTTGGCAGCAAGCGCCATCAGTTGTTCTCTCGATAAGCCTAATGACCAGATTTTATTAAGCCCATGGAGGGTCATGGCTGCATTACCGCTCCCCCCGGCAAGCCCGGATGCGACCGGAATCTGCTTATCGATATGGACTTGAATTCCAGGCTTCGTGATCCTATAGTTTGAACGAATCAGATCAATGGCCTTGTAGGCCAGATTACGTTCGTCAGAGGGCACAATCGGATCGCTACAGGTAACCGTCGTACCCTCTTTACACTCAGTCATCGTGATCTTGTCTGCCAGATCTACGGTTTGCATAAGGGTCTCGATCTCATGGTAGCCGTCCGGTCGTTTACCGAGCAGGTGAAGGCTTAGATTGATTTTGGCAAAAGAATATAAGATCATGGGCAGGTGGGCAGGTGGTTGGCTTGTATGGCTGATTGGCCTATTGGTCCATATTGTTTCTAATCGGAAAAGTCCCAGAACCGATCAATATCTACGAAGATCCCCAGACGAAACTGTTGGATCTGGTTCCGGTTCAGACCGGTAAACGCAAAATTATTTACCCGCGCGATTCGGAGGTCCATCTGCAGACGCCAATCTATCGAACCAAGGAATTCAATGGACAGATTCGCTGCATGGGTACGCTGTACAGGGCCGAAAGGGAAGGGTTCGGCGTACCCGACATCAATGGAAGGAATGTTCAAATAATCCGAATTGTAGGGACTGTCTATGTTGTCCTGACCCTGGCGTAAATATTCGTAACTGGCGGAAATGAAAAGAGACGGCATAATCCAGGCGCTGCCACCCAGTTCGAATCGGTCAAAATTGTTCCCCAGGAAATATCCGATAGGTCGGTTTCGGTGGAGAAACCGTTCCCACGGGTTGAAAAATATATTATAAGTCCGGTTACTGATACGGGTATATTCGGTGTGAAGCGTCACCCCATCAAGGCCTAACGGGTTAGCATACCGTGCACCAACCATAATGCCGATCCTATTAGGCTCAAGATCGGATAAGACCTTTTTTTCAACTTTTATATCATCAATCAATAGCTCTCCGAACAGCTCGACGCCGGTACGAGGAAAAAGTGCGAAATCGATGAGGCCCAAAGTATTGGAGGGACGTCCCAGCGCATCTGCATCGTTCAGTGTGACGCCGTTGTAATAATTTACGGGATTAACATAAGCCAGCTCAAATGTACGGTTCGGTCCACCGTAAAGTACCAGTTCTGTGATGCCGATATGCGCCCAGGTGCCCAGCCGTAAATCAAGCCTATGGCCGTTAATGAAGCGGCGGGCTGTATTGATGGGGCCGATGCCGCGTACGCCGATTGAATCGAGAGGCATGTCGTCGAGTTCTATACCGAAGGCGGTAAATTTTAGAAACGCCGCTGTGAAATCGAAATTGTACATATCGAAGGTACGTGAATTATCAG
This sequence comes from uncultured bacterium, assembly GCA_913051705.1. GTDB lineage: Bacteria > JAAXHH01 > JAAXHH01 > JAAXHH01 > JAAXHH01 > CAJXCW01. Next base: position 10,877 of record CAJXCW010000102.1, read on the forward strand.
ACAGGAGGAGATGGCCACTTTTGCCTGAACCGAAAACGAGAAAATCCCGGCCCAGTTTAAATCGGACCGGGCCATAATGACCTTGAACATAAGCTTGTTCGGTAAAGGCGGTAAATCCGAGAAATTCATCGCCGATATAAGTGGGATCATCGCCCAGATTACGGTCGAAACGTAGAGAGTGAAACACAATCAACTTATCTGTACCAGCGCTCATCTTCGTCCGGATCTTCTCACGAACTCTGTTGCCTGAACGGTTAACACTATAATGAATAACGGCGCTATTCTCTAGATCTTTGGGTTGGTAAAGTCCGTCCAGCGTCCCGAAAGCGCCGATTTTAAGGCGGTAGGTACCAAGCTGCTCGGATAAGGCAATCCGTTCATCGTTGAATTCATCGTTGAGCTGATCCAACAGCGATTGTTCCACTCGGGAGGGCTGTTTTCTTCCTGCATCGATGTCTTCCTGAATCGTGCGCAGACTTCGGGCGATTTCACCCCGCATAAAAGGTCGCCTGGAAATAAACAGCTTCGGGAAATAACCGCGAAGTCGAAGCTGGTCAAGGACGGAATAACTCCAATGATAGACAGGCAGGGTCTCTTTGAGTGCAGCATAAGACGTACAAGGTGAGGTGAAGCAAGCTATGACAAGGAGAAACAACAATATACGCGTATATTGGTTAAGCCGTGATACAAAACGCCATTTGCCGTCTGCCATGGAAGCCGCCTTTGGTGACTTCGAGCCCTTCGGTGTTTGCCATTTGCTCATGTTTCATCCGCCACCAACGCAGTCGTCCGAATGATAATCATGTGGACAATAATCATGTGCATATTTTCAGCCATACCGTAATCGTCTATCGATACATGTACCGAATGATCGGACATCTCCTTCAGCTTGCCGCCGGAAAAACCGGACATCCCTACGGTTATCATCCCACTGGCATTGGCATATTCAATGGCGTTCAGGATGTTCGGACTATTGCCCGACGCGCTGATGCCGATCACCACATCACCCGACTCACTGAGATTTCTGAGCTGTTGTTCAAAAATCAGGTCATACCCGTTATCGTTCGCCCATGCCGAAACGTAAGGTAGGTTATCCGTCAGACTGATGACCTTGAATCGGAGAGGATCCTCCAGATTTCGTAACGTGCACTTGCCCAGATCCTCACAAAAATGAGAAGCGGTAGCCGCACTGCCTCCATTACCGATAATAAAGATCCGTTGGCCTTTTTTCCGGGCGTCCATCAACACATCGATTAGTTTTTGAACTTCACTCGGGTCAATTTGGTCGCATGATGCTCGCGTCCAGTTTAGATACTCGCGAATCATTTCCATTCGTACCTCCGCATGTTGAAAATGACTTTGCTGCCATCTCGTTCGAGGTTAAAGGGTAACTCCCGGTAGGCGGAAAGGGCCTCCCGGACCTGGGACTGAAGTGGGTGAGCGCAGTATAAAAGAAGAAAACCACCTGCACCAGCGCCACAGATTTTTCCGCCCATGGCGCCCGCCTCCCTTGCTCTGTTATACATCGCATCTATTTCGGCATTGCTCACACGGTCGGACATCCGGGATTTCCAGCCCCAACCACTATGAAGCAGTTCCCCCATCGCGTCTATCTGTCCATCAATTAAAATCTCACGGGCTTCCAGGGCAATGGATCTGATGTGTGTTAAAAAATCAAATTTCGCATCCATCTGCTTTTTTTGTTCATAAAGTATATCATCCGCCTTACGGGTTCTGTTCGTATAGAACAACATCAGATTATCGCTGAACATACGCTTTTTATCAAGAGACAGAGAGATTTTTTCCTCGTCGACACGGTCCGGGTGAAAGGTGAAACAACGCAGACCGCCGTATGCGGCTATATACTGATCCTGCTTTCCTATGGGTTTACCGCATCGTTCAATTTCGATATTGCAGGCATCTACAGCCAACTGTTCCGGTGTTTTGGGGGTGCCACAGTAGGTATAGAGCGCGTTCAGGAGGCCTACGGTGACACTACTCGAAGAGCCGAGCCCTGAACCCTCCGATGGAATATCCGCCAACGTCGTAATCTCGACACCCTCTGAAACGCCCGTAACACGCAGCGCTTCCCGGACCAGTTCATGTTCAATATCATCTACGTGGTCTACAATTTCTTTCTTAGAATAATTAATATAGATTTTATCGTCGAACCGCTCATTAATAATTACAAATATGTATTTATCGATCGCGGTACTCACAACCATACCGGGTTTCCGGTTATAAAAATCGACGAAGTCGGTCAGGCCACCGGCAAAGCTTACACGTAATGGGGTTTGGGTAATGATCATGGGCGTAGCGGATAGCGCATTAAAATTTGCTTTATGCCTTCAAAGCCTGCCGAACCACCTGCATGCTTTCCATAGTTCTGTCGGCTTCAAGGCTAAAGTTCTTGAGATCAGGCTGTTCACGAAGCCACATCATGTAGGATTGAACGCTATCGTGGATGGTGTATTCCGGCTTCCAGCCTAATCGCTTCAGTTTGGAGATATCCGATATGATGTGGCGTGTATCTCCGAAACGGTATTTACCAGGTATTTCGAGTTCTTCCGTTTTACAAAACTTGTTTATGACGACCTGGGCGAATTTCGATACACTCACGGCTTTCCCGCCACCTACATTATATACTTCGCCATCTGTTCCCGGATGGTCGAGGGTAAGTAGATTGGCGGGTACCACATCGTTGATATTCACATAATCCCGCAATTGCCCACCGTCTTCGTATACCAGAGGCGGCTGCCCGAAGTGCATACGAAGGCAAAAGATACGACAGGCGCCGGAATACGCATTGGAAAAAGATTGCCTTGGGCCCTGCACGATCGAATAGCGTAATGCCGTAGTAGGAATCTGATATCGGCGGCCCAGAGTGAACCCGATATGTTCCTGTGTATGTTTGGATATGGCGTACGAATTACCCGGATTCACCATCGACTCATCTGCCGGCACAGGATGGAGGGGGGCATCGCATGACGGGCATAAGATGTCCCATTGACCGTGTTCAAGCTGCTCAAGCGTTCGGCCATCCGGCCAGATTCGACCATGGTCCGGACAATTATACGGCCCTTCGCCGTAGACGGCCTGAGAGGAAGCAATGACTATTTTATGAATGGGGTAACGCCGTTCGACAATGAGCTCATATAATAGGGCGGTACCGACTGAGTTGACATGAAAAAAGCGACTGAAATCAGGCAGATAATCCTGGTAGGCCGCCAGATGAATAACGGCATCAACGCCATCAAGAGCCCGGCTCATCACCGCTCGATCACGGACATCGCCTTTGATAAATTCAATGTCCGATGACATATATTCCGGCGGCGATCCCCGATGAGCAGGCGGCTCTAAACTATCCAGCACACGGACCCGGTCTCCTCTGTTCAACAGGGCGTCCGCTGTGTGTGAACCGATAAAACCGGCGCCTCCGGTTATGAGAATATGCATGGTAAGCTAGTAAAGAAAGATACAGGATTACTCTTAAAATATACCTGTCTTACATCCTGCATCCTGTTTCAATGCGCGCCACGACCTGATAAAACAGTCGGAATTGTTTTCAGTAGTATCTTCATATCCAGCGTGAGCGACCAGTTGTCAATATACTGCAGATCAAGTTTTACCCATTCGTCGAATTCGGCGATTCGGCTACGGCCTTCTACCTGCCAGATACCCGTGATACCCGGACGCATACTGAGCCGGCGACGTTGCCACGGCTCATATCGTCTTACTTCATCAACGATAGGGGGACGAGGGCCGACCAGACTCAAATCTCCTCGAAGGACATTATACAATTGCGGCAGTTCGTCCAAGCTGTATTTTCTTAACCAATACCCGATGGTCGTCACGCGAGGATCTTTCTTAATTTTAAATACGGGACCTGATAGTTCGTTTTGTGTTTCCAGTTGTTCTTGCAGCGCCTCCGCATTTTGAACCATTGACCGAAATTTATAGCACCAGAAGACGCGTCCGTTTAAACCGATTCGACGTTGTTTGAAAAAGACCGGACCAGAGGAAGATATTCTGACCCCCAGGCTGATGATAAGGAGAAGGGGACTTATTATGATCAGGCCTACCAAAGCGGCTGTGAGATCAAATGCCCGTTTACAGAATAGTTTGCCGACGTCTTCCGGGGTCGTGCTGTAGGTCAGCATCGGCAGGCCATCCATATCTTCGACATAGGTTTTTGCGATGGTCGGCGTATAAAAGTGCATGGCGATCTGAGATTTTATGCCCTGTTCTTCGCAGACGCGTATGGCGTCTTCAATCCGATCGATATAACCGATTGGAATCGCAAAGATGACCTCGTCTATCACATGCTGATGGATCAGGGTAGGCAAATCTTTCAGCATTCCAAGACGATTAACGCCGTACGTGGTCGGATTGGTCTGGGTCGGCTCTATGGCTACAAAACCAACCACGTTCATGCCCCAACCGGGATGCTGATCGATTTTGTCTTTTACCTCTTTTAGCCGATCCCCCAAGCCAACAATCAATACCGTCCGGAAGTTGTATCCTTTTTTTCGGATGATATGCAGCCAGGACATAATGGCTATTTTTTCCACAGAGAGCAGGACCGCATTCGATACGAGAAAAGCGCCTATAAACCAGCGGCTGACCAGGAATGATTTGAAGACAAACAACGCGGCAAAGAGCATAATGCCGCCCCAGAAGACCACGCGGAGAACCATCCAGATAATAGATATAATAGGTGTCGTTCGCTGTGAGTAATAGGCGCCGTGAAGGGTAAATAACAATAACCAGATGGGCAGGACAATCAGTAAAATCCACAAAAAATCCGTAATGGGACCGATTTCGACCAGCCCTTCACCTGAATAATTCTTACGGATAGAGTAAGCCAGTAAGAACGACACAGCGGTGATCAGCAGGTCGATTGCGATATTCAATCGGCGGATTAAATTTATCCGTTCACGGAGCATACCCGGTTCCTCGACAAGCACTCTTCCAGATAGGCCTGTATTTTTTCTTTGAAATGGGACACATCGAATTGAAGCGCATGTAAACGAATCGCATGAGGATCGACGGAGGTGATATCAAAAGTACGAACGGCGTCAGCGAGGGCATCCGGCGTTTGAGGGTAAAAGAGACGGCCGGTAACGCCTTCCTGAACGGTTTCCAGGACACCGCCGCGGGCATAGGCAATGACAGGTCGTCCCGATGCCTGCACTTCTACCGGCGTCAGGCCGAAATCTTCTTCACCGGGAAATATAAGCGCCCGGCAACGTGCGTAGTAGTCTTGTAAAATTTCATCACTGACTCTACCCAGGAAGGTGATGTGTTCCGATGCCATAGACTCCAACCGTTCACGGTCGCTGCCTTCCCCGATGATAACCAGGGGCCGTTTCAATTGATTGAAGGCCTGGATAGCCAGATCGATCCGTTTGTATTCTCTAAGACGGGATACAATAAGATAATATTCATCGACGTCATCACTGATCCGGTAATTCGAGCAATCAACCGGACAGTGAATAACATGAGACTCCCTACGATAAAACTTGGCGATTCGACGCGCAATATTGTATGAATTAGCGATAAAATAGTCAACATAATTAGCGGAAACGGCATCCCACAAACGAAGCGGATGCAGCGTTAAGGCTAATATTTTACCTGTAAAGCTTCCGATTTCCCTGTCCTGCATATAGTCATGATACCGCCAGGCGAAACGCATCGGGGTGTTGCAATAACAGAGGTGTACACAGTTCGGGGAGGTAATCACCCCTTTGCCCCAGGCCGTTGTGGAACTCAAAACGACCTCATATTCCCGGAGGTCGAACTGCTCGAAGGCCATAGGAAAAAATGGCAGGTAATAGGGTAAAATGCGTTTGACAAATGGCAGGCGTTGCATGAATGAAGACCGGATGTCCATAGTTTGAAAAATCGGAGGTAAAGCGGCCGGATCATAAATAGAGGTATAAATCGGCGCCTCCGGAAACATCTCATGAAAAATCTCAATGATCCGTTCCGCTCCACCATACTGGTTCAGATAATCATGTACAATTGCGATCTTCATAGGGTCCCATGGGCAGATGGATTAATGGACCATTTGCCGCTTATCGACTCGTCTGCTCATCTATGCGCGTCAATCAATTCCAGGTATACATCCTGAACACGACGGGCATTGGTCTGTAGATCGAACAACTGTTCTGCCCGAACCCGACCGGCGATGCCCATCTGCCGACGTTTGTCGGGTGAGCGAAGCAGGTCCGATAAGGCCTTTGCCATGGCGGATGCGTTTTTCGGCGGCACTAA
>CAJXCW010000103.1 GCA_913051705.1 uncultured bacterium
TGAAATTAAAAATAAATCTATGGCATAATATTTTCTGACGAATGGTGAAATTTAACTTTTTATACAACGATGTTTTAGGGGTCCGTGGTATTTCATGATGTGGTGAGGGGTAACCGGGTTGACATAATAAAATACGGCATATAAGTATAATATTTATATACAGATGTGATAGATGTTAAAATTAGCAATTTCGATTGTTGGCTAGATCCGAGAAACCACCGAGTAACATGACTTCGATCTCATCACCGGCTTTAAGATGAATTTGATCTTCGTGAGTAATAGCCAGCCCATCGGCGAGAGACATGGATCGGAGAATACCTGATCCCTGAGCACCCGTCCGAGATGCATAGATCGCATCTCCCCGTTGTTGAAGCTGCATCCGTATGAATTGTTTTCGACCGAGTACCTTGTTTATGTCTTCAAGTAAGATGGCTCGAACAGTGCGCCTGTAGAGATTTGAATATCCCTGCATCTTGAGAAGAGCAGGTCGGGTAAATAACTCAAAAGTCACCATGGAAGCAACAGGGTTACCCGGTAACCCAAAAGCAAGCGTATCCTGAATCATACCGAACGCGAGCGGTCGACCTGGGGTCATTGCCACTTTCCAGAATTCCATGGTTGTCCCCAGAGCGTCTAAGGCCAATTTCACAAAGTCATATTCCCCGACCGAAACACCGCCAGAGGTGATAATGACATCGAAAGAAAGTCCTTCTCGTAATTTCTGCTCGAGGGCTTCCTGGGTATCGGGACATATCCCTAGTCGAACCACCTCAGCGCCGGTATCCATAACGAGAGCGGAAAGCGCGTAACCATTACTATCGACAATTTTACCGTCTTCCATCTCGTCATCGACATCGACTATTTCATCTCCAGTTGATAAGATCGCTACGCGAGGTTTTCGATATACCGAAATGACGGACCGATTGGTAGACGCTAAAAGGCCAATTTCAGCAGGACGAATTAATGTGCCCACAGGTAGTAATAAGGCCCCATCCAAAATGTCTTCACCGACCTTCCTGAGATCCGTGCCGGGTGCCATAGGCTGGGAGAGTTGTATATGCCTATGATCGAGACGTTCAGTAATTTCAGAACGAAGAATGGTATCGGCCCCTTCCGGGACAGGTGCACCGGTCATGATGTGAATGGCTTGTCCGGCTTCCACTTTATTTTTTGCTCGATAACCAGCGGGTAAATCCTCTATTATTTTAAATATAACCGGTTGAGATTGGGAGGCGGAGAGGGTATCCGCAGCCCGAACAGCAAAGCCATCCATCGCGGAATTATCCCAGGGGGGCTGGTTCCGGGTCGCATATACATCTTCAGACAGAACCCGATCAAGAGCAGAGAATAAATCGACCCGCTCGGTTCCGAGTAGACTAACCTGCGCCAAAATCGTATCACGTGCTTCAATAACAGAAATCATAAATGGGCTACCTTAAATTGACAAATTAATCACCAGACGGACCTCATTAACAAGACCGATACCTGCGTACCTTCAACGATAGAGGAGATGCCGGTTTCAACAATGACAAGCCCGTTGGTACCGGACATGGAGCTTAACATACCGGAACCCTGGCCGGAGACGGTGGAGGCAAAAAAAAGGCCATCTTCGTACACCACATGGGCACGAAGATAATGACGTCGGTCCCCCCCAGCGGTAAGATCATTTGTAATGGTCGCCGTAATGAGGGGTAAGTGCCATTGGGATTGTGGATGTCCTGTTATCTTACGGAGCGCCGCCCGCGCAAATAATAAAAAAGAAACCATGCAGGATACAGGGTTACCGGGAAGACCAAAAAAGGGTTTGCCTTGTAACATACCAAAGGCGAGAGGTTTTCCCGGTTTCATCTGGACCCGCCAGAGTTTCATCTCAGCGCCCAGATCCTGTATGACTTTCTTTACATAATCATAGTCTCCAACAGACACCCCACCGGTAGTAAGAATAACGTCCGCATGTAAAGCAGATTGAATCGCAGATCGGATCTCTTCCTCCGTATCACGAGCAATATTAAGACTGACAGGTCGACCGCCTGCTTCTTTAACCAGAGCAGCCAGGGAATAGCTGTTGCTGTTAACAATTTTACCGGGTGTGAGCGCTTGGTCTATATCTACGACCTCGTCACCGGTGGATAGAATAGAGACCGTGGGTTGCCTCATGACAGCTATAAATGATCGTTGAAAGGATGCCAGTAAACCGATTTCTCCCGGTCCCAGTTCTGAGCCGGTTGATAAGACCGTTTGCCCGGTTTTGACATCTTCACCCCGATACCGCACATTCTGTCCGGATCGAACCGGTTTGAGAATTTGGACATGCTTGCCTTCCATAACTGTATTTTCGACCATAACCACTGCGCTTGCACCGCCCGGTATTACTGCGCCTGTCATAATGCGGGAGGTTTTACCCGGCGCTATCCGATGAACGGGAACCACACCAGCGGGAATCTCTTCAAGGATCTCAAGCCGACAGGGAGATACCGGTGAGGCATCGTTGGTATCTTCCGCCTGCACGGCATAGCCGTCAACAGAAGAATTGTTATGTGGCGGAATATCATATTTCGGTGCCACATCCTCGGCAAGCACCCGGCCCAGGGCTTGCGATAATGGGACGCGTTCTTCACCTAGAATCTGGACCGAATCCAGAACGATCTGCTGTGCTTCTTCTACCGTGAGCATCCGATCTGTAGGCATAGCTATTTTATTCCTCCATTTGATAATCAATCCAGTGGGCTAAGTCCCTCTACCCGCTGTTTTGCCATATAGGCCTCGATATCCTCAATCGTCCTGGGCGCCGATCCGGACAACACCTCGTATCCGTCCTGAGTAACCAGGATATCGTCCTCGATGCGGACGCCGATATTTTTATATCGCTCGAAAGCAGGACGTATGGCCTCGATCATGGTCTGGTTATCCGGTGTGGCCTCCAGGTAATCGAGAGCGTCTTCGCGAATGTAAATGCCCGGTTCTACCGTAAGGACCATACCAGGCTCAAAGGGCGTATCGCGACCGCCCACATCGTGCACATCCAGACCGATCCAGTGGCTGGTCCCGTGCATGAACCACATGCGGTATTGGTTGCCGTCGAGATGGGTGATCAGCCCGAGATCCCTAAGCCCTTCTTTGATGACCTCCCTTGAGATATCGTGGATCTTTCCGATGGACATACCGGGTTTGACGGCGGCGATGCCGGTTTCCTGAGCCTTCAGCACGACCTCATATACGGCACGCTGTTCCGGCGTGAACGTGCCGCTGAAGGGAATCGTTCGGGTGATATCCGCTGAATAATGATCTACTGCCGCCCCAATATCGAGGAGCACCAACTCGTCTTCAAACATGATCTCCCGATCCTTTTCCTCATAGTGCAGCGTGGTCGCGTTCGGCCCCGAGGCGACAATCGGCGGAAAGCCCCAATGCGCCCCGCGACGCCGGTATGTTGAGAGAATGATACCATCCAGATCAGATTCATTCAGCCCAGGACGAATATGTTGAGCGACCTTTGTCATCACATTTCGATGCGCTTCACAGGTGATGTCGATAGCCCGGCGTAATTGTTTAATTTCGTAGGCCGATTTCACGATCCTCAGATCGGTGAAAAGGGCAATGGCGTCTTTGGTCTGGACGCCGGGAAACCGTGGAAGTGTATTCTTAAACGTATAGGCGGACGCATACTCTTCCTTATGACGGGACCGTGTGCCCAGAAGCAGCCACACATTCGCGGTATCATGCGCTACGGCCCTAAACAGCGATTGATAATCCCGGTTATCATCTGATGATCTTTTTTTATATCTGTTCCCGCTCAACACCGCGTCGATAAACGGTTCGAACTCGTTGGCATCCCAAATATGAGATATGTTGGCGATACGACCCGCCTCCTCCTGACTCAGCATGTGCCCGGTCCACACTTCTCTCGACGGATTACGTTTGGGTAGGAACAAAATAGCGCGTTGATCATAATTCTCCGGTAATAAGACCAGCGTAATACCCGCTTGATTAATCCCGGTCAGGTAATACAGATTGTTTTCCTGGCGAAACGGATAGTATACATCATTGCTGAAATTCTTGGGTTCGTTGCTGAACAGGATCATCATGCCACCATCCATTTTCCGAAACGCCTGTTGACGGCGTCTTGATATCTCCTCGGCCTTTTCCTTGATTTCCTTTCCCCTGTTCAGTTTCGTCTCGGGCGAAGCGGCATAGAGGTCCGGATTGAAAAGACAAACCAACAAGATGAGATAGACGATGTAAAATAAGAATTTTCGGGTCATTGCTTGCTCCGGATTTGCTCCCATGACTGTTTGAATATCCCTTCGGTCATGGTTTTATATCACGAGCTGTATCTTACCAGATACGTAAAGGGTTGAAATAAATACAATATAACCTGACGTTTAGAGGGGAGCAACTAAATTTTTATACAGGGTTTCTATAAGGTAAAGTATTGTAGAATTTGTGGTTGGTCAGTGATTAGAGAGAGGCTTTTAACGCCGAATGGGTCGTCGAAAGAACGCCGCCAGAAGCGCTAAGCCGAATGTGCATACTATCATAGCACGTCACGTCGTATATTCCGCTACCCGAAACATGAATGTGGATGACGAGGATATGATGGAGGAAATGGAGGAGACGGAAACGACCGTGGACCGACCTGGCGGATATCTTTCCGCTGGCCATCGGCAACCGTTGGACCTAAGCGTACCGTTTTCTAACAACCGAACCTACAACCAATGAGGTGAACAGGGACTCCGGGGGAATTGTTCTGGATCTGATCGGTGCGACGGGATTATCATTCCCGGTACGAAATATTAAGACGATAACCAATACCTTCTCAAATCTGGATACGATGACTACCACAACAGAAATGGATCCTGACGCACAACGCCAGCCCCTCAAGTTGTATATTCTGCATTGATCGTCACGTACTCATGTGACATGTCACAGGTCCATATCCTCGCCTTACCTTCGTCCATTTTGAGGTCAATGACCACAGAAATTTCGTTGACTTCCAGTGCTTTTCGCATCATCGGCTCGTCCAGAGGGAGACCCTGTCCGTCCTTGGTCAGTTGATGTCCGCATAAAAACAGATCGATGGTATCCGGATCAGAATCGGCATCCGCATATCCGACCGCACAAATGATACGGCCCCAATTGGGGTCATGACCATAGATAGCCGTTTTCACCAGCGCAGAGTTAGCTACGCTCATGCCGATCGTGCGTGCGTCTTCGTCCGACCTGGCGCCGTTCACTTGAATTTCCACCAGCTTGGTCGCCCCTTCACCGTCCCGTGCGATTTTTTTAGCCAGATCGGTGCAGATGAACTCGAGTGCTTTAACAAATGATTTGTAGTCCGTCCCCGATGGCATCGTGATCATCGGATGGCCTGAGGCGCCGTTGGCAAGCATAAATACCGTATCATTCGTGCTCATATCCCCATCGATGGTAATGCAGTTAAACGATTTTCCGACTGCTGCATTCAGAGCCGCCTTCAACGCCCCGGGGGCAATCGCTACATCAGTAGTCAGAACCGCAATCATCGTAGCCATGTTCGGACAGATCATCCCCGATCCTTTGGCGATGCCGCCTATAGTCGCGGTCTTACCGCTTATATCACACCGTACGGCACTGAATTTTGGCACCGTGTCCGTCGTCATGATCGCTTCCGCGGAATCTTGATCTGTGCCGGGATCAAGCCGGGCGATCGCTTTCTGAATACCGCCCCGGATGACGTCCATAGGCATCGGCCGCCCGATAACCCCTGTAGAAGCGATAAGGATTTGTTCAAAGGCGATGCCCAGGCCGTCGGCAACCAGCCGGCTCATCTCCCGCGCGTCCCGCATCCCGGCTTCGCCGTTACATGCATTCGCATTGCCGCTATTAACCACGATGGCCTGCGCCATACCGGTCTGAACATGCTGTTTGGACAACAGGACCGGCGCCGCCTGTACCTTATTAGTAGTAAACAGCGCCGCCGCTGAGACGGAAGTCCCCGCGTTGATTACCATCAGGTCTTTACGCGAACCCTCCGGACTGTTGATACCGCAACTTATCGTACCTGCTGTAAATCCTTTTGGCGCTAATAGATCACCTTCTACCGGTTTCATAGTCTCCTTTCCTGAGGTTCTATGAGAGGAGGAAAGGACGTTAACTTTTCAGTCCTTCTTCCTTGCCTCCTCTCTTCCTTTCGTTTTTAAATTCCGTGTTCCCCGCGCCTTCTCGTGTCCCCATGGTTAACAGAAGAGTCTACTTTAGTTCCGCATGCCACTCTTGAAGACTCTTGACGGATATGCCCTCATCACGAAGCGCCCGGATGGCTTTTACTGCAGCCCAGGCTGCTGATAGGGTCGTGATACAGGGTACATTATGCTCTATAGCGGCGCGGCGTATGACATAGTCGTCATCGCGGGCATTCTTACCCAGCGGTGTATTGATAATCAGTTGAATCTGATTTTGTTTGATATGATCTACAATATGCGGCTCGCCTTCCCACACCTTATTGACATGGGTGATATCTAAGCCAGCCTCGGTTAAGGTGGCACCGGTGCCGTCTGTGGTCATGATCGTAAAACCGAGATCCATCAGGTCACGGGCGATATCTACGACATTGTTGTGATCGTATTCATTGACGCTTATTAGCACCGTACCGTACAGCGGTAAAGAACCGCCCGCCGCAGTTTGACCCTTGGCGAAGGCGATCCCCGGTTGTTCAAAAATACCCATCACTTCGCCAGTTGATTTCATTTCGGGTCCAAGCAAGCTGTCCGTGCCGGCGAATTTGACGAACGGCAGGACCACTTCTTTAACAGATGCATAGTGGGGAATGATCTCCTTGGTAAACTCGAGTTCCCGTAGGGTTTTTCCCGCCATCACCTTTGCAGCCAGTTTGGCCAGCGGCACGCCGATAGCTTTAGATACAAACGGAATGGTACGCGACGCGCGCGGGTTCACTTCAAGGACATACACGACATCACTTTTGATTGCATACTGCACGTTGATCAAGCCGATAACGTTGAGCCCTTTTGCCAGCGCATGGGTATAGGTCCGCATGGTATCGATGTGGACCGGTTTGACCATATACGGCGGAAGGACGCAGGCGCTATCGCCGGAATGAATGCCCGCTTCTTCTATATGTTCCATAATACCGCCGATCACGATGTCCGTACCGTCAGATATAGCGTCTACATCGTATTCAAAGGCGTCTTCCAGGAATTTATCTACCAGAATGGGATGCTCGGGAGAGACTAGGACGGCCGTGCGCATGTACGTGGCCAGCGACTCATCATCGTATATAATCGCCATATTGCGACCGCCAAGTACGTAAGACGGGCGTATCAGGACCGGATAGCCGATCTGATTGGCAACCGTAACCGCTTCTTCGAACGAGAACACCGTACCGTGCGGCGGATGCGGAACACCTAATTCGGCCGTTAACACTCCGAACCGTTTTCTATCTTCCGCCAAATCGATGCTGTCGGGCGAGGTTCCGATGATCGGTACACCGGCGCGTTCGAGCGCCAGGGCCAGTTTGAGAGGCGTCTGGCCACCGAATTGAACAATCACCCCATCTGGTTGCTCCGCCTCAACGATATTCATCACATCTTCAAAAGTAAGCGGCTCAAAGAACAGCCGGTCTGACGTGTCATAGTCCGTACTGACCGTTTCCGGATTACTGTTGACCATAATGGTCTCGTAGCCATCTTCCTTCAGGGCCATGACCGCTTGCACACAGCAATAGTCAAATTCAATCCCCTGCCCGATACGATTCGGTCCGCCGCCCAGAATCATAATAGTTTTTCGTTCTTTAGGCCGCGTTTCGCTTTCCGACTCGTAGGTCGAATAATAATACGGCGTCATGGCTTCGAATTCCGCCGCGCAGGTATCAACGGTTTTGAACACGGCGCTGATCTGCTGTTCGAGCCGCATGGCGCGCACGTTTTGCTCATTGCTACCTGTCAGATAGGCGATTTGAATGTCGGAAAAGCCGGCCTGTTTGGCCTTCCAGAGCAGAGGCCGGGGCAACGTCCCGTTTCGATGCGTATAAATATCATCCTCTATATTAATGATATCCTTTATATTATGCAGGAACCATGGGTCGATACCGGTTATCTGGTAGACTTCGTCTATCGATACGCCGAGATGAAGCGCTGTCTTAACTTGAAAAATACGATCAGGAGTAGCCCGACTTATCTGAGATTTGAGATCGTCAATAACGGTCGTTTTATTCTCCTCGGTAAGTGTCCTGACATCTACGTTTTCTTTTCCATCCGCCCCAAGCCCGTGACGGTCGATCTCAAGTCCGCGCAGCCCTTTCTGGAGGGCTTCTTTGAACGTGCGCCCGATAGCCATCGTTTCGCCAACGGATTTCATCTGGGTTCCAAGCCGTTCATCTGCATTGGGAAACTTCTCAAATGCCCATCGCGGAATTTTAACGACGACATAGTCGATGGTCGGCTCGAAGGAGGCCGGCGTTTCACGGGTAATGTCGTTGGGAATCTCATCCAGGGTATATCCCACAGCTAATTTCGCGGCGATTTTAGCGATGGGGAATCCGGTCGCTTTGGATGCCAGCGCCGAACTGCGTGATACGCGAGGATTCATTTCAATGGCCAGGATACGGCCGTTCTCCGGACTGACGGCGAACTGTATATTCGAGCCGCCGGTCTCGACGCCGATCTCACGAATTATTTTGATTGAGGCATCCCGCAACGCTTGGTATTCCTTGTCGGTGAGGGTTTGTGCTGGTGCAACGGTGATGCTGTCACCTGTGTGAATACCCATCGGGTCGAAGTTTTCGATGGAGCAGATAATAACGACATTGTCTGCCAGATCTCGCATCACTTCCAGCTCATACTCCTTCCAGCCGATGACCGACTCCTCAATCAATATTTCATGGATCGGGCTGGCTGCAAGGCCCCACTTCACAGCCTCTTCGAATTCGGATGCTTCATAGGCTATGCTGGCTCCCGTTCCACCGAGTGTGAACGCCGGACGGATAATAGCCGGAAACCCCGTTCCTTTAACAATGGCTTGTGCCTCTTCGACCGTACGGGCAAAATCGCCGTTCGGCACCTCAAGATTAATACGGCCCATGGCTTCGTGAAACAATTCCCGGTCTTCCGCCATCTTGATGGCATCCAGCTTGGCACCGATGAGCTCGATATTATACCGATCCAGAACGCCGTTTTCCGCAAGTTCTACGGTCAAATTCAATGCCGTCTGACCACCAAGAGTCGGCAACAGAACATCCGGTTTTTCCCGTTCGATCACCTTCTCGACATATTCAGCCGTGATGGGCTCTATATACGTCCGGTCAGCCATGTCCGGGTCCGTCATGATCGTTGCAGGATTACTATTGATTAAAATAACGCGATACCCTTCTTCTCTGAGTGCCCGGCAGGCTTGGCTTCCGGAATAGTCGAATTCACAGGCCTGGCCGATGACAATAGGGCCGGAGCCGATGATCAGAATGGATTCGATGTCGGTGCGTTTCGGCAAGGTTGAACTCCCTCAACAAATGTATAAAAAGCTTGTCTATCCAAATGATTCGAATCGGACAAATATATAAAAAGACGAATAAATAGGCAATCATAAATCCATCACCATCTATTCGTCTTTTGGATATTTCAATATTTCGAACAGCCTAAACTGTATGTTCATAAAGGACATTCACAAACCATTGTATTTCAAATAGATACAAACAAAGTATAATTGCTCCGAATTGCTCTAATATTCCTTAGCTGAACTGAAGGGTCACTCCAATGACTTCAATAAAATCTCTTGCGCCGCCTCGTAATTCGGCGCGATTTCGAGCGCTTTCAAAGCCGCCTGCTTGGCTTCAGCCTGCCTGTTGGCCGCCAGGTAAACACGGGCCAGGTTATAATGTGCCAACGCCAGATCAGTGGTTTCGATCGCCAGGGCCCCCTGATATTCCAGAATCGCTTCCTCATACCGACTTTGCCATTCATACGCCATGCCGCGCATATTACGCACTTTCGAATCGAAGGGATTGATCATGACAGCACGTGTCAATACTCGGATAAGTCCATCAGATCTTTGATGTCGTTCATAGAGCTGAGCCAGTTTTTTACAAGACTCAATATCATTTTCGGCAATGGCTGTAAGCGCCTCTAATTCTTGAATGGCCGCTTCGTCATTTTTTTGCTTCAAATAGATTTCTGCCAGTAGCTGATACGGGTTCTCCGGATGGACGTATTGGGGGAACAGAGCTTTGGCTTTGGTCAACAGTTCGATGGCCTCATCATTTTTACCCTGGGCATGAAGTATACGGCCTAAAAACAGGTGCGCATAAAAACTTTCGGGATTATCATCTACAGCCGCCTCAAGATCGGCCTGCGTAAGTTTCTTTTTCTGAGGCGGCGTAAATCGGAGTACCTGACGCGTTTTTTCCGTACGCACTTCGGCGAATGACACAAATCCCTCATCAAATTCGTCAAACGACACATCAAAAACCGTCTCTATAATTTCATCTGTGGAGCGATCCTCATTGTACAATGTCAGCATCCGGCGTATCGCGTCGAAACCGTATGTGTCTACGATATACTCCACCACGATAGAGGCCTGGTAGTAAGACATAATCACCTGGCCCGCTGATTTAGGCCGGGTAAAGCCGCTGTTCAGATCGCTTACCTTCAGCAGATCGTCATGTGAGACTGCGCCGGCGAATTCCGCTTTCATATCGATATCCCACTCCGGCTTGGCAATACGCGCCTCATAGACGGCGATCCCTTCGGCGAGCCAGCGTGGAATGCGGTTACGGGTTTGTTGAAGATGGATGACATGGGCGAATTCATGCCAGAGGGTTTGCCCCCAATTAAAAGAGCCGGCCGGTCGAGCCTTAGGAGAGTCCGCTACCACCACCTCACCGAAGCAGACGCCGAGCAGGGCGCCGGCGCCCGGCAGACCGGAAATGCGTACCGCAAAGTCATCATGTTTAGGAAAAATTTCCACCAGAATAGGTCTTTCCGGTTCAAAACCGTAGCGCGGCGACATGGTTTGATGCGCTTCCTCAAGCAATTCAAGCGCCAGTTGACCATAGACGGGATCTTCGTCTCGATGCAGCTTGAGAATAAAATGTGCGCTTGTGTGGGTCGTATACGCCTCGAAAGAATCGAACAACTCCAGCGTATTGTATGTCCATGTATTAAACCCGTCATGTGCAAATGCCTGATCAAGGAAGCGCCGTCCTTCCTCTTCCTCGGCTACCCTGGAGAGGTTGATACCCAGGCTGGCATACGCCGACCAGAGCGTGGGGTCGAGGTCTATGGCCTTTCGTCCCATATCGATTGCCTCACGGAACCGATATCGCCGCGATAGATTATCGGCGATGGTGGCATAAAGCTGTCCGTAGCCGGGGTTGACTTCCAGCACCTGTCGACAGGTCGCCTCATATTCCGTCTGGTTACCCATGGCATGATAACAGGCCGCCAGCAACGCCTGGGTCGCTGGTGAGACCGGATTGACATTCAGCGCTTTCTGTAATTGTTCCACAGCTTTATCATAGGTTTCATCGGTCAAAAACAGTCCAGCCAGAAAATGTCGTCCTTCGATCAGGTTGGGATTTATAGCCAGGGCGGTACGGACACTCGCTTCGGATTGCGCTGCCCGCTTATCCGACAGGGCATCTGCCATACCGACCAGTGCAGGTGGATAGGAGGGGTCGATATTCAAGGCATCTTGAAAAGTAGAAGCCGCTTCCGCCCGACTGTATTTTTCAAGAAACAAATATCCCCAGGCTACATACGCATCAATAAGGGAAGGATCTGCCTGGGTCGCTTCGGAAAGCAGATTGTTCGCGTCGTGAAAGCGTTCCAATTGCTTGGCGGCCAGGGCTACGGCCATCACATCTTCTGCGGTACCGGTTCGTCCCTGCTGATACGAACCGATGAGTTCTTGAAATAAATGTTGTGCTTCAATTTTTCGACCGGTCTCGAGGTAAGTCATCCCCAGATGAAGCGATGCTATCAGTGGGGCATCCGTTTGGGATCGGGCCTTGGCCAACTGCGTTTCGGCCGCCTCATAGTTCCCCTGAAGCAGGTACAAATCGCCCAGAATATGATAGGCCATCCCTGACTCTGGGTCGATTTCTAATGCTTTTTGTACCTGGTCAACGGCCTGCTCATACTGACCTATAGTACGATACAGGCGGCTTAAGGCCAGAAGGTGTTCCGCTTGATCGGGTTGCTGCGCAATTCTCATTTGCTGCAGATTGATTTTACCCTGGTACTGCTGCTGAGCTTTTTCAGCCTGGGCTTGGATCTCGGCTTCCTGTTCGTCGTTACGCTGGCCGTGGACTGTACAGCTCCATACCATAGTGACGATCGTTAAAAAAGGGAGGAAGAGAAGATGGCGTTGCATGACCGGTCTCAATTTTTTAATTAGAAAACAATCTAACACTTTGTAAATGCTAACATCATAAATCATAATAAGTTATGATTTATATACTCACCGAAAGATAGACTCTTTGAGATACCCTGTCAAGTGAATACTCTCCAGGAGCTGACGCGGTAAAAACCAAGCCGATACGAGAGAGACAAAGGGTTCTATCTGCCATGTTGCACCATTACTCCGTATGGTGATCGCACCGCCTGCATCGGTTCGATAAACCGATGTACCAAGTTGACGATATCGTCCAAGAACCTGTCTGGAAGGATGTCGAAATTTGTTGCGTATCCCTACAGAAATAACTACCGCTTCAGGGTCAACCGCACTCAAAAATAAAGGGCTGCTTGAGGTCGCACTACCGTGATGAGGCGCTTTTATAATAGTGCTTTTTATATTAAGATGATTGTTGAGAATGGCCTCTTCAGAGCCCTGTTCGATATCACCGGTAAAAAGGGCGCTGAATGTACCGTAGGTCAGGCGTGTTACCACCGATGCATCATTAGTATCTATGCGCTCTTCCTGTTCCACCATGAACCGGGTTGGATTAAGGATAACGCCCTGCACCCGGCCCAGACCTCGTAACGTATCTCCTGAAGTAACAGCTCGGTATCGTATCTCATGTTGAATAATTGCATCTCGCCAGGCTTTATAAGCAGTTGAAGTTGATGTTCTCCCGCTGGTAATGATTTCTCCTACCGTCACTGCATTAAGCACGGAAATCAGTCCGCCGTAGTGGTCCGTATGTGGATGTGAGATAATCATGATGTCGATATGATGGTACCCTTTGGACCGAAGAAAAGGGACGATGATCTGTGCCCCGGCATCGTAACTTGGCGTTCGATTACCGCCGTCGATTAGAATTTTCTTGCCGTTTGGGCAGACGATAAATATGGCATCGCCCTGACCGACATCTAGTATGGTCATCTCCAATGGCCGTGGTGCGCTATATAGATGCCAGCATAGCAGGATAACGACCCCGCCTGTCAATCCTGACCGTATATGCTTCCATTTATAGGCAGATGGGGTCCAGAGAAACAAGAGCGTAATGACGTAGTAACCCGCCATAACCGGGTGTGACGGTGCCGCTATGGGCAGCAGTGCGGAAGGGAGACCGGAAAACTGCGTCGATAGATAGATCATTCCATGTAGAACGAGGGCGTTGGCTGCGCTGAACAAATAGGCTATTTCGAGGTATATGGGGCCGGTTAATGCGGTTAAAACGCCGAGGGTCGTTGTTAGAAAAACCAGTGGGCCGATAAATAAATTGGCCACCGGCGCTACCCAGGAGATCTGATAGAAGGTGGCGGCCAGTACCGGCGCTGTACCGAGTTGCGCTGCCAGGGAAACCAGCAGCCCGTCACGCAGCCATCGTGCCCACTTGGTCTGCGAACGAGCTAACCGGTCTGGTAGCAACGCTTTGAGTTTGGGATAACCGGCAATGATGGCCAGGGTGGCGATAAAGGAAAGCTGAAAGCTCAGGTCGAATAGAGCCGATGGCCAGATGATAAGAATGATGAGCGCTGCCGTCGCCAGAATATTGATGGAATCTGTCTGGCGGTCGAGTCGTTGTCCGATCAGGAATAACCCTGCCATGATGGAAGCTCTGATGACCGATGAGGTCATGTTGGTAATCCAGGCGTATAAGATAAGTACACATATCGTGGTGGCGGCAGCAGTCGACCTCGGAATCCTGAGTATAAAGAATAACGTGATCATGATCAGAGTGATGAGACCCACATGAAGCCCTGAAACCGCCAGGATATGTGTCAGACCAATCATAGAAAAAGTGTTGAGAAGTTCATCAGGCAGTTGCTGACGTTGCCCCAGTAGGATGCCTTTGAGAAGGGCTGCCGAGGGGCCGCGTAAGGTAGCCTCGATAGAATGGGTAATGCTGTTTTTTACCGGACGAATCAGGGCGGTATATATCGTGGAAGAGGATCGGCGTCCAACCAGAATGTAATCTCCCGTGCTCCGGATACTCATCAATCCATATACACTGCGGCTGGTATAGTAGGTCCATGCGTCGAATCCACCTGGATTACGGGCAGGTTGCGGGCTGCGCAGCCCGCCTGTTACACGGATATGATCGCCATATGCCCCTGGGTCGATGCCTTGTTGCAGCCGAATGAGCATGAGGCCCATGACAGGTGTCGGTAGGCTTGAATCGTCAATTTGAATGGAATCCGTTTCAATCATGACCAGGGTATAGCGTGACCGCAAGTCCGGATCACGAATAATCGTACCGTAAATGGTCAACGGAGTCGTTTGGTTGCAGAATCGTCTAAGATCGTTAGCCGAGACGACCTGAGTACGGATGGCATACCAGAAGGCGCCGGAGGAAATGATACAAAGGCCGGCTACGACCGTTTGAAATATCGATGCGTCTCGAACCCGAGATAACCCGTATCCGACAAGAAGAGTTATCACCAGTCCAATACCGAAAAAAACAGGCGAGATCGGAACGTAATGCCCCGTCAGAAGTCCGACAAGAAAGCAGACCGCAAGGAATAACATAGGCCGCCGCATGAGCACAATACCCCGCACTGTAAAGGCGTAATATACTGCGTTTCAAAACATGAATGCCCCGGATCTATTAGAGCAACTTCTCGGACAGCCTCTTGATAGATAACCAGATCAATAACGGATATTTACTATAGTCGAAATAGAAGGAGAAATATCGAATAATAGTTCGATATTATGTATCAGGGAGGTGATTATTAAGGGGGCGGTATGGAAAAACAAGCCGGCTGTAGATCTGGCCGGCTTGTTGGGGTATGACCAGGTATTGTGTCAAAAGTCCGCGTATATTCGCATCTTTTGCGTCAACCGTACGAAAAGAATTTCACAGGCTTTTTAACGTTATTCAGCAGACGGATCTGTGTCAGACTCGATAGGATAGCCGTTTTTTGAGAGGAGTATATCCTCTTCAACCTGTCCGTCTCGTAACCTTACAATACGATGGCTGTGTTTGGCGATATGCTCCTCATGGGTGACCACGATAATGGTATGACCTTCCACGTTAAGATGATCGAAGACCTCCATGATTTCTTCGCCGGTTTTGCTGTCCAGGTTTCCAGTAGGCTCATCAGCAAGAATAATAGACGGATGGTTCACAAGCGCCCGGGCGATGGCGACTCGCTGGCGCTGCCCCCCGGACATTTCGTTCGGTTTGTGATGCACCCGATCTTCAAGCCCGACCGATGCCAGGGCGGTCATCGAACGCTCCCGCCGTTCTTTGCTTCCAATACCCCGGTATATCAAGGGGAGTTCCACATTATGAAGCGCATCGGCGCGGGGTAACAGGTTAAAGGTCTGAAATACAAAACCGATCTCCCGGTTACGTATAAAAGCCAGCTCATCATCTGACAACTCGCTTACTCGTTTACCGTTGAGTTCGTAGGTGCCGTTTGATGGGGTATCCAGGCAGCCGAGGATATTCATCAGTGTTGATTTGCCGGAACCGGACTGTCCCATAATGGATACGTATTCACCTCGTCCGATCTTTACAGATACGCCCCGGAGAGCACGAACCTGTTCTGTGCCCATCTGATAGGTTTTTTCCAGATTCTGTACCGAAATCAGATCATTTTCTTTAATTGATTGAGTCATCGCCTCTACCTCGGTTTGATGGTATCTGTTAGTCTCTATTTCTATTAGTCGTGACGATACACTTTATCTCGCAACTTATTTTACAGGTTGCCGAAACAGCCCATGTGGGGTTCCGGCCCTATGTAAATAGACTGATCAACCGGTTTGAATGTTGCGTCCAACCCCGTTTTTAAACAAGGATAGTCAAATGGAGGGAAGGCATATGGGGTATGAAACCTGCGGTGGGAAAAACGATTAACCCTTGAGTAAAGTTATCCTGCCATGTCTTCCATTTGGATTTTGACGATTTCATCACGTTGTATACGTGTAATGAAGCTCAGGCGAATTACGGTTTCACCCAAACGCTCAACGCCTTTTTTCTGATCCTGCAACGCCTTTTCAAGCTGCTCTTCCGTAATAAATCCTTCATCTACCATAATTTCACCGATTCTGCGACGTCCCATAAAATCCTCCTGGCAATGGTACGATAATAAGGATAGTAATTGTACCTGTAAAACGATGTCTTATACATTCATCATCAATCTAATAACACGGATACATTTTAGCAATAATCTTTTAATATGACAGAGATATGTTGATATCATAACGTACCATAATTATTGCGATTGGGATAATGATGGGTACGTTGACAAACAGATGTAAGTGTATTATATTGATTATAAGATTTCGCTGCTAATCAAAATGACAAGATGACCTTTTCTGTTTTAGAAAGAAAGGAACCGGTATGGTTGCTCTTGAAGCCGGTGCTCAGGCACCGGATTTCACACTAAAAGATTCAGATAGTCAGCCCCATTCGCTTGATTCTCTTAAGCAGGACGGACTACTTCTGGCTGCATTTTATAAAGTCGGGTGCGGCACATGTAAATTCAGTGCCCCCTATTTTGAAAAGTTTTATCAGGCTTACAAAGATAAAGCAGGATTTCAGTTCTGGGGCGTTTCTCAGGACACAGCAGAAGATACCAGCGCTTATATGGAGGAATACAACGCCTCATTTCCCAACTTGCTTGATGAAACGTACTGGACATCCGCAGACTATGGCCTCACGAACGTCCCGACTTTATTCCTTATTAACAAGGACGGCGAAATACTTCAGAGTTCTGTCGGCTTCAGCCGTGAGGATATGAATACGATGTCGGAGGCGGTGGCCGGACATCT
>CAJXCW010000104.1 GCA_913051705.1 uncultured bacterium
CTTACATGGGGGCGCAGCAACTCGGGGCCCCCGGCGATATCGAGAATGCGGGCGAGATTTTCTTTCACGCGTTCCCGGTAGATGAGCAGGGATGGGCTGGGGATTTCATCGATATTTTGCACAAGATAACGAGGGTCCATGGAGGGCTCCGGAAAGTGGTGATTTGGTGCGTTAATTTTTTCTATCATGAGGATCATTGATGTGAGCTATCGCTTCTTTTAGAATGGGTGGCCAATCGACACCTGGAGCGAGCCCTGATTTCTCCATGTGGGTGGCAATCGTGGGGACGGGCGTCCACAGTTTCCATCTTGTTCCAAAACATATCTGTCTCCACCCAAAAAACCAGGCTTTGATGACACTCTTCCATAAATGTCCCGGGCCGAAGAGCGTCCGAAATAAAATCGAAGGTTTCAGCAATGGATATTTGGTTAAACTCATCCAGATACTATTGTCATAATTTCGCCGCAGTAACGTATAGAACATTGGGGCGGTTTTTCGCAGTATCTCACGGGTTGTTAAAAACGTAAAGCATGTTGTCGATGACTGACGCCAGTGCTTTTTATCACAGACCATCCGCCGCACCGGATGGTCATGGAGTCCGAGCGAATAATAATCCGGGTGGTCATAAGGTGAGATGAAATGGGCATCCGGCTCCGCGTTCAAGAAACGTAACATCTGTTCGAACTGTTTCGGCAAATAAAAATAGTCATCTTCCGCTAAATAGACATATGGTGCATCGTTTTGTTCCAGCAGACACTCAATTTGCGCTTTGGAGGTCACCGCATTGCCTGAACCCGGAAAAGAGACGAATACCAGATCATGTGGATCAAAATACCGGGTAAACAGGTTTTTATATTTTGGAGGACAATCATCCAGAAGAACCCAGATTCTGGCTCTTAGTATGCCCAAGGATTCCTTGAATGATCGTAAACAAATATCTGCTAATGTATATTTGTCATCCCGGCATACGGGTGGTGATTTCGAAACACGGGGATAGATCCTATAGGCGACTGCAAGATCATATTTTTTTCTGTCATCTGTTTCATTGCTTAATTCATATACACCAAATCACCCGTTTATCATCACTTCCACGTCTGTCAGGA
Organism: uncultured bacterium; assembly: GCA_913051705.1. Lineage (GTDB taxonomy): Bacteria > JAAXHH01 > JAAXHH01 > JAAXHH01 > JAAXHH01 > CAJXCW01. Next base: position 1,104 of record CAJXCW010000104.1, read on the forward strand.
CGAGGTCGCAGGCCAGTTGTGAATGGCGGCGGTTCAGGATGATCTGGACGGTATGTCGGCCTGCGGCGGCCTGGACCGGCGTTAAGGTATAGCGTTGCCATACGGCGCTGCTTACGTCTGAGATATGGTGTGGATCGTGGATCATACAGTAATCAAATGTGGGCTCAGGTAAAATAGTTTTATCCCATTTCACCTCGACCTCGTCGCCTTTTACCCATTGGTCGAGGCGGATGCGCAGTTCGATTTGAGGCGGATGTTCGGCCGTGATTTCATCGGCCAGGTCCAATTCAATCGTCGGACCGTCACCAGTGAGGGTCCGTTTCAGGGGGATGGGGACCTCGCCGAGGGTGCGGTCGATGCGGTAAGCGCCGCGCCATTCCCCTTCTTCAACGATAAACCGGTGGGTAGCGGCGTATATCTTGTCTGTATGGCGCAGGGTATCGGGCGTGCCGATTTGAGACAGCAACGCCCGCCTTGAATCCCGGTTGGCGTGCCAGTTGAACACGTAGATGCCGTCGGCCCCATTTTTATGATACCGAGCGGCGATGGCACGGGTGCGCAGGCGGTTTTTGGTTTCCGCGTCTTCCGGACCGACAAAGGGGTCGGGCAGGCCGCCATCAAATCCGGGGTAGACCTGGATGTCTGTCCCTTTGCACAGATTGACGAAGGCGGGCACATCCAGCGAGGGATCGGTCGCTGCGCCGCCGGCAGGGGTCAGGATGTCCACCAGACCCTCATTGATCCAGGTGGGGATGTCGTAGCCGATGTTATTGCACATCTCTTGCGTACCGGCGACGCGGGTAGCCAGGTAGAACGGCCGGCCTCGTTTTGTGGTCAATTCATCGGTCAGCCTTCTTACGGCGCGTTGCAGGTCGGTAAGCAGATAGCGAAGCCGATAGGCGTCATCCTGAGGGAAGTGAAAGGCGTGGCGTTGCCAGTCGAGTTCCACACCGTCCCAATCGTATTTTTCGCAGATCTCCTTGATATGGGCGTATCGATGTTCCCGCACTTCGGGGACGGCAAAGTTCCACGACAGGGCGAACCATTCGGACGTTTGATCGCCGAGGAGCCATTCCGGGTGTTCGATCCGCAGGCGGGTCAGTTCGGTATGATGCAGGGTGGACAGGTCGTCTATCTGAGCGCCGTTGAAGTGGTTGTCGTTCATCCGGATGGAGGCGTAGACATGAAGGCCGAGATCATGACCGCGTTCGATGACGGCCTGCTGGGGATCTTCGCCGCGTTCGAGCATATGGCGGATGTTTTCCGTGAAGGTGTATGAGGCCGCGTTTTCGTAGGTCTGATTGTGCACGTCACCGAGCATTTCGAGGACGTCACTGTCCCACCGCGCCGCATGTTCGCCGACGCACCAGAAGTGGGCGCCGACCTGGGTGTCTTTCAGGGGGGCGTAGGTTTTTTCGAGGAAGGCGTCCATGGACTGGGGCGTTTCGCTGTAGCCGTGGGGGGCGCCATCCCAGTTGTAGATGATGTGGTATTTTGGTGGGGGCATGGGGTCTCCTGGGATATGTCCTTTTCTTTAGAAGAAAGGAATGCAAAGAATCGTCCGTGTCCACGGACAGGAGAGGCAAGGCTATAGATGATAATATAATGGGTAGATGACGGGTTGGCAAACCGGGGATGAGGCCTTCGGTCCGTGTAGAAGAAAAGAGCCGAATGTTTAACAGCACCACCTATGAGAAAATATGGGGAAATCTTATCTACTATGACTATATTATTGTTACACGCATATCATGAAGTAGTTCAGACGGTATCATACGTCCGATAAAGGGTGGTAGCCATAGCGGTGCAGGGCGTATATGATCTATTACGTCAGGCGTACGGAGAAAAATGAAAATTACAATTTTGGTTATACTTACTTCCTTATTCACAACAGGTCATTTGATAGCTCAAAGACCGATTGAACATTTTTTTTTCAATGTGGATAGACACAGAATTCAAGAAAAGTCGTTTTTAGATTCTGACATTTTTTCTGGCGCTCAGCTTAAATATACATGGCCTGAATTGGAACCGGAAAAAGGCGTCTATAACTTCGACTTGATTCAGAGCGATCTGGAATTCCTTGAAGCTAATGGTAAAAATCTGTTCATTCAAGTTCAGGATGTATCCTTTGATACCACTATATATAAACGTACCTAAGTATATATTGGAGGATCCAATCTACCATGGTGGCGTGGAGATACATATTGGCCGTATTAAAGAAATAAGTAACCATGGAAGATATTTATAAATTTGGAGAAAATGAAATAGGGGTCGATTATCTTTTCTGGAGTACGCAAGAACCTTACTATTCTGATTATTTAATCCCTTATCTTGAGAAAAAGTAAACAGTTGATAACACGGTCGTACAGGTCCGTTGTCAAAGCAAGTACAAAAGGAGAAAGGGCCTTATCCATGCACCAATATAACAAAACATGCATATATCTGTTGTTGATTACAACATTAGGGATGTCCCCCTTGTTGGCAGAATCAACAGAAAAAAAATGGTTCGGGCAACCGCTACCCGGCAATGAACCGATTCGTTTCGCCGCTCAAATTCTGTATAACATGGACACCGAGATTCAGTTTACAGAAATCCACGGTGCCCCACAATTTTCTCCCGACGGCACACTCATGCTGCTTGAATATCAGACGTATGGCAAAGAGGCAAAGACCTATAAAAATTCAATTCTGATGGCAACATTAGGTAAGGATGGCTGGTCCAATCTTAAGCCCGTACCGTTTTCCGGAAATTTCAATAACAGCACGCCTTCCTTTCATCCTGATGGTAAACGGTTGTTTTTTGTCTCAAATCGAAATAGCGAGTCAGATTCTGAGAAAGACGACAAAGATATCTGGTATGTCAAATATGAAGATCAACTTTGGGGGTAGCCAAAACCAATAGGGCCTCACGTCAATACAAAGAGAACGGAAGGCTCTCCTGTGTTCACGGAGAAAGGTCATATGTACTTTTACAGAAGATTTGACACGGACAACGGTTCTGGCGAAATCATGATGTCGATGGAGGATAAAAATGGGTTCAAGACGCCGGCACTTGTATCAAAACTTAATGGAGATAGTTTTGAATTTCCCGTTCTCGTTGATGGGCAGAACCAATGGCTCATTTTAGGCACAAATCGAGGATATCCTGAGCAGGCTGGGTTGTATTTTTCCCGGCACCTGGAAGACAGAAAATGGAGCACACCAATACGGCTCCCCCAAAACATCAATGGTTACGGTTTGGCTTTCACCGCAAGTTTAACTTCGGATCATACCTATTTCTTTTTTCTCAACCGACATATTTCGGATAGTTCCGATGGGCCTCCAAGCCGAGAGGAAGGACTTTTTTGGCTATCCTCTTCTTTCATTTCAAAATTTTGAATCTGATCATGAATCCAAAGGAATACATTTTGATACGCGTAGAAAATCGTAATATACTCCACAGAGATTGACGGCGTGCATGTATCTGCCTTGACAGGATACTCTCCTTTCCATAAGATCAATCCATTCCATTATAAATCTTCTTTTGCCTGCTTACTATGTCCAATCTTCCTGTTCCTTCAGACTATACGGTACTTCGTGAGGAAATCCTCCAAATTATCTCGGCGGGTAAAGACCGTGTCCGGGCGGCGGTGGAGCGGGAGAAGGTGCGGACGTACTGGGAGATCGGGCGGGTGTTGCACGGGCATTTAAGGCACTGGAACAGGCGACTGATGCAACGATACATAGCGTGGAGGCGCCTCAGCTTCAGCCTCGATACGGTCGAATTTATACATACCGTGTGATGCGGTCTGATGCTTCGGTGCGACTTGATGTGGGTTTCGGGATGCATTACACGCCGATGCCGAAGGAGCGTCAGCAGATCGGTGCGGCCGAGATGGTCGAGGTGACGAAGCGGGAAAGCGGAGACGGATATCGGTTTGAGGCTATTTCGGCGGATGCTTCGCGGCTTTATACGTATCGGGCTGATCTGGTTGAGGTGATTGACGGCGATACGTTCTGGGTAGATATCGATTACGGTTTCCGGATGGGCGGGCAGCAGAAGCTACGGCTGCGGGCGATCGACACGCCGGAACTGTCTGCAAGCGCCGGTGTGCGGGTTCGGGAGGCGGTGGTTGAGATGCTGGCTCCGGTCTCCTTTGTGGTGCTTGCGACGAGCCGGACGGACAAGTATGACCGGTATCTGGCGGATGTGTTTTGTCTGGCGGGGGCGACGACAGCAGATGAGGTGTTGGAGCATGGGGTGTATTTGAATCAGCGGTTGTTGGATGAGGGGTTGGCGGGAAAATGGCGATTTATAAATTATGAATTATGATTTATAAATTATGATTAATGAATGGGCATGGGGTTGGTAGGGGTGTCGGGTGTTTACATTTATCTTAAGGAGTTAGAGGATGCGATTGGTGACTTATCTTTCGGTGGATGGGGAAGCTCGGGTGGGGTTGTATAATCTGAATGGGGAGCAGACGGTATGTGATCTTGAAGCAGGTGCGGCCGCGTTGGGGATTGAGCTGCCGTCGGATATGACGGAGTTGTTGACGATTGATGAGGGATTGGAGGTAACGCGTAACATCGCACCGCGGTTGACGTCGTTTCCGAGTCTGGCGGTGGAGCAGGTGACGCTGCTGGCGGCGGTGCCCTTTCCAGGTAAAATCCTGGCGCTGGCGGGTAATTTCCAGTCGCACATTCAGGAGGGGGGCGGTGTGGCGGTGGATAAGGATAAGATTACACCACGGGTGTTTATGAAGCCGGGGACATCTGTGATCGGCACCGAAGAGGCGATTGTGTTGCCGCGCTGGTCGGATACCGTAGACTACGAGTTGGAGTTGTCGATTGTGATCGGTTCTGAATGCAAGTACGTCGATGTGGACGACGCCCCCGCTTATATCGCCGGATATATGGTGTCCAATGACGTGTCCGCCCGGACGCTGAATATCGCCGAGGGGCGCGATGAAAGGCCTATGGACGATTTTTTCGACTGGCTGAACGGGAAGTGGTTCGACACGTTTGGTGCTTTCGGCCCCTATCTGGTCACTGCGGATGAAGTCGGCGACCCGCATAATCTGAACATGGCGTTCAAGGTCAACGGTGAAACCCGCCAGCAGGGTTCTACCAGTCAGATGATTTTCGACTGCTACGAGACGGTCTCTTTTTGCTCGTATCTGACCACCCTGGAGCCAGGCGATATCATTATGACCGGCACGCCGTCCGGCGTAGGCGCGTCGACGAAGACGTATCTGAAACCGGGTGACCGGATTGAAGGCGAGATAGAGAAGTTAGGGGAGTTGGTGAATATGGTGGAGGAGGAAGAATGAGAATTTAGTGATTTGGTGATTTGTTGATTGAAAAACAGATCCAAATCAGACAATCACCAAATCTCAATTATCCACTCTCTGCAACGTGGCCACATAGGCGTCATAATAGTCCTGGATGTTTCGGACGTAGTGGACGGGTTGGCCGCCGCGGCAGTAACCGTATCGGGCGCGGGTGTAATATTCCGGTTTCTGGAGCAGGCGCATGGCTTTTTCAACATGGTCGAACCACCGGTTCGGGTCCCAGCCTTTAGTGGTGGCCAGGCGACGGGCATCAAGAAGGTGGCCGTACCCGACGTTGTAGGAGGCCAGAGCAAAACGCACCCGTGCTTGCAGGGGTATTTCCGGGTCGAAGCGGTTGATCAGTTGATACATATATTTCATACCTGCGTGTATCCCGTGATCCGGATCCTTCAGATCGGTAAATCCCAAATCACGACCCGTATTCGGCATCACCTGCATCAAGCCCAGGGCACCTACCCAACTAATGGCGTTGGGATCGAATCTGGATTCCTGGTACATCTGAGCCACTGTGAGCCGCCAGTCCTGCGTGTATTCCAGCGCATATTTTTTGACCAGATCGTCGTACGGCGAGAGTTGGCCGCTGATATCTACTCGTAACGAGTCCAGGGCCTTTGCTATCGTCCGTGTATTGCTGAAGTATTGTTTCTTCAGCATATTGTAGTACATACTACGATCCAACTGATCGATGAAGGTATTCAGGCTGCTGAGTAACTGCGAATTATTTTCGCGTACCGCCCATCCCAGGGTCGTCGGCTTGACGCTGAAGGCGGCTTTGAGCGGCCTGCCATAGGCCTGCTCCACCCCTAGCAGATTAGCATCGCACAGCGTAATATCATAGATCCCTTCTTCCACACCTACGAGGATTTCCTCCGTTTCCATATCGTCCGGCAGACCGATGACTGTGAGGCTGTCGATCACCGTCTGCATGACGGTCAGGGTACGGTAAAACGAACTGCTTTTTCGCACGTGGACTGTCCGCCCGGCCAGATCTTTCGGGCTTGTGATCGAATCCTGCTCTGCACGAACGACGACAACCTCATCTACGGTGTTATATGGCTGGGTAAAATTCGCCTGCACGCGCCTGGCCTCATCAATCGTCATGGCGGCAGCGATGATATCGCCTTTGCCTTCATTGAGATAAGGGATCAGGTCGGCATGACTTGGTGGAATCACAATCTCCAGGCGCAGGCCCTGTTGTTCGGCAAATTTTTTCATCAGATCGTATTCGAATCCGACCTGAACACCTCGGTGGATGAAATAGGTCATGGCATTATTGCGCGTGATCATACGCAGACGACCGCGTTTCTTCAAGCCGTCCAGATCATCTGTAAACACCGTTTGTCGGTGACGGGTCAGGGCCCGGGAGAGCAGATACTCATCCACCTTACCTTTCAGTTGGGTGTCTTCAGGACGCATCATCATGCCGATGGGCCGATCTTCAGCCAGGATGAGCGGCGTATCCAGGTCGTCGTGGTAACCGGATATCGTGTTCCAGAAATTGGAATCATAGATGGTGGCCTGATAGATCCCCTGGACGACGCCTTCCACCAGGCGTTCCGTGCTGAGTGTCTCTGATGCGGCGTGTATCCTTAAATCCGGGATTTGCTGTTGCAGGGAGACCAGCGTCTCGTAATACGAACTGGACGGCCGGGCGCTTATTTCAATGCCGGCCAGTTCGGCCAGCGATTCGGGCAGGCTGTCGCCGGCGGCCATGATCAGAATTTCATCCACATACAGGTACGGCGCCGAAAATGCCGTTTGCGTCTTACGAGCCTCAGTGATCGTCAGGCTGGCGGCCACGATGTCTCCCTCGCCGCCCAGCAACTTCTGCATCATCTGAGAATAATCACGGGCTACGACGAGTATCAGGTCCAGGCCGAGTGCATCAGCCAGGCCGCGGGCGATATCGTAGTCGATCGTCACCTGTTCTGCATGCCGAGGCAGGTAGTTGATCGGTTCCGGGCGCACGATGACACGCAGGACGCCGTGGGTGCGAAGCTCGGGCAAGTCACCGGTATATACGGGTGCAGAAGGTTCCGCAGGCTGTTGTCCGCAGGACATGAAGGAATTTGCCACGATAAGACCGAGCGGCAGGAGTGTTCTGATGCGCAGCATCGCCCTCTCCTTTCGACCGACGACCGGCTATATACCGGCTGGTCCGGTTATGGACAAAATGGATGGTATAGGGGAAATATATAATCAGGTCGGAGGGGAAGGCAAGGGAAATGGTGAGTTGGTGAGTTGGTGCTTCAGTGCCGGACGGTGGTAGATGGATTGGCGATGCTGTCTATATGAAACCCTTAGTCAAGCTTACCCATCCAATCTCATCCCAGATCGGGCCTCTGCGTATTTCTCGGTATCCAAGCTTAAGATTAAGTTCAATGACGTGAGGATTTGTCCGCTCCGTGTGCGTGTAAATCATTTCAATGTCTCGGCGGTGTGATTCAATCTCAAGTTGCCGTTTCAATCTGGTGGCAAGGCCCTGCCTGCGAAAATCCGGGGCAACCCAGAGATTGAAAACCTCACAGAATCTGCCGCTATCAGGAAGAAATTGACGAATTGATTCGAAAAATGTCCAATTGTTCGCAGACTCGGGTTCTGTCTTGAGATTTCTAAATCGGCACAAGACGCCCCCCACTTGCTCATGGTCTTCTGTATCACCGAAAACCCGGGCCGCTTTGTCCGCGTCGTGGACGTACCCTGAGATCCTGGCACAGTGTTCTTCTACATCAACCGGCGTATCGTCCACACTGGGCGTGTATCCTTCCTCTTCAAGGTCTAATTTGATCAGAAATTCCAGATCGTTCTTGGAGGCTCGCCTGAGTTGTAGCATGATTTAATCTTTCTCGCCCTAGTCGAACTGTCTATTTTGTAGGGTTCGGGGAGACCGTTTTGCGCGACGTGAACCATCAATGCCTAGCGGCGGATGCCAGAGACAGGGTTCCCCCTGAAGCGCAAAACAACTGTTATAAATTCTGTATTGTATATACACTTTCAGGCGATATTGGGGCTTCATTATAACCTGTAAACGGATCCACATCTGATGGGGAGTCACATGGGAAAATCTAAGGTCACCATTACACGTCTTGAACCCATTCAGGCCGGCAGTCTGCTGTTTGTCCGGGTGCATACCGACGAAGGGATCACTGGACTTGGCGAGATGCATCCGGCCAGTATGGCCAGCGGTGGGCGGTATACGGGAACCGGTTTTCTCCAGTTTATCGAGGAATATCTGGTCGGTAAAGATCCGACGGAGATCGAACGCCACTGGCAACATATGTTTCGGCGGAGCCTGTTTCGCGGCGGAGCGGATGCTATGGCAGCCATCAGCGCGGCGGATATGGCCCTGTGGGATATTACGGGCAAGCTGGCCGATCTACCGGTATATAAACTACTGGGCGGTCCAGTGCGGGAAAAGGTCAAACTTTTTGCCACGCCGACTGCTTATGATGATTGGACGCCCGAAGGGCTGGGCGAAAGCGCCGTGCAGCTTGTTGAACAAGGGTTCAAGGTATTGCGTATCTATCCGCTTGGCCCGCGTGAGTCATTCGCCGATATGGGCTTCCGTCAGGTGACCCGTACCTCGGAAAAATATGTGTCTGCGTTGCGTAAGGCCGTCGGAGACGATATCGATATCGCCATCGATGTGATCTGTCTGCTGTCTCCTGCGGAGGCAATCGAGACCGGTCGTCTGCTCGAGCCGTATGGGCTTATATTCTTCGAAGATCCGATTGAGCCGGACAACATCGAGGCCCTTGGGCATGTGGCTTCAAAGCTTCCCATGCCGGTGTCGAGCGGTGAACGGCTCTGTACGATTCACCAGTTTCGCGAACTGCTTAACCACAACGCGGCGGCGTTTCTGCGTCCTGATCTCGGTCTGGCTGGCGGCATCACGAATGTTCGTAAAATCGCGGCGCTGGCCGAAGCAAGTTATGTATCGCTTATTCCGCATAATCCGCTGAGCTGGGTCACCGCGGCGGCATCTCTGCACCTCTGTGCTGCGGTGCAGAACATCGCGATGTTGGAGCACCATCAGCAGGGGCAGGTAATGGATTCGTCGATGGATGATTTGTTTCAAGGCATACCGGCACTTGAAGACGGCTATTTGATTGTACCGGACCGGTCTGGCCTCGGGATTGAATTAAATGACGAAGCGCTCAGGCATTTTCCACCGTCGGCGGGACAGCGGCCGGGGATTGTAGGGCAGGATGGCGGGCTGAGGGATTATTGAAAATGGGGATCGGTGATTTTTGAACCGCGTAGCGCTCGCTGGAGCCTGCAGGGATTAGCTATTATTGAGATTTGCCGCGCGCGGCAATGTCCCATACCGTCTCAACCACGCCATTTCTCACCCCGTAAAACCGGTCGTGGAGGTTGATGGTGGTGCAGCCGTGGCTGGGGATGATGTGGATCTTGTCGCCTGGTCTGATAGGACAGGAGGCGCCGGGGAGCTGGATTTTGACGTGCTCCTCGGACTGGCGGATGAGCGAAGCGCTTTCAACGTCTCGGATGGACTGGATGCCCATGTCGTTCGTCATCGTTTTCAGGCCGGCGTCGGCTACAGCTAACTCGTCACCCAGGCGGCTGACAATGGTGGCATAGACGGTGAGCGCGCAGTCGAATTCCGGGATACGTTTTTTGTAGGTGGCGTCCATCAGGATGTAAGAGCCGGCCTGCACTTCGGTCAGCCCCGGGAATGTACCGGTGACGCTGTAGGTGCCGGTACCGCCGCCGCTGACGATTTCTACGGGTAAGCCGTTTTTCCGGATATAATCCGCTGTATCGGCCAGCATCGTCATAGATTTTCGGCATTCGGCGTATCGAATATCGTTGTCCGGTTCACCTATGATGTGGCCTTCGTAACCCATTATGCCTCGGAATGTTACGCCGGGATGATCATCGATTACGCGAGCCAGATTTAGTGCCGCTTCACCAGGCGGTACGCCGCACCGCTGCATACCGACATCCACCTCGATGATCATATTTACCTTTGTCCCCGCGGTCTGTGCCGCATCGGAGATCTCTCGCACATTGTTTGCATCGTCGGCCGCAACAATGATGTCCGTATGACGGGATAGCGCCACGAGTCGGTTGATTTTGATGCGGCCTACCACTTGATTGGCGACCAGGATGTCGCGGATGCCGGCGGCGGCCATCACTTCCGCCTCGCCCAGCTTGGCGCAGGTCACGCCCTGGGCGCCGGCTTCGATCTGCTTGTGGGCCAGGATGGGGGTTTTGTGCGTCTTGGTATGGGGGCGCAGATTGGCTTTTATATCCGAGAAAAAATCGGCCATTCGAGCGATATTGCTTTCCAGGAGGTCCAGGTCGATGACGAGGGCCGGGGTGTCGATGTCTTCGATGGGGATGCCAGGGAGGGGCATGGGGATCCTTTCCGAGTTCTGAGTTCCGAGTAGGTACACGGCATGCCGTACTCAGGACAAGGTGTATCTTCGAGGAGATATGGTCAAGAGAATTGATTTGGGTAGATTGACAGGTGTATTTATTGAGGGATATTGTCCGCAACCAGAAAGGATTATCTATGTCATGCCGTCTGCTACAAATCCCATCCCTTTGGCGCATTCTGATCGTCGCGTTGCTGAGTCTTCAGTGTCGGTCTTCAGATCCCGCATCCGATAACGCCTCTATAAGAAAGGGTGAACCGCTGGTCAACAGCATCGGCAAAGTATTGCCGCTCGATGCAGCGCCGCTTCATCAGCAGATTCTGCGTCACATGTTGCCGGAACCCCGCACCCTCGACGTGAGCATCAATAATTATGACGCGGCCGGCAGTCTTACTATTTATGATCCCCTGCTGAAAATGAATACGAGTCACGAACTGATCCCGGCCGCAGCGGCGCGCTGGGGTGTTTCCGATGACGGCCTCATCTGGACGTTTAACCTGCGTCCCGAGGGCCGATGGAGTGACGGTCGTCCGGTGACTGCCTACGATTTCCAGTACACCTTCCGGCGCCTCCTGCACCCGGATACGGGCAATCCCTATGCTTTCTTCTACTATGACATCAAGGGCGCTCAGGCGTACAACACCGGCGTCGAACCGGATGAAAACAACCTGGGCGTTCGCGCGGTAGATGATCTGACTTTTGAAATCGAAACGACGGCACCACGCGCCTACCTGCCCTATATCGCTGCCTTTCATGGGGCGTCGCCTGCCCCCCGGTGGGCGGTGGAGAAATACGGGGTCAAATGGACCGATCCCGGCCACAACGTCTCCAATGGGAGCTATCGCCTGACGGAATGGACGTCGGGGGTAGGGATGGTGCTATCGCTTGATCCGCAATACAATGGGCCGAATAAAGGCTCCGTGGAGCACATTCACTGGATATTTAATCCCGTTAACGCGCCGACCGGCATGATCGCCTATGAGAATAATGAAATCGACTATGTGGGGATTAATGTAGCCGATCTGGTTCGCGTGCAACAGGACCCGATATTGAACAAGGAACTCGTCCGTTCTCCCCTGCAGCAAACGGCCTATCTCTACTTCCAGCATCAGTCACCGCCGTTTAACGATGTCCGTGTCCGCAGGGCTTTCGCCCACGCTATCGATCGAGACGCCCTCACACGGGTGGTGTTAGGTGGTGCCGGCACGCCCGCGTATGCGATGCTTCCGCCTGATTTTCCCGGTTATGCGGGTGAAAAGCACAACGCCTATCAGAACTATGATCCGCCTCTGGCGCGCCGTTTATTGGCGGAGGCCGGGTATCCCGATGGCAGGGGTTTTCCTGGCCTGCCGATGTGGATTCAACCCGGCCGGATCTTACCCAATACGGCGGTAGCGGTGCAGGGGATGCTTAAGGATATATTGGGCATCAATATCGAGGTGGTTCAGATGGACGGTCCCACGTACAGGTCCCGCATGTACGATTGGAAGGTCCCTCTGGGCTTCGGTAATTTCGGCGCTGACTTCCCCGATCCGCACAGTAATCTGGGTGCTTTCTGGCGATCGGGGCCCCGCAATGTAGCTCGCCATAACTGGCGTCACACCGACTTCGATGATCTGGTCGATCGCGCCGCCCGGAGTATGGATACGGAGGAGCGCCTGCGATTGTACGACGAAGCACAACGTCTGCTCATCGAAGACGTGGGCGGCGTGTTCCTGTATTACTCCACGGCCGCTGAACTCCGCAAACCCTGGTTGAAAGGTGTGCCGAGGACGAAGTACGGGACTTATCCGTTTCCGTATCTGACGGAGGTGTATATTGGGGATGAGGCAGAAGGCAGAAGGCCGTAAGCAGAAGGCAGCATAGCCCGTGTTTCGGATGTGCTCATCATGTGGGGTTTCATCGTCAATGTTTTAAGTGTTATCTTAATCCAGACGGAAGAGACGTGTATGATACGAGCACCTCTACCTGAACCACTTTGAGCGGGCCCAGGAGGCCTTCGACCCGTTTTTCAAGGACGATTTCCAGGAGGTTGTCGCCTTGTTCCGGCCATATATCCTTCAGCTGAAATTCTAGCCACTGGCTGACGTACGGGGCAATGGTCGACCCGTATGAACGCAGACAAATTTCATCTTTCAAAGACGCGCCGTTCAGAAGAATATTGATCTGATCTGCCGAGACAAGATCGACGATGTTGATCCGGAGCCGGATCTTTCGTATTCGATCTCTGTTGTTCTTGGTATCGTCGGCGATATAAAAGGGAATCGCGTGTTTTGTTCCTGTATCTGAAGTGGCGATTTCTACCGGAAGGCTCGTCTGGTAGTGGGTGTCATCCTCTTTCGCTTCCAGGTTAGAGGCCAGGACGTAGTGTTTGTCGCCTGTCTTGATCCGGTCCTTATCGCCCCATTCCGTCAGGCTGCTGCGTTCCCGATCGCCCAGCGGCCAGCGCATGAACCAGGCGTATAGACCATCGACGCCGCGTGCCCAGTTGTTGGCCACAGCTGCACGCATTTGCGCCGGTGAGGGATAGACTCGCTCCGGGGCGCCGGTGATGACATCGGCGATGTACGGTTGCAGCATGCCGTAGACCGACACATCGGCGGCGTGGGCCGCTTCTGTTAACCAATCAATAGGCATGTTGGGGTCGAGGATCATATAGAGATATTGCATCGGGATTACAAAGTCGATCAGTCCCCGTTCAAGCCAGGTGCGAACGTCGAGCCCCTCAGCCAGATTCAGCGCCTCTGTAGGCAATACGCGTACACCCAGGGGACAGGCCTCCCCACGTTTGCTCCGTACCATCTCGGCAATCTGCTCGACATAATCGGTCAGTACAGGGATCATCTCCGGCGCGTCTTCTTGCCGGATATTATGGCTACCGCCCGGAAAGGCAAAATCCAACTCCAGCCCATCGGTGGGGTATTCGGAGGCCAGCTCTTCCAGCACAGCGAACTGATGGTTGCGGATCTCTTTGTGGCCCAGCGCCCGTCCGCCGTTTTCCAGACGATGCGCCGGGTTCTGTCCGCCGTGGTGGGGCATTCTCAGGCTGGCGATAAAATCCATGTTTTTTTCATGCGCACGGTCGATCAGCACCTGCAGAGGATCAAGGCCACGGTCGATCAGGCTCTGCATATTCTGCCAGGTGCGCCAGTAAGCGGCCATGGTAAAGGGCTGCATATCGGCGCCGAAGCGCATCCCAACTCGGGATGGGTAGAACAGGCCATCCCCCCGTTCGACACCATAGCAGAAGGTATCCACTGCCGTACCGGCGACTTCATCAATAGGCGTCCAGGCGTCCTCCATCGTCATAGGGGGTTCGAAGACGAATAGGTAATAGTGTCGGGCGTCATTCATGTATATGATTCGGTTTTTACGCATGATGAACGGGCTCCCTGTAGAAAGCATTGATGGGAAACGTCTTCAATTTTGTTACGAGATTTTTATTTGAAATTCGACTGTATAATCAGGTCATAATCTTTAGAGATCTTTTTTTGTTTTCAACATCAAGGTATTCTACCATATTATGAATAGACATGAAAAATCAAGATTGACCATACTGAACGGCAGATCGGACACCAATATCCGATTTGATGATCTCCACCGGCTTCTCCACTATCTAAAATTTGAGGAGTGTATCCGTAGCAGTCATCACATCTTTCGTAGAGAAGGCATTGAGGAGAAACCCAATTTACAGCGGGATGGTCATAAAGCCAAACCATACCAGGTAGCTCAGGTCCGTCGCCTTATAGTGAAATACGAATTGGGAGGAAAGTAAATGTATAAATATGAGATTATCATCTATTGGAGTAATGAGGATCAGGCCTTCGTGGCCGAAGTGCCGGAATTATCTGGCTGTATGGCTCACGGTATTACCCAGGAACTTGCTTTGAAACAGGTCAATGAAGCGATCCGGTTGTGGATTGATACGGCAAAAGAATTCGGAGATCCCGTGCCTGAACCTAAAGGGCGATATAGTTCCGAGTTCCGAGTTCCGGGTAACCCTAGCCCACTTCACCACTTCACCATTTCCTGGAATCAGGCACCTCCAGTGTTTCACCGCCCTCCGCGATAGACTGCTGACTGATCAGGCCCGGCAGCGTCATACCGAGCGCTTCGTGTACACCGATCGTCGGTGGCTTCCGGCCTTCTATGGCGGCCACGAAATCCAGCAGCTCGAAATAGTCCCCGCCGCCGTGGCCGGCTTTTACGGCATCGGATGCCTGCCACCAGGAGGGGAGATAGGCCTCCTCCAAAGCGCTTAAATTGGTCCACTCCACCGCGTCGCCACCTGCATCACGCAGCCAGATTCGGGATTTGTCCCCACGTGCGCGCGCTGACTCGTAGCAGCCTGTCGTCCCTTGCAACTGGTAGTTGGTCATGGCATGAGGCCGGTTCGAGATCATGTCCACACGGATTTTAACCAGGCCGCCTTTTTGCATATTGCACAGCATGACGCTCGTATCCTGGGCATAGGGTTTGCCGTCCGGGTCCAGATAGTGGTGGCCGCTGCCCTGACAGCAAACAGAAATTACCCGGTCCTTCGGCATCCATTGCAGGATGGGGCCGAGGCTGTGGGTGCCGTAGGTGATGCCATCGATGCCGTTCTGCCAGTGGCGCCGCCATACCTGGTCCGAACTGATACCGCGGGCGGCCAGGCGGCGCTCATCGTACTCTTTCAGCTCGTGCAGATATTCGCCTTCAGCATAGTATGTCTCGCCGAAGAGTCCTTGCCGTACTAGTTCACGGATGAGGACGTTTTCCTTCCGATAGGTGTAGTTTTCGCCCATCATATAGATGCCGTCGGAGGCATTGGCGGCCAGGGTCAGCGCCCGGCATTCTTCGACCGACACGGCGGCCGGCACTTCGCTGAAGACGTGTAAGTTTTGTTGCAGGGCCGCCACGGCTTGAGGGGCGTGGAACGGCATGGGCGTGGCGAGGATCACCGCATCCAGCGTTGATCGTTCGAGCATATCGTCGTAGTCGGTATATTGGTCGGTCGCTCCCAGTCGTTCAGCGGCGGCTGGCAGGCCGCCGGCGTCCACATCGCAGACGGCGCGGATACAGACCTGCGGCAACGCGTTACAGGCGGCTTTAAAACTACTGCCCCTGCCACACGCGCCGACGATGCCGAGGTGGATGGTACTATTTTTGCTCATTTATAGTATACACTCCGTTACTTTGTATTTTGTACTTCGTACTTTGTATTTTTTGTTTTAACCTATCACCAATCACCAATCACCAATCACTGGTTTATAGTACCACTGCGTCTTTACCTACGTGCTCTTTGATCCAGACTCG
>CAJXCW010000105.1 GCA_913051705.1 uncultured bacterium
GTTGATTTGTTGATTTGTTGATTTGTTGATTTGGGTATTTGTTGATTTGTTGATTTGTTGATTTTTTTTGTCCTGCTCGGCTTCGGGGCCTCGGATGGAGCGGAGGGTGCCTTCTATGCCTTTCTGCTCTGGGAGATAATTTAAGGTTGAGTAGGGAACGATGCCCGCGTCTAACCAGCAGTCGCCTACTTCGGATACTCTTTTCACCGGTTTGTTGCATTTTTCACAGGTAATCTCTATTTCGTCGATCCAGGGCCGGTGTAACTCCGGGAGGGCATCCACCATATCCGGATTTACGGCACGCTCACGTAGTTCGACTGTACTACCGATCACATTGAGGTGATCGCAGTCTTCGCAATGATAGATCGGTAGAGGTATACCCCAGAAGCGGCGGCGGGAGATGCACCAGTCTCCCATATTGCCGAGCCAATCCTGCATCAGCAGACCGCCATATTCAGGTATCCATTTGACTTTGGCGGATTCCCGTTTCATGGGGGCTCTGATCTCATCGGCTGCGATAAACCACTCGTCTGCCAGGCGGAACACCAGCGGCGTCTTACACCGCCAGCAGAAGGGATAGCGATGTTCATAATCTTCCCATCGGAAGAGCACGCCTCGCGTTTCCAGATCCTGCCGTATGTCTTCTGCCGTGTCGCGCACATGCTTGCCTTTAAGCCAGCCAATGCGGTTCGTAAAATAGCCGTTGTCGTCGATCGGTACGATAATATCCAGCCCGATATCCTGACTGAGTTGAAAATCCTCCGCACCGCATCCGGGTGCGATGTGTACGATGCCGGTGCCCTCCTCCTCTGAGACCATATCCCAGGCCACGGTCCGGCGCGTCACCTCAGCCTGGACTGGTAGGTTCTCCATGGGACCGTGGAAAGATAGCCCTATTAATTCTTTACCCGGTACGGTCTCGATCAACTCCGTTTCTTTCGGCATGACTTTTTCGACCAGAGCTTTCATCAGATAATACGTATCGTTATCGAGGCGAACCTTTGCGTAGTTGGCTTCCGGTTGGATGGCCAGCGCCGTATTTGCGGTTAACGTCCAGGGGGTCGTTGTCCACACCAGAAAATACTCATTGGGCCGGTCTTCGACCTGACACCGGAAGAAGCAGGACGGATCAATCTGTTCTTTATAGGAATCGACCAGTTCATGTTGACTCAGGCTCGTGCCGCATCGCCAGCACCAGGGCATGGAGCGATGTCCCTTATACAACCAGCCTTTTTCATTACACACGCTAAGGAAGTGCCATATGTGTTCAATATTATTGTCGTCCATAGTGAAATAGGAAGCAGGATGCCCATCTTCATGATACCAGTTCATCCATTGGCCCATCCGGATGGACTGTTGGACAATCCGCTCGGCGTATTTGTCAACACGAGCCCGGCATGCCAAAGAAAACTTCTCCAGTCCATATTCCTCGATATCGCGTTTGGAATCGAACCCCAGCGCCTTCTCCACTTCCACTTCTACCCAGAGTCCCTGGCAATCAAAACCGTTCTGCCACCGCTGGTTATAACCCTTCATCGCTTTATAACGGCAATATATATCTTTATAGGTGCGGCCCCAGGCATGGTGCACACCCATAGCGTTGTTAGCTGTAATCGGTCCATCGAAAAACGACCAGATGGGTTTATCGGCAAGTTGTGTTCGTAATTTGCCGAAGATCCCATTCTCTTCCCACCAGTCGAGAATGCGTTTTTCCATATCCGGGTATTTCATTTGACCATCAAACGGTTTGAACATAAGGGAAACTTTCATTGGTAAATGGTGAACCGTGCAGCGCTCGCTGGAGCCCGCAGGGATCAGCAATGGTGAACCCTATAACGCTCTGAGGAGCCCGCAGGGATCAGCAATGAAGAATAAAAATTACAGGGCAAAAAGATAGGGAAAACAACAGGTTTACACAAGTAGTTCTTGTTTTTATACTGATTCCAATGGAGGATAAAGCAGCTCATATGTTGACATTTCAGGATAAACATGCAAATTCAAACATTACTTATCATCTGATGTTACGCGAAAGGCTGCGGAACATCATAGACTAAATCATCATTTGTGAGAATATTTCACCATGTCAACCCTATCCGGGAGTTTAATATGACCTTAGCAGATCGTTATCGTCGTTGGTTTGAATTTGAGCAGGATGCACATGCGAGGGTGCTGGCCTCGTTGGATACGGTGTCGTTGGAAAACAGGGATGAGCAGGCCTTCCTGGAATCTGTAGAACTGTACGCGCATATGATGTCGGCCCGGTTGTTCTGGTTGTACCGGTTTGGTGTAACGGAATTAGGGCCCAAGGGCCTCTTCCCGAAACGGGTATCCCTGGATGAACTGGAAGATATGGCGGCGGATACCCACGCTACCTGGGCAGATTACCTGGACCGTTTGGATCAGGAGGAATTGGATCGTATCTTCGAATATAAATCTGAGGATGGGGAAGTATACAGCAATTCGGTGGAGGATATACTGACCCAGTTATTCCATCATTCTGCCTATCACCGTGGTCAGATTGCTTCTCGTCTTAAGTCGATTGGAGGGACACCTGAACCGACAGATTTTGTATTCTGGGCTAGAGACCATGTGGGATGAGCAGGTGGCGGATGGTTAATGGATCCATGAGTCCATACTAAGTTTTATATATTTCGAACAAGGGATTGACAGGTTGTTCCAGTGGGACCCGTATGGACCGGCGGCTGATAATTGATTGGTAGGCTGCACATAATATATATACCCCTTCTACAGCTGATTCTATATCACTTTCGGGTGGGATCCCCTTTTCCATCTGATCGATTAATTGATCGATTGGAGATTTGACTTTATGGTCGGCGATATAGGAAGCGAGGGGTTTTGCGATACCGTTTTCAATATAGGTATCTGCACCGGGGTCCAGGAATAGATTGCCCGTTTCGAATTCGATGGTGAGCGCATTACGCTTACCAGGCTCTCCTGAAACGGCTTGTTTTCCAACCGACAGCGTAGCCCAAAAGTCTCCATAATCAAGAATGATCTGTCCGAAATTCTCCACCCCGGCCTGGATATAGGGCTTCCAAAAAGTTTGTTTTCTTGCTTCGACCTGGCCAGGCAGACCAAGCAGGTGGATCGCATAATCAATCCCATAGCACCCCATATTGGTCATTTCACCGCCGCCGGACCTCTCGGGCGGGTCAAACCGCTCAGGCCATCTCGCTATTATGGGGAAATCTTCCGGAAAGATCATGCCGCAGCTGTGGTGGTATGTGATAATACGACCGTATTCATTTTTCTTGATCTGATGCATCAATTTGTTAAACGCCGGCAACCCTTTTACCAGCGTCGCATCAAAAACAGCGGCCGAACCGGCTGCCTGTATGCTGTCTTTTATACGAATTGCAGCCGTCGGAGTGTGGCACAATGGCTTATTTATATATACGGCTTTACCGTGATCGGTAGCCAGGTCTACGAGTTCTGCTTTGTCACTTGGGTCGGATGTAATGGCGATGATATGCACATCGGGGTGGCGGACAACCCTCTCATAGCTCGATGTGCAGGATACGCCCATCACTTCTTCCAATTCGGCCGCGCGCCCGGCATTTTTTTCATATCCCGCGATGAGATTGACCCTGGGATGATTCCTAATCTGATGGGCAACCCCTGCTCCGTGCGTGCAACAATTACCCAGTATTCCTATACCATAAATTTGATGGGTGGGCATATAAAGAGCTTATAGTGATCTGGTGATGGAAAGTATCCGCTGTTGGACATGATGTGGACATTTTCGGCAAGTATACAACATTTTCTTGTGGCATACAAGAGGAATGGAACTTGGGATTTATAGTTAATTGATAGCCCGATCGGAAGGCCTTGGATTCAGCAATGGATTGGCTTTGTGTTCAGGGAGGATATAAATGGGATCTTCCATCGGAAATTCTTCGGCCACAGGTTGTACCATCTCAAGGGTCTCTTCTTTCTTTACATCAGGCTTGGCTGATATCACTTCAGGCTCCATATCAGCCGCCGAATCACTAAGAATAACGAGGTCCACCCGACGGTTCTTTTTCATGTTTTCAGGCGTATCATTGGTTACAAGCGGGCGAAATTCACCATACCCGACAATAGACATACGGCTGTTTGAAATTTGGTGTTTTTCCACCAGATACATGGCCGTATTTGTGGCTCGATCAGTAGGCAGATGCAAGTTCGATGGAAATCGGGCAGTATGGATGGGCGCATGGTCCGTATGGCCTTCAGCATTTTCATGTTCCTCAGGCGGCTTCTTGGGCATTGGCGCCTGCTCCCCCACCGTCGACACCCCCCAGAGAGTAGCGATAAACGCACCGGCAATGTGGTGAATCAGATCATTAGGGTCACCCCCTGCACTGGTGTAATATATTAGGTTGAGAGATTAGTTTTTTGAAAAGGAAACGAGGTGTTATCAATCAGGGAGGTTGTTTCTACCGGGTTGGTGGTAATTATTGCCTAGGCGAGGGCCTGATTTATCAGATGGGATTTGAGACCGGGGTAGGGACCGATATATATTGCCCATTCACCATTGTACGCTCTATACCTCCTCTGCGGTAAGCAGGACTTTTATTTTAGGCTGATAATATATACGGTAATAGGCGTCCTCTTCCATCGAATTGTAGATCTCCGGGGGCACTCTGAATTTTTTCCTGGCCACGACGATTTCATGCCGTGGTTTTTTACCCGAGAAGATGATTTTTCTCGAAACAGGGCCGGCGACGGAGGCTACCTCCCGCTGTTTAAGGCTGCCGAGACGGGATTGAGTCAGCCAGCCCATCAATGAGATAAATACGAGGGCAATGCTTATTAATATCATCCAGACATCGGGTGTAAGGGTAAGGAGCATAACGACGTAAGCGGCTACAGCACAGAGGACCAGGAGCAAAACCCATTGTAAGATGAGATGTAAGCGGATCGGCCATTGGATTTGTTTGAGCTGTTCATCTGTTATGGTACCTCGTCGATTGGCTGTCAACGCCTGATCATCGAAGATGGTTGAAGAGGGTGAATCAGGGACCTGGGATGAATCAGGGGTCTGGGATGAGTCAGGGACCATGGTGCACTCCGAGTTCAAATCGGGGTTGATATATCTTTACATACGATATAATTTACTCATTTGAAGTATGACTCTCCAAACGAAAAAAATGATTCAGGAAAATAAAACCGGTAAGTCGGCAATAGAATCTATCACGTGATCAGGAATAACATCGGATTCGGACTCAGAAAGAAATTGATAATTACCTGTCCTGACCAGTATGGCCTCTATCCCTGCTCGTTGTGCGCCGCCGATGTCAGTTTCTATACTGTCGCCGATCATCACCACCTGATTCGATGGTAAGCCGAGGGTCTTAATGGCCATATCGAAAAACGGTCGTTCTGGTTTTCCCACGACCGTTGCTGTTTTACCGCTCGCATATTCCAGGGCGGTAACCATCGCCCCGGTGTCCATGCGCAGACCCTGCTCGGTCTGCCAGAATCGATCTTTGTGCAAGGCCAGAAGATCCGCACCGGCCATCAGAAGTCGAAAGGCAAAATCGATTCTATCAAAGGTGAGAATATCACCCAAATCACCCACAATGACGACATTCGGACGATCATCCGTCTCTTCCTCCTTGAATCCAATATTTAATTCCTGATGGGCTAATAAATGATAGGAGGTAAATTGATGCTGTTTCATATACGCCGCCGCTGCCCCAGGAGGACTGATGATCTCGTCGGGGACAGAACGGATACCCAGTCCATTCATATGCCGGGCGATGGCAGCGGTATTCATCCGAGTCGTGTTGGTAACAAAAAGGAAGGGGATACCTTGATCGCGTAGCTATTTTATGGTTTCGACGGCCCCCGGAATAATATCCACATTATTATACATCACCCCGTCTAAATCTATTAAAACACCTTTTATCTTCATGTATTTCGCCTTCAATGCTGATCCCTTCTCACGGGAATAGGCGTCCCTCTTAATTCCCTGATCAACTCGATTAATCCTGTAATGCCGGCCTCCAGAAATTGCTCCCCTTTTTCTCGGGTTGCTCTGGTGGCATCTCCCATCACTCCGCTTGCCGTTACCGAACTCCAATACGGTACGAGCCTGGCGTCAGATCCTTCCGGGTGCCCGCCAGCCAGTAAATCTGTTTTGAAACTATTGGACAGAGGGCTTCTCTCATCAACGGCCCTGTCCATATCAACAAGGTCCGGTCTAAGGGCCAGGTATAACGAAGTTTCAAATTCACCGGCATGAGAGGTACCGCCATAATCAGAATCGCGTAATGTTTTACCCAATTCTTTCACCGGCCTTAATCCCCAGTGGTTCGCGCTGGCACAGAGTATTTTACCTTCATATTCAATAATGGACAATCGAGCGGCCATGTCCAGTGGGGAGGTGTTACTGCCGTGGCCGTTGATGATCAGTATCCGCTTAAATCCATGATAGGCCAGGCTGCAACAGACATCTTTAACATAATTGATAAACGTATCCCACCGAATGGTTATCGTGCCATGAAAATCCATATGATGCGGACTGTATCCATGGCCTACAGGCGGTACGAGCACCACCTCATCGGGTATGCGGGCTGCTGCACGCCGACATATCTCGGTCGTTAAAACCACATCAACATCTACGGGTAGATGGGGACCGTGATCTTCATAGGTCGCGACGGGTAATAAAGCCACCCGATCCTGTTCTGCCGCTTCTTTTATCTCATACCATATCATTTCCGCATAATCATATTTTACCGAGGCCATACCACCCTCCTTGATGGAGTATTGGTCCCTGTATTCCAGGCCAATCTCTGATATACTCTTGCGCTTACTTTTTCTTATTTATCTTTACCCATGCTTTATATTTTTCATACGTGAAATCCGGTCCTTCCACCATGTCGAAGTAAGTCCGCTCCCATGTTCTAACCTCTCCGGCTACGCGTAGGACTTCTTCAGCAATATTGAGAGGAATGTTTACCACGCCATCCTGATCGGCAAACAGTAAATCACCCTGTGAAATCTTAAGTTGTCCGACCACCAGAGGTTGCGCTATTTGTCGAACAAAAAAGGGGCCATGACCTGGAACGGTCCCTGTACCCCATATAGGAAGCCCCGCTTCTTTTATTCCAATCAGATCCCTGATACATCCATCTACAACGGCCCCCGCCACCCCAAGCGCTTTATGAATACGAGCCATCCCGTCACCGAAAATAGCGCCCCGATTCGGTCGTACATCTGCATCTTTCATTACGGCAATAATCGGACCAGTTGTTTCATTCAGCAAATCATAATATGCAGACCACTCCATATCCGACGGAGATGGATCAAGTGGTGTGACTTCAGATGTGACCGCATAGCCTATCATAGCGCCGAACTCAGGACTGAGGTATTCCATTTCAGGTCCTGTATACGCTTCATTTGAAACCCCCTGTACCTTTTCAATCGCATTGTAAATCGTCGCCGAATCAAAATCCGACAAACCGTTCAGGATAGCTTCATCAACCCGTTGCATATGGTTTACTCCTTATTATTTGAAGAAATTACACAGGTTATTGGTACTACCTGTGGATCGATCAGGAGATCTGGATTTTTTGTGAAGTGAGCATACATTTTCGGGATCGATAAATCAAGAAAAATAAACCATGTTATGAAGTATAAAATGGGAACTTTACCGATCCAGATTTCGTTCACAAACGGAGACGAGAAATATGAGATGACTTTTTTGTCTCCACTCGTTATATTATAAGGCATTACTCTACTCTATAACCTAATATATCTGATCTCACAGGGTAATAGCCTTTCACCTTTAAATCCTGAGGAGGATTTAGAATGCGTCGTATGATGAATATCTTTGGTTCAGCAGCGTTGTCCCTGGCCATTATGGCTATTAGCCTTGGGGATGTCATGGGTCAGAGCAGTGCACCGTCTAAGAGCTCGACCAATGACCAGAACACCAACCGGGGTATGATCGAAATTGCCTTGAAAGGCAACAATATATCCCTCGACTATGGCCGTCCGGAAATGAAGGGACGTGATATGCTGGCCATGGCGCCCGATGGATTTGTATGGCGAATGGGCATGAATCAGTCCACTACCTTCAAGTCCGGCACCGATCTCATGTTCGGTAAGAAGAAGCTGACCAAAGGATCTTACAGCACCTGGATTAAACATATCAAAGGCGATCAGTGGGCACTTGTCTTCAACTCCGAGGTCGGTATATGGGGTATGCCGGGGGCAAAACGGGAAAATGATATCCTCGAAATACCCCTTACGTATAGTAAGGTCGATAATATTGTAGAGCGTTTTACGGTGGATATCATGAATCACGATGACAGCGGTCATATGGTGGTAACTTGGAGCACCCACAAATTGGAAGCCACGTTTTCACCCTAAAGCATGATGGATTGATATAATACATACACGTTAATCAGTTTGATAACATATAGAGGGAGAGTGCTCTACCGGCTCTCCCTCTGTGGTGTATACCATACAAACACTGAGGAGGCTAAATTAATGTATTTCGGAGGAATGGTAAAGTTGGTTCTGGGAATAGCTCTTATGACGGTAATGTTAGGCACGCCATCCTTATCGGCGCAGAACAGCCAACCCTCTGGCCGAGGCATGTCTTCAATAACGATAAAAGATAAAAAAATATCTATAGATTATGGTCGGCCGTCCATGCAGGGACGGGATATGCTGGCTATGGCGCCGGAGGGGTATGTCTGGCGTATGGGAAAAGATGATGATACGGCCTTTTCAACGGATATCGATCTGATGTTTGGGGATATATCCGTAGCAAAAGGCAGTTATACCGCAGAAACCAAACATGGTAAGGCGGATAGTTGGTCGCTCATATTAAGCAGCGACGGCAAAAAAATCGAGATTCCATTTTCCTATAATAAATCCGGGCAGGATCATGTAGAAGTATTTACTATCGAAATGAAAAATAGCGGTAACAAAGGTACCCTGACCGCCTTGTGGGGGAGCCATAGACTGACTGCTGCATTCAAGGTGAAATAATCGGCCTTTGAATTTGAAAAAATTAGGAAGCGTGGTTAAGGTCGACAATCCTCGAAATAATCGGCCTTATCCACGCTTTCTCATGCGTTGATTTTTCGATATCAGTTCCACTTTTCAGGGTCAATACCAACCAGCTCTGCCGCTTCCCTTATTTGTTGCCACGTGGTCTCATCCAGTTCAATACCTTCCCGACGTCTCTTATCGGCCATACGAAATTCCGGTTCACCCGGTATCAGGATTTCATCCACCCCCGGTGCAGTACGACTGGATTTAACATGATTGATTAATCCTTCCACTTCATCATAGTACCAGTCCAGATCCGAAAAGAATGGAATATTATATACTGTAAAAACCACACCGTTACTCTCCACGGTCTGCTCACCCTGCGCACATCCCTGTCCACTCAGGGCCCCTCCGAGGATTTCCACCATCAGACCAAGTCCATATCCCTTATGGGATACGACGCCACCCATGGGTAAGATCGCTCCATTGGGGGGTGGACCTTTTATGACGGTAGGATCTGTCGTCGGGTTGCCTTCATGATCTATCAGCCAGCCTTCAGGCGCCTGGATGCCCTTGTTTACACATACGCGGACTTTTCCTTCGGCCACCACAGAGGTGGTCATGTCAACCAGAATGGGGTCGGCATGACGACGCGGTGCAGAAAAGGCGATCGGGTTGGTGCTGATCCTGCCATCGATCCCGCCGAAAGGGGCGATCTGCCGACCAAATCGTCCTGCATTCACGAACGCCAGACCGATCATACCTTCCCTGGCCGCCATCAGTGGATACGCTCCCGCACGGCCTACATGACTTGTTCGTTGTAATGAAACGGTGGCTGTCCCATGTTCTCTGGCTTTTTCTATAGCCAAACGCATGGCATAGGCGCCACCCACCTGCCCCAGGCCACCGCCATTATCAACGACAGCCGTACATGGACTTTCACGAAGCAGCTTGATGGCGCCTCTTGCTTTAAATCGACCATCTACCTTGATCGCTTTGACATATTCCGGAAATCGTATGGCACCGTGGGAATCATGTCCGAACAGGTTCGAATCAACAAGATGATCTACTACCGCGCGTGTGTCTTCTTTCGTGCATCCAGCTGCAAGAAGGATGTCACTACCGATCTGGTGTAATTTCTCCGGTGTAAATACTGGCATACTTTTCCTTTCAAATGGTTAACGGCATGATCCCTTCCACCCTTCCACCCCACCCTCCTACTATTGATTCTCCCAAATTTCTTTATATCGCCTAAGCTTGTTTTTCAGGCCAGGCCGTTCCAGCACCGCTTTGTTAACCACATACGGGGGCACCTCCCCGCGGGCGACAGCCATGGTTGCCTTGATACAGTCATGTCCGATATCTCGGAATAGCTCATACGTCCAGGCAGAGGCATGGGGCGCCAGTATGATATTCTCCAGAGAAAGCAGGGGGTCAGATGGATCAATGGGTTCCTGTTCGAAGACGTCGATAGCCGCCCCTTGAATCCACCCCTCCAGCAGGGCTTTTGTTAAAGCCGTTTGATCGACAATCGGCCCCCTGGCGGTATTGATAAGGAAGGCGCTGGATTTCATGATCCGGAATTCTTGCTCGCTCATGAGTTTGTGCGTATGGGTATTTAGCGGACAATGAATGGAGACAAAGTCACTCTGGCGTAACAGCGTATCTTTATCGACCAGCCGCACGCCGATCTTTGCTGCTTCTTCGCCTGTCACCACCGGATCGGAAGCCAGTATCTCAGCCGGCTCAAACGCTTTCAGGAGGGCGACGACTTCCTGACCTATTTGACCGAGGCCGATTAAGCCGATGACCCGATCCCTTATCTCGCACCCCATATGGTTAAAACGGGAGGACCAGTTGTTCTCCCGTACAATGGCATCTTTTATTCGGATGCGATGGCAGAGGCCCAGCATCAAGGCCAGTGTAGCACTGGCTACGGGTTTTTTCGTTGCTTCCGGCGTAATGGTGACCATGACCTCCGCTTCGGTCGCCGCATCAAGATCCACCATGTCGTAGCCAACACCCGTACGAGCGATCAGAGAGAGCCGTTTGACCCCTTCAAAACTTGTAGGAACATACGGTTGGCCCATGGATATAACGACATCATAATCTCTTATCTGATCCGGAATAACCGGGCGAAGGTCTTCTTCGAGATATCGGTAAGGGATACCGACATCAGCCAACAGGTCAACCCCGAAATCCTGAAACACAACCTGGCCATCCGGACCAAGAAGATCAGCAACAAGGGCTACCTGGAAATTTTGATTCATTTGCCAATAATTCCTTGATATGTGATGATCATTGGGTCTAAAATAAAATTTGAGATGTGGATTTAGCGATCAAGACCAGAGACACGGCGGCCATACCAATCAAGCCCAGGCCACAGCCATAGCCAGCCAGGATAACAGGTGCATAGGCGCGCCATCGCTTTTCTCCATATTTTTTACTGAAATAAAATTTTCCCAGCATGGCGCCTATAAACGTGGGAAGGGTGTAGTGGATCCAGGCGCCTGTTCCCAGGCCGCCGATTAATCCATAAAAGAGTAACGGCGGGGCTTTTAACACCATTAATCCACCATACAGCAGGGTCGTAAAGACCATGCCGGCACTGATATATTCCCATCGAATCAACCGGCCGACCACATCAGCGCCGCCCGGCAAGGTCGATTTGATCCAGATCGTCTCCATCGTCGCCTGTAAGGGCCACATTTTTTCTACAAAGGGATAGGCTCCAGAGGGTATCGGCGCCAGTTTCCAGATCAGGGCATAGAAAATAAAGCTGAATACAATGAGCAGGGCAAGACTCAGAAGATGTAATTTAATGATACTACCGAATTTTGTTTTCGTCAACTCCAGTTGCCTGAATGTACTCACCACGCCGCTATGATCAAAAAGCGGCACAGGTGCGAACCAGATGGCTGCGCCTTTGTAACCCGATAAATAAAACGATCCCTCACGGGCATACGGGAACGACGAACCATAGGGAGATCCCGTCAGGCCGATCATTCTGGCGCCTATATACGAGAAGAAGGGGGTCCATAGAAAACCGAAGATCAATGAAATCCATATTGGAAATCCTGGTTCGAGATAATAGACCAGCGCTACGAAGCAGAGCGTTGATATAGCCCAGAGGGCAATGGGAATAGATAATTTGATGTCCCCACGGTCAGGTGGTGGTTTACGTATGCCGGGTCCGGACGCCGATGTGTTGGGCCCACGCCTTATCGATTTTACAAAGGCCACTACGCCGATCAGACCGATAACGAGTGATGTGCCGATAGATGAGAAGCTGAGCCAAAAATCTATCGTGTTATTAATGCTGGTCGGTATGGTGCTCATCCCTGGAGTCCAACCATGTAAAATACCGAAATGGTATAACGTCGGGTTGGCGATGAACGTCACGACAAAAGAACTGATGAACGTGCCCACCACAATCCAGAAAGGGAGAACAAAACCAACGAGCAACGTGGCCAGGTCTGTTCCGATTCCAATTGGAGAGGCATACAGGACATCTCTAAAACGGGGGGTAAAATCGGCAAAAGGTATCGGGAAAATTTCCACTTGCTTGGTTAAAATGACGCCGGATACCGTGGGGATCACAATATACAATACCCCCCATCCCAGACCGATCATCGCGCCTACCGTGAACATACGCCATCGCCAGGTTTCTTCACCCGCTGAAGAATCAGCCAGCGCAGTGGCGCCTGCAGCCTGGACAGGGGCCAGGGGAAAGGGTAAACGTTCCACATCCGCCGTCACGCGAAACAGGACATATCCCAAGGACAAGGAATTCACCAGACCCAGCATGGCGACAAGGATCGCCAGGACGATGGGCTTAAACCAATCCATAGAAAACAACGTCCGACTGATCAGGGATTCCGACCCGCGTATGGGGGCCACCCAATCGGGAATGAATTGAGCGATACCATCTGCTTGAGGCGCTTGCATGAGATATTGAAACCAGATCATCTTGGCAAATGGCGACCCGTGAACAGCTGAACCTGCAGACAACCCACTGGCGCCTAATCCGGTTGCTGCCAAACCCGCAGCCAGCCAGTAAAGGATGATCGTCTCCTGGGGTTTGAGCTTGATAAACAGCCGTTTACTTATTTCGATGAACATGATGATGGTGACCCATTCCGCAGCGCCGGCAAAACTTTTGCCTGTAACCAGCTCAAGATAGATGGCGCCGGGCAGCATCAAGAGACCGACGAAAAATGCCGCCCAGATGGTTCGAGTATTAAACCCATCCTCATAAGGCATATCATCTGAAACTATCTTCCACTGCTCATCCTGATTGGACGGGTCTTCGTGCAAATCGTCACTGCTTTGTTCTTTGGTTTCGCTCATAAGATATACTTACTCCAGATGAAAAAATCTGGCCTCTACACACCCGCTCACTCCGCCCGGCGGTATTCATCTATTGTATTCCATTCAGGACGGGTTAATCCATTCAGATCCCAAACAACCTGCCCTGCTCTGACCGTAAACATACATTGCAAACGTTTATCTCCACCCATCCTGGCACGGCCGGAATCAACGAAACCGAAATCACCGTATTGTAAATCGAGCACCGCAATATCCGCCTCGGCGCCGACACGTAAGGTACCCAGTTCCGCTCTACGTATCATCCGGGCGGGATTAGAAGTTGAGCGCATGATGACATCCGGCAATGACATGCCCATATTCAAGCATTTCGACATGGTGGTGGTCATATTGGCATTTGGAATCAACGCGCTGTTTTTATGTAGATCGGTGCTGATGGTGTCCGGTAAGAACCCCTGTTCAATGGAGGGAATGGCAATTCGAAACCAGAAGCTGCCCCCACCGTGCCCCAGATCGAATATGATGCCTTTATCTCTCGCTTCGATGACATAGTCATTGACCTGCTTGTTCTCATCCAGTAATGGGATATGCTGGGCATACATATGTGTGTGTATATCACCAGGACTCATTTTATCCAACAGAAGATCCCGATAGCTCCTCGTCGGTTTAGGGGCGAAATCCATCATGGCGATGGTCCCGCTTCTCCGTGCCGCTTCAATGGCGCCGTCTACAGCCTCCCAACCCGGTCCGCCGAAGTGCGCTGTCTTAGATCCTATGACATGCTCGGGGTATTTGCTGATCATTGCGGCACACGGGATCGGATCCATTTCGGAGGTATCCTGTTCTACAGCCCCTTCCATGCCTGCACCTACAATGTTAATCAGGGCTAATACCCGGGTTCTGGAATCGGCGATGATCGTTTCCCTGAAATGCTCGAATTTCTTCCACCCTGCCCCACCTGTATCCACCACAGTAGTCACTCCGTGGGGGAGTACATGCTCATCAGGAAACATCCACCCCTTGTATCCCCCATACGCATGTAAATGTATATCTATCAACCCGGGCGTGACATAATAACCGTCCACATTGGCGACTTTCCCTGCCTTTTCCGATGGAATATCCCTGTCCACAGCGGCAATACGGTCGCCCACTACAGCAACATCCATATCGTCGTCGATATCATTGGCCGGATCAATAACATGCCCACCTTTGATGATAAGATCATACATCGTCTAAACCCTTTTCAATTTTTGGCTAACTCACCAATTCACCAACTCACCAATTCCACCACTCTCTACACCTGCCTATTTTCCTGATATTGCGCCTTAATCGACTCCGCCAGTGTACGCCATACCAGGAAGCGTTTGCGCAGCACGGTGAAAAACCGCCGATTAATTGTCTGCCATTGTGACCAATCCCCGCTGCGTCGATTAATACTGACCATGATCCGATAGAGGTGCTCATCGGGGATCTGCTCGATTTCCAGACAAACATCCTGACTGATCGCCAGATCATAGGGAGCCAGCCATACCGTGGCGTTAACCTGATACGTCTCGAGGTGTTCTCCACTAACAGAGGAAAGGAACGAATTCTCCGCTACAAAATCTTCTGCTGAACTATCTTCGTGGGTTTTAAAAATATGTGTTAAATAGTTGGAAAGTGGTATAGCCTCGACTGCTGAGACGGTAAATGGAAATTCAAAACGCCATGCATCCCCTTCGGGAACAGGTGGTTTCCATCTTCGATTCACATCTTCTACCGTCATATCGGCCGCTTTTTTAGCTGGATAGAGCGTGGATAACAGCACAACGGCCATGACGACTATCGTTGAATAGACAGCAGATAGAGAAGAATAATTAATCGACATGCCACCAAGCAAATCGAAATAGGATAGGCCCAGGGTAATGAACTGGCCTACAAGATAGCCCATCACGGCGCCGATCGTGGCAAAAACAGAGGCTTCTGCAATGAATAAGGCCGCCACATGATTTGGCGCCAGGCCAACCGCACTATATACGCCGATTTCCCGGAATCGTTCATATACGGCACCCATCATAGTGTTGAGTACCAGAAAGGCGGCGATCAGAATGGGGATGATTAAATTCGCAATGCCCGATATAGAGGTCGTCCCGAGAGAACTATACACCTTAACCTGATCATCGACCCCGACAAACATGGCGAGCATCACACGTGACATGAACGCTTCTACCGCTGATTTCAGGACCGTTTCATCTCCAAATCCGGAGATAGCTATAGATCGCGTGGACCCATTGATATCAAGTGTTTGACGGTACGGTAAAATCAAAATATTGTTCGATATCACATGCTCTGCCGCCTGAATGGTCGACATAAACACTTCTTCGTCCATCTGAGTCATGGTGCGCGTCATTTGAAATAGAGCGGGCATAAGGCTTTCATCATCCATATCCCGGTAGATATCCAACTGCTCCGAGTCAAGCAGGCCGATGACCGTATACCGGGTCCCCAATAATTCTATAACGGCATGCCCGACATCCTCCTCTGAAACATTCAATCGCTCTGCCAGATAACTCGGCAGCAGGCAAACCATCCGTTCTTCGGGTTCGAACCAACGCCCCCCCGGCAGCAGATATTTATCCAGACCTGATATCTGAGGTTCATCCACGTGCAATCCGAGTATGCCTTGAATTGTGGTGGCATTTTCTCCTCCAGCAAGCCTCAGATCGATAAATGGACTGGTCAGATCTTCGGGCCGATACCAGGATCTGGGCACCACTTTTGCCTTATCTCCGAACGCATTCTGAATATATGGCAGGAAAGATGTCGGCAGTGAATTCCAGGTGAGATTCCTTAAAAGCGCCCCCTGGTATGGAGGAGGATTATCTCGCTCAATTGTATAAAATTGAATCCCTGTTTTAAACGAGGTGAAGGAGAGGACGGTAAAGGTGAGTAACGTCAGCGTGATGGCTGTAAGCGCGGTACGCAGCTTACGTTTTTTAAGATTTGAAATGCCGAGTGAGATCGCTACCGCCGTGGCGCTCAAGCGACCGATATCCATTTCATGAAGTCCGGTTGTAGAGCGTGTCATCGATTTCATTTCACCGTCGAATCGGGTAACGATCAAAGCGATGATCATTAAGGAGAGGGCCAGCATAACAAAGGCCAGAAAAACCATGTAAGGCGTCAGGCTGAGCTGGAAGGCGGGATGTACGTTTTGAAGCATCAGAAACACCACGGCAAAAATAATACCAATGACCATCAGTTGTTTTCGAACATCCGGTGAACCGAAGAAAAGACGTTCTATAAATAAACAGAAAGGGATAAGCAGCATAAAATAAAATACAATGCCGTCCACGGTATCATCCGCCGCATATCGAACATCCGGATAAGCCCGTGCCTCATACCCCCAGGCTTCCCGAGATTTTGCCGCAAAGACATCATATTGTAAGGCCTCACGCGCCTCTCTGGCCTCCTTGAGCGCCTCGGTACTCTTCTGGTGCAATATAGAAGCCCGGGCGGACGTGACCCCATTTTGCTGTAAATTCTCCAGGCGAGCGCCATTCAATGCCCATAAATCCAATGCGCTTTGATAAAATGGATGTAAGATGATATTCTGACCCGCAGAAAATCCTTTGCCTCGTGCTTCTGCCATGATGTCATCGGAAATGTCTTTGGGCGGGGTATCAAGCCATTCT
>CAJXCW010000106.1 GCA_913051705.1 uncultured bacterium
ATCGGCGAATGAGCTCGCCGATGTCGGCGATAGGATTCAGGGTTCCTGATGGGGTTTCACAATGCACCGCCGTGACCATCTTCGGTCTGAAATCGCGTATGGCTTCGGCGACTTGCAACGGGTCGGCCACCACATCATAGTCGAATCCTATAGTCTGTACATCGGCACCGATCTGCTGCGCCATCTCACCTATGCCGTAACCGAAAATGCCAGTGGCTACAGCCAGGACGCGGTCACCGGGATTTATGGTTGATTTCAAGGCGCCCCAAAGGGCAGCCATACCCTCCCCGGTCATAATGGCGATATCATTCTTCGTTTTGAAAATATGCCGCAGCCGGTCTTGCGTCTCTGCGTACAGACTGCTATAATCGGCTTCGATATCGCCGGAACCATAATCAGTCAAGCAGATTTCTAATATCGATTGAGGTACGGTTGTGGGGCCGGGAACGAGAGGGATGGGGTAGGTGACCATAAGTATAGGGCTTAATGTATATTATTCAGGAGATTTTTGCAACAACAATTCCCGAAGACGTTGACCGATTATCGCGGGTTCATCGTCTTTCAGGCAAGTTGGTCCAAAAACTACGATGCCTTCGTTAACGCGAGATGGATTGGCCTGTATAGCCGGCGCGCCATTTTGTAAGGCGATGACCAGATCAAGTGCGGTCCAATCGGTTGTTTCCTCATTCAAATGTAATTCGACGGATGGAATTTCATATCGTTTTCTGTCTGCCGCGATAATCAGTTGAGCAGAAGGCATCTCACCGGTCGCCTGTACAATCATTTCCACTACTTTTAACCAACATGAATATCTGGTGTCAGGGGTTTCATCTACGAATAGCCGTAGGGCGGTTAGTAACCCCGCAATCTCTTCTTTGCCGACTTTACAGGGACGGCCGATACCATGCTGCGGCGCCCCGGGAAGAGCCGCTTTATCAATCAGCATGGGCGGCGGTGTCCATTGCTCCTGCAAAATATCCATATCCAGATGTTGTAAGGCTACACTCATAATGAGGTCCCGGCGACCGCATAGGATGCCTGAACTCTGTGGTCCACCGATTGCTTTTCCTCCACTAAAAGCAACCAGATCGGCGCCCTGAGCAATAAATTTTCGTAAATTGTCTGCCGGTGGTAACTGCCCTGCGGCGTCGACGATCACCGGTACATCATGGGCATGTGCTGCTTCAACCACTTTTTCGAGGATAGGCAAAGTATGCGGATAGGCGACGTAACATACGGCTGCAGTCCGATCAGTAATCGCGTCTGCGATCTCCCACGCTTCCGTATCACGAACGCCCGCCCCGCTGAATCGATCGGCGATACCCACTTCGATCAACTGGATGCCGGTTGACCGGATCGCATGATCATAAAAGTTCCGATGGCTGCGCGATATCACCACTTCATTTTTCATACCGGAAGTATCCGGCAGCCGATTCATCTTACCCGGATCCAATCCGGTCACACAGGCTGCGGTGCCCAGCAACAACCCCGCAGCAGCGCCTGAGGTGACATATCCTGCTTCTGCCCCCGTTATCTCCGCAATAATCTCGCTCGCCCGAGCCTGGAACTCTGCAATATCCACACAGAACTGGGACGCTTCCTTCATCGCCTCCGAAACTTCGAGGGCCATAATGCCTCCACTGAGTCTGGTCGAAGGACCGGAAGCATTAATGAGGGTTCTTACCCCTAATCGCTGGTAAATATTGGGCATCGGAAATCTGACTCGGGAGGTCGATTCTGCATTAAGTGCTGGACTATATATAACCTACATATCCATAAAGCAAGCATTGCTTTCTTCTCTAAACGCATTAATCCTAGTGAGTTTTATCCATGGAGGCAAGTAATATTTCAAACATTTTATCACATTCGGTGAGCGACAGGCGGTGAGCGCTCAGCAGTGGGTGTATTGGAAATAGCTTGATTCACTATTGACTTCTATAGGGCATAGGCATATATTTCATTCAATTATTTAGCCCGGGTATGCAGAAGGTTACATACCGCTATTACCCCGTATTTCTTTGAGAACTTCAAATTGGAAAACATCTCGAATTATGGCCCATAAGAATCTGAATACGTTTGTCGATTTGCTCAGAAACGAAGGTGAATTGAAAGATATTGGCATTGAGGTCGACCCCGAATTAGAAATAAGCGCTATCGCCGACCGGGTAGTAAAACAGAATGGCCCGGCGCTGTTATTCACCAATGTAAAAGGCCATCCTGACATACCGGTCCTGATAAATACCTTTGGGTCGAAACGCCGTATGGAAATGGCTCTGGGAACCGATGACCTGGATGATATCGCAGCTGAAATCGCGGATCTGATTCAACCGAACATACCGTCCTCTTTAATTGGCAAATTACAGATGCTCCCGAAGTTCGCCCGGCTGAAGGACACACAGACCAAGGTCGTACGGCACGGCCCATGTCAGGAAATCGTCGAGACGGAAAGCCCTGCTCTGTCCACGCTTCCGATCATCAAATGCTGGCCGGAGGACGGAGGGAAATATATTACCTTCCCCCAGGTGATCACCCGGCATCCTGATACGGGTACGCGTAATGTGGGAATGTACCGGCTGCAGGTTTTCGATGATACGACCTTAGGATTACACTGGCAAAGACACAAAGGCGGCGCGCATCATTATCATGTAGCAGAAAAATTGAAACAGCGGCTGGAAGTCGCCATTGTCCTCGGTCCGGACCCAGAGACCATGTATGCTGGAACGGCGCCGCTGCCGGATGAGCTGGATGAATATATGCTGGCAGGTTTTCTGCGACGCCAATCGGTAGAATTGGTAAAATGTAAAACAGTGGACCTCGAAGTCCCCGCCAACGCACAGATTATCCTGGAGGGCTATGCTGAACCTGGCGAGCGCCGGCTTGAAGGCCCGTTCGGAGACCATCAGGGGTATTACTCTCTGACAGATGAATATCCGGTTTTTCATCTGACAGCTATTACCAGACGGGAAAAAGCCGTTTATCCGACCATTATCGTTGGTCCGCCGCCTCAAGAGGACGCCTGGCTCGGAAAAGCGACAGAGCGTATCTTTCTGCCCTTACTCCGGACCACGTTACCGGAGATCGTCGATATGAATCTGCCGGTTGAAGGTATTTTTCATAATCTGGCTATCATATCTATCGAAAAACGGTATCCCGGTCATGCCCAGAAGGTGATGCACGCCCTCTGGGGGCTCGGTCAGATGATGTTCACCAAAGTGATCGTCATTGTTGATAAAGATGTCAATGTACACAATATGCAGGAAGTCGTCTGGCGTACAGGGGTTTCCATCGATCCTAAGCGGGATATCATGATCACCGAGGGGCCGTGCGACGTGCTTGATTTCGCCTCTCAAATAGCCGATTACAGTGGTAAGATGGGAATCGATGCGACGACCAAATGGCCGGAAGAAGGATTTACGAGGGGCTGGCCTGAACTTTTATCCATGCCTGATGAGGTGAATCAACGAATTGACGACTTGTGGCCACAGTTAGGACTGTAGAACGGCACGATCAACCCAACACCCGGCACCCATAAAAACACTGGCCCCGGCTCCCCGATCGTGGTCGAGGACAAGCTTCGCCGGGATGACGTCCTTTTCTGAAACAGTGCTTATAAATGCCGACATCTTGATGGGGGTAACCTTGTTTGATACGTTAATTGCAAAGGCCGGGCTGACTGATATATATGAGAAGGTTATACATGAAGAGCGGTTATCATCTGATGATGGTCTGCGTCTTTATCAACATCCGGATTTATCGGCCATCGGGTTTATGGCTAATCTGCAGCGGGAACGTTTGCATGGGGACAAGGTTTATTTTGTCCGAAACCAGCATTTGAATTATACCAATATCTGTAATAAGGGGTGCCTGTTCTGTTCATTCTATGCCCTGCCCAAAGACCCGAAGGGATATGTCCTGTCTCCAGAGCAGATACAGGAACGTATGCGGGCGTATGCCGACATCCCGATTTCTGAGATTCACATGGTAGGCGGCGTCAACCCGAAGCTGCCTTACGAATACTATATCGATATCGTGAAAGCCATAAAAGAGGTCCGTCCCGATGTCTCTCTCAAGGCCTTTACAATGATCGAGCTGGAACAGATTCGTCGAATCGGCAAAAAGCCGATGGATGAAACATTACGGGAATTAAAAAAAGCGGGCATCGATGCGTTGCCCGGCGGCGGGGCGGAGGTGTTCAGCGAACGGGTGCATGAGGAACTGTTTCATGCTAAGTCCGATTCCGATAAATGGCTGGAGACGGCCCGGACCGCTCATCAGGTTGGCCTGCCTTCCAATGCCACCATGCTTTACGGCCATGTAGAACAGACAGAAGAGAAGGTCTATCATCTCACCCGATTAAGAGAACTTCAGGACGAAACGAATGGCTTTATGTCGTTTATCCCATTATCCTGGCATCCGGAGCAGACCGCCATTGACCATCTGCCGGGTCCGACCGGGCAGATGGACCTTCGCGAAATAGCCGTAGCTCGACTTATGCTCGACAACATTCCCCATATTAAATCATTCTGGATTATGAATACACCGGCGGTGACGCAGGTGGGCTTGTGGTATGGTGCAGATGATATGGACGGCAGCGTACTTGAATATGAAATTACCCGGGATCCGGATACCGATCGTATGCAGGCGTTGACGCAGACACAGATGCTTGATATGATCGCTGAGGCGGGGCGCCAACCTGTAGAGCGGGATGCGCTGTATCGTGTTCTTGATGTGCCGGAACCGGTGTTACCCCCTTATATGCAGGTCGATACCGAAAGATCCATAACCGCATGAACTAACGGAGCAGGACTTTGATTACAGATATAGCAGAAAAAATCGGTGCCGGTGAGCGCCTTACCTATGACGATGGCCTGCGGCTGTTTTATCATCCGAATGTCACGGAATTAGGTATGTTGGCCGATCATGTACGCCGGCAGAAACATCCGGAACCGGTGATCACCTATAACATAGGCAGGAATATAAATTATACCAATATATGTTGGGTGCGGTGTAAGTTCTGTGCCTTCTATCGGCCTCCTGGTGACCAGGAGGGCTACACCCTGCCCGAAGAAGAGATTTTTCGTAAAGTGGAAGATTTAATTGATGTAGGCGGGAATGAGCCGGAGTCCTGTGAAATACTCATGCAGGGTGGTTTGAATCCGAAATTGAAAATTGAGTATTATGAACATCTCTTCTCGGAAATCACCCATCGATATCCTGCGACCTATCTTCATTCCCTTTCTGTCGCTGAAATCGTCTATCTTGCACACATCTCAAAAATATCGGTCGAAGAAGCGTTGATTCGGCTCCGTGACGCTGGTTTGAAATCACTACCCGGCGCGGGCGCGGAAGTCCTCGCCGATGAAGTGCGTGATGCCATCGCCTCCCGGAAAGAATCGACACAAGAATGGCTCGATGTTCATCGTCTGGCTCACCGGATCGGCATGAAATCAACCGCCACCATGATGTTCGGTTCGGTTGAGACGATAGAACATCGGTTGCAACATCTCGTGCGCGTACGTGAATTACAGGATGAATCACTGGACGTATCAGATGGCTATTTTACGGCATTCATCAGTTGGAGTTTCCAGCCTGAAGGGACGGAATTGCCTGATATGCGCAAGGCCACCGGCTATGATTACCTGCGGACCACTGCGGTTGCTCGCTTGATGCTGGACAATATAGAAAATATCCAGGCTTCTTACGTAACACAGGGACCTAAAATCGCCCAAATCGCCCTGCGGTACGGCATCAACGATTTTGGAAGCACGATGATGGAAGAGAATGTCATCAGTGCCGGCGGTGTAAGTTTCGTGATGCCCACAGACGAAATCGAACGGCTCATAGAGGATGCTGGATTTTCCGCTCAGCGTCGTAATACACGGTACGAAACGGTTCTTTCCCATTAAGCCATCCATGATGGGGCAAACGCTCTCACATTATCATATCACCGACCATATTATGCAGGGCGCTCTGGGTGAAGTTTACCTGGCTGACGATACAACCCAGAATCGTCAGGTTCTCTTAAAGATCCTGTCGACGAAAATCAGGCGGGATGCCAATCGCATAAGAAGAATCCGGGAAGATGTTGAAGCCGCTGCCAGGTTATCCCATCCGGCGATGGCTCGAATATACGGCCTTGAACAGAGTGTCGACGATACCGGCCTTTCCATACAGTTTATATCTATAGGAATATATCCAAGGTCAGTGCCTCGCCGACCGGATTCCAGCGGAAGGCCTGTCTCTTCCCCTTATTCTGGCCTGGTTTTTCGCTATTTCGGACGCTCTGGTCGAAGCCCACCGGCGAAATATCATCCATCGCGATATCAACCCCCCGCTGGAGCCCTGATGGCCAGGTGTTTTTTATGTGAAAGACAACACGTTAATCGCTGTTGCCATGGACATTGTTGACGGGGTAAGAGAAATTAAGAAACCTGAACAGCTGTTCAATGCCGAAGAGGTTGGGGTTCGTTTATTAGGCGAGTATCTGGAACCTGCTTACGACGTCGCTAAAAACGGCGAACGATTTGTTGTCATCCAAAGACGGTTTAATTCTACCATTATGATGGTAGAAAACTGGTCTGAAGAATATCGCAGCATCCATTCAATACCATAGTGGTTTCTAAATGAGCTTAACACGTCTCAACGCCGTAAGTTATCTGAATACCAAACCTCTGGTTTATGCGTTAGAAGAACATTTGCTGGTCCATAACTTTCAACTTATATATGATGTGCCGTCCATATGCGCCCAGCAAATAAAAAAGGGGAATGCGGATGCCGGGGTTATTCCATCAATAGAGTATGCTCGCAGTGATGCGCCCTACGCCATTGTTCCGGATATTGCCATCGCATCCAACGGGCCGGTTAACAGTATTTTTCTTTTCCATACCGTACCTGTTGAGCATATTAAGACCGTGGCGCTCGATACGAGTTCCCGGACCTCGGTGGCCCTGACCCATATCATTTTAAGAGAAAAATATCACCTTCGCTTCACACCTATAGATCATCCCCCCGTCTTAGACCGGATGTTGTCTATCGCAGACGCGGCTCTGGTCATCGGTGATCCGGCGCTTGAATGCACAGATCGTCCTGAACCGCACCTCGACCTGGGTGAGGAATGGACGGATATGACCGGTTTACCGTTTGTATATGCTTTTTGGGCGGGTCATCACAATCGATTGGACGCATCCGATGTACATATTTTAATAGAGGCCAAAAAGATAGGATTAACGGCGCTTACCGATATTGCTGCTGTTTATGCCCGGACACATCGTGGATCATCGACATTTTATGAAGCCTATCTTCGAGATCACCTGCAATATGCCTTTGGCCTGGAGGAGCAAAAAGGCCTTAAAGCCTTTTACGAACGGGCCTACCAATATGATCTGATTGATGCCGTCCCTGAGCTACACTTTTTTTAATCGGCGCCATATACTAAGGAGCCTGTCATGTCAGATAAATCCACGGTCGGTTTGGGTACCGGCACCAATCGGCGTCAAAATGTTCAGATCGCCGTAGAACGGGTAAAGGATCAGTTGGAAGCATGTATGCAGGACGAAGTCATGCTCAAACCGAATTTCCTATCGGGATCAAATCCGCTGGTATGTACCCATGTAGATGCGATACGAGGTGTGCTGGATGTCATTATGACGCTCTCCAAAAAACCAGAACGGGTTATTATTGCAGAAGGCGGTAATGAAGCCTATTCCGGCGAGGCGTTTCGGCATTTCGGATATACTGATTTACCGGGTGAATATGATATCCCGATCGATCTGATAGATTTAAACCAGGAAACCCGCTGGCGTAATACCAGGGTGTATATGATTGATGGATCCTATAAAACGGTCAGAATGCCGAGAACCGTGCTGGATTGTCCGTGTGTTATATCCGTTGCGGTCGCCAAGACCCATGATGGAGGCATGGTTACCCTGGCTTTGAAAAATATGATTATGGGCACCATCCGTAAAAAAGATCGGATCAAGGTACATGGATTCATCTCCCACAATGAGCGCGAGCATCCCCACGAAGCGCGTGCCCTCAACCGTAACCTGATTCGCCTGGCCCGCCATTTATATCCGGATTTCAGTGTAGTCGACGGTACCGTGGGCATACAGGGTAACGGTCCCGGCGGCACAGACACCATGGCCCATGGGTTGGCCGCAGCAGGGGCGGATACCGTGGCCGTCGATGCCGTCGTTGCCAGGTCGATGGGTTTTGAACCGCTGGAGATCGGCACTATTTTTTATGCCGATGGGATGGGGATGGGGATCGGAGATTTAAACCGTATCCTGGTTCTGGGCGGCAATGTGAATGATCATATCCACCCTTTTAAACCGCATGACTCCATTGAAAAACAACGACTATGGCAAATTGAAGGCGCCTGGGAAATGGCTCCGACGGGGTGAAAGTATTTGGTGATTTGGTAATTTACAATGCCCCCTTGCCCACTTGCCTTAGTGTTCCGGCAGGGCATCCACTACACGCAGGACTTCTTCTTCCGTATTGTAGAAATGCGGAGAAATCCTGATACCGCCCCCTCTCTTTGCGCCTATGATATGTTTACTTCGCAATGTATGATGTAACGATTCAGTATCATAACGATCGCTCATAAAAGTTACGATGCCGGACCACTCCTCTTTCCCTCGGGGACTCACGATTCGGTAGCCCTTATTTTGAAGATGGTCAATCAGGGTGCTGGTGAGCAACAGCAACCGATCCTGTATGTTTTCAACGCCCACCTCAAGGAGTAGATCCACAGCGGCTTTTAACGCATATATGCCCATAGTATTCAGGGCGCCGCATTCAAACCGTTGTGCCGTCGCGGCCGGTGTGGGGTCGTATGAATCATAATCCCCGGCCGCTTTTATAGAATGCCAACCTACCTCATAGAGGTGAAGTCGTTCAATCATATGCGGAGCGCAATAAAAGACCCCAATCCCTTCCGGCCCTAACAACCACTTATGGGCATCGGCGGTCAGGATATCGACTGGGGTTTCGATTACATTAATCGGAACCTGCCCCAACGACTGAATTGCATCAACAACAAAATACACCCCTTTTTCCCGGCATATAGCGCCAATAGTCCCAATATCGTTGCGGAATCCATTGCCAAACTCAACATGACTTATGGCCACCACCCTTGTTTTATTGTCTATCATGGCGTGGATATCTTCCGGAACGATCCGGCCATGATGTGACTTGACGAAACGGGTTTCCACGTCTCGTGATGTCAGATTTAACCAGGGCAACACATTAGATGGAAATTCCATATCGTTGACAATGACATTCTCCCCCGGGTGCCAGTCGATACCATTTGCAGCAAAACAAATACCCTCTGATGTATTTTTTACGAGCGCAATGTCATCTGCTTCTGCATGGATTAACTGGGCTACTGCCCTGCGTGTATCCTGCACCGTCAAATCCCATTGGGCGTAATGTGAGGCTGCAAACTCATTGAAATCCTTTACATATTGTTCTACGGCACCACGGACGCGTCGTGAGATGGTACCGACTGCAGCGTGATTTAAATAGGTAATCTGGTTTACAACCGGAAATTCCTGGCGGATTTGATGTAGGTCGAACATATAGATTCCTGAATGACAAGTTCAAGTAAAATACCCCCGGCAAGCTGGAGGCTGACCGGGGGTATAAAAAATAGAATAGCTTGTATAATTAGAAGCTGTTGACAGCTTCGTCTACGGTATCGAAAATATCAAACACGGAACCCAGACGCGATATGAGTACGTTTTCGGTACGTTCGCTGAGATTCGCCAGCTTTAAGTCTCCGCTGTCTTCCCGTAAGGATTTTGCACCGCCGACCAGGGCGCCTACACCGGCACTGCTGATATAATTAACGCCGCCAAGATCTGTCACCACTTTGTATGCACCGGATTCTTTCAGATCACTAAGCCGATCCACGAAATCAGACACTTGCGGATCATTTAAAAACTTTCCGCTGAGTTCAATTACCGCAACGCCATTTACCATGCGTTCGTTCATGGCCATATACATGTCCTCCGTGAGATGTATGATCTAACGCATTTGACATTTAGAGTTGGTCTAATCATGATTTTATATTTTGTGAACGTATGAAATTAATGTACACATTCCAATTTTGCAAGGATTAATAAGATTGGTCAAATTACAAATTTCAAATAACCAATAAGAGGACAATCAGCTTGACAGAATTTCTATTGTATCCGATTCATCTGATTTATACCCCGGGCAGAATCCACTCTCAATATACGGGCATGGACTTCGTGAGATGACAACACGCACGCCGGACCGCGTTAA
This sequence comes from uncultured bacterium, assembly GCA_913051705.1. Classification (GTDB taxonomy): domain Bacteria; phylum JAAXHH01; class JAAXHH01; order JAAXHH01; family JAAXHH01; genus CAJXCW01. Next base: position 10,291 of record CAJXCW010000106.1, read on the forward strand.
AGCGGCTTTTAGTATGTCTCTGGCTGCGGTAGTGTCCCAGGGATCAATAGATTCCGCAAAGGTGACCGGGCAGGCCTGAACGATCTGTTCGATACTGAGAGAAGTCGTCACGTGCCCCAACTCGGATCCACCCAGGTTCGGAGATGGTTGAAAACCGGATAAGGCTGTCGTCGAATTGTCGAGAATGATAACCAGCAGGTTTGAGCCCTGATGGGCGACGTTAAAAAGGGCATTGACCCCGAGGTGAAAAAAATCTGAATCGCCGACCACGGCGATCACGGGGTCTGTCACCCCCGCGAGGACAAGCCCTGAGGCTATACCGATACTGGAACCCATGGAGTATTTTATATCGAGTATCTCAAAAGGGGGCGTATTGATTTTAATCGCACAGCCTGGATCGACCACGTAAACAGGGGATAGGCCGGATGATTCGCTCAGTTCATTCAATATTTGAAATACAGGCGTATACGGGCAATTTTCCGGTAAACCCGCCTCGCTGGGCATGACTTTTTGTTCTTCTTCGGGTGAGAACATGTGTGCAGGCGAATAGCCGGGCCAGAATTTGGGGAGCGCTTCGGCAATTTGCCAACGGAACAACTCCCCTTCTCTATTTACAAGTTGATCATGTTTTCCATGGACAGGCGTTCGAAGTCCGGCATCATAGGCCATCGATTTAATCAGGGTCTCAAGAAAAGGTTCGTTTTCTTCCAGGATCAATACCTGTTCTACGGATTGCAGGAAATCGGTAATCGTTTTTGCAGGCAGTGGCCAGATGGTCCCCAATTTTAAAATAGACACCTCAGATAAATCTACGTCGGCCAACACATCCATTAATTTGGTGAATATCATTCCTGCTGCAATGATTCCATAGGCCCCGACCCCGGTTACTTTGTTAAAGGATGACGTCTCATAGTTCGATGAAATCGCATCTATCCGTCCGTGGAGACGATGATGACGTTGTACCGCATTTTTCGGTAAGGAAATCCATCGCATTACATGCCGTTCAAAAAGATGGGGCGTGACTCTGGACGTAATGGGTATGTCCGGCAAATTTACTACTTCTTTCATCGCACCGAAGGACTTGGTAATCCTGACAATGACCGGCATCTGCATGTCCTGAGATAGTTGGAATGCATACCGGGTCATCTCAATCCCTTCAGAGGGGGTTGCCGGCTCGAGCATCGGCAACTCGGCGCCCCAGGCAATCGGTCTGGTATCCTGATCGTTCTGAGAAGCCCAGGCGCCGGGATCATCCCCCAACAATATGACCAATCCGGCGCCGACATCCGTCAAGTTGGCCACCATCATGGGATCAAGAGCGACATTGAAACCAACCCCTTTACATCCCATCAGAGCAGGCACTCCGCCTATCGAGGCGCCTACAGCCGTTTCAAACGCGACTTTTTCATTGGTGGACCATTCGACATGCAGTCCATGCTTTTTAGCCAGGGTAGCAAGATATTCAATGGTACCACTGCTAGGTGAACCGGGATAGCTTGTCGATACGGCCACGCCTGACATCAAAGCGCCATAGGCGATACTCACATCCCCTGTAATGGTCATACGTTCCATATTTACTCCGGAAAGCAAGCAGCAGACAGTAAATGGGAGCAGGGTGGAATTTATTTGCCCATTTGCCCATATTATATCATTTTCACACTGTAGAATTGATCGGCGAATGTATGACTCAATGAATTAAGCGTCAAGGGTTTTCTCCCTCCCCTCTTGCATAAAAAACCTTGCTCCCTTGGGGCCTAAATGGTATGTTGTACCATCCGCAGATTATGTTGTTAATTCGATCCTTACAATCTTATTTCTAATTAGTAATACAAATCATTCACACGGTAGCCGGACATATTGATGGAGTACACACATGCCTCAAAAAACCCGGAAACAGAATAAGAAGAGCAGGAAGACAAATTCAAAACAGACCGCCTCAAGTAATGGTGTTCATAATCAGAAGGCGGAGACCCTCAAAGAATTGGAAGAGATACTAAAAAGCGTCGGACCTGCTGCCGTGGATAATGAAGCATACTGGCAGGCCGTACGTAATCAGTTTCTATATAATGGAGTACATTTATATACGAACAACGGTACTATCGGCATCCTGCCACATATGGTGCTGCAATCTCAAATTGAGACCTTGAAAAGAGCGGAAATTCAATCTGCAGAGCCTTCACCTGTTCACTATCCGGGCGGCGGGGAAGCCCGTCCGAAACTGGCAGCCCTGATCAATGCAGATCCTTCCGAGGTCGCCTTCACCCGAAATTCCACTGAGAGTATGAATATCATTGCGATGGGACTTGATCTGAAGCCGGGCGATGAAATTCTTACGACGACGCATGAACATTCCGGTGGTTGGACCTGCTGGCAGAACCGCCAGATTCAGTTCGGCAATCCGATCCGTAAAGTCGATTTGCATGATCCTCCGGAAGATGAAGACGAGATCGTCAATCTGTTTGAAGCGGCTATCCGCCCTGAGACCAGGGTACTCAGCTTCTGTCATATCACCTGTACCACGGCCTGGCGGTTACCGATAAAGAAAATATGCAAGATGGCCAGGAAGCATGGTCTTATTACCGTCGTAGACGGCGCTCAATCGATTGGGATGGTTGAAGTGGATGTTAAAGATATGGGATGCGACTTCTTTGTCAGCAGCACCCATAAATGGTTGTTTGCGCCGAAAGGTTCCGGGATGTTGTATATCGATGATGCTGCAGAAAATCTGATTGGTCTCGGCTATTTTACCCACGGCGGCCAGTTAACAGCTGGACGATTTGAAAACCACGGCTCCCAAAGTCTGGCGCCTATGGTTGGTTTTGCGGTGGCGGTCGATTTTCATAATGTCATAGGCGGTTCACTTATAGAAGACCGTGGAGCGACTATGGCGGAATATTTGAAGTCACATCTTTCAGACATCCCGGGTGTTAAGTTGTGGACGCCCATGAGCCGTGAGCTATCCGCATCGATGGCCTCTTTCTCCATCGGCGGCATGTCGTCATCTGATGTCTGTAATCCTTTGCGGGAACGGTACAAAATTCACAGCCGCGGCCTCCATGAAGGCGGTTATCACGGGGCACGGATGTCCTGTGCTATCCACAATACCTATGAAGAGATGGATAAAGTGATCGAGGCCATCAGTGAGATCGCAGCGAACCGATGTTGACCGCAAAGCGTATTACAGGTGAATGAAGCTACGAAAGGACGAAAGGGCGAAACAATGAGATTATGGTTTTTGATGTAAGCCAACTTACGGTGACTTAGAGCCCTTTGGGGTTCGAAGTTTCGTAGTTTCGTAGCTTCGATAGATCTTACGCAGTATATAGGAGTAACGTATGTCAGATACCTCTTTGACGCTTCAATCTCTGATTGAGCGATTACGTGAAAATTATCCCGATGTGGTGGCCTTTCGCATCAAACGCGACGGTGATTATGTGGACTTCACACGTGGCGAGGTAGCCCAACGGGCGGCAGCGCTCGGTGCGCTTCTGGCCTCATTGGGTGTGCAGCCAGGTGATCGGGTCGGCTTGCTCTCCGATAACCAGCCTGAATGGGGCATGGCGTATCTATCGATAGTGGGGCATGGTATGACGGCGGTGCCGATAGATCGGCTTCTCAAACCGGGTGAATATCAGCGTATCCTGGAGGATTCGTGCGCCCGGGCGATCATCGTATCGGGTGGGTTTATAGAGGATGTCCGGAAAATCAAAGATTCACTGCCGAATTTAGAACATATCTTACATCTGGAAGATACCGTCCATCAGGAGCAGAACGGCGTCGCCCCGGATTACGTGGCCGATCCGGATGATCTTGCCGTGCTGATTTATACCTCCGGGACGACCGGCCAGCCTAAGGGCGTCATGCTTTCTCATAAAAACATCATGTCCAATGTCGTTTCCTGTACCCAGTCCATTTCCTTCAGTCGCGGCGACAACTTCCTTTCGGTTCTGCCGATGCACCATACCTTCGAGTGTACTGCGGGCTTCCTGGCACCGATCTACGAAGGCGCAACGGTGACCTACGTAGGCAGTCTCAAGTCGCGAGATATTATTGACACCATGCGAGATACCCAGGCGACGATCATGCTGGCCGTGCCGTTGCTTTATGAGAAAATGCACGCGGGTATTTTACGGAAAATAAAGACGCAACCGCCCCATTTGAAAACCATACTCAACTTAAGTATGGGCGTCGTGAAAGTGGCGGAAAAATTCAATAAAAAGATCGGCCATGCCGTCTTTCGCAGTCTCCGGGAAAAGGGGGGATTCGGGTCCATACGTTTTTTTATTTCAGGCGCCGCCGCCTTACCGCCTGAAGTGGCGCAGGGTTTTGAGCGACTGGGCATGGTCATCCTTCAAGGGTATGGGTTGACTGAGACCTCTCCTGTCGTCTCGGTCAATCGGTTCGGCAGCCCCAAACACGACTCGGTCGGACCGGTGATCTCCGGTGTTGAGGTGAAGGTTCTCAACCCGGATGAAACGGGGGTGGGTGAATTGATGTTCCGGGGTGACAATGTCATGCTCGGTTATTACAACAATACCGAAGCCACGGAGGAGGTGCTCAAAGACGGATGGCTCTATACCGGCGATTCCGGTTGGGTGGACGAAGATGGTCACATCCATATTGCAGGCCGGTTGAAAAATGTCATCGTGACCAAAGCCGGGAAAAATATATATCCCGAAGAAATAGAGGGTGAACTGATCCTGAGCCCGTACATCGCAGAGGTCCTGGTGTTCGGGGCCGTTAAAGCATCGTCGGGTGAAGAATATGTTAAGGCCATCGTCGTACCCGATTACGAATATCTGGAGCAGGAAAATATGGACACCGATGAGGCCTTCCTCACAACTCTTTTAGATCAGGAAATACGGGAACGATGTGCGAACCTGGCTGATTATAAGCGCGTAAAGGAATTTGAGCTCCGTAAAGAAGAATTTCCCAAAACATCCACCCGGAAAATCAAGCGTTTTCTCCTTCAACAACAAACCCAATAGCCCCAGACTGCTTCCCCTCAGTTGAGTTAAGGTTGTCAATCACTCGAATGGTTCATCATTCCAGCCAGAAAAAACAGACCACGATCCACCCTATCAGACTCACGATTCTGTTGGGCTTACTGGGTTTTTCCGTATTGTGTCTCTTTGTATCCCGTGTCCACGCGATCCGTTTACTGGCCCCGTCGGTTCGGGCTATTATCGGTAACGGCATTGGCGAACTCGATTCAGATGACCAGTATCTCTGGATGGGCACGGATGCCGGACTCAGCCGGATTGAACTGGACGATTTCGAATTTGACAATTGGACCACTTTTACCACAGATGACGGTATCAGTGGGAACAATATTACGGCCATGGACATCGGTCATGGGGAAGTGTGGGTGGCTGCAGCCCATGATAGTTCCATAATGCAATCTGAAGTTGGGGACGGGATCAGTGTCACGCGGGACGGAGGGGATAGCTGGACGACGTTTCGTCCCGAACGAGGCGCCGGATTGGCTAATACCGTATGGGGCCTGGCCGTCACGCCAACCACGGTGTGGGCTGCCGCATGGAATGCATTCGGTCTATTCGATACGGGTTTAATCCGAAGCAAGGATGGTGGCCTGACCTGGAACGCTATCAATCCGAACCCGAATCCAAATGGCGAATTCACTTTCTCAGTTCTGGCAGACGAACCGCGAATTTGGGTCGGCACCGCCGGTGGTATCGCCAGGTCGACTGATGATGGTACGACCTGGGCAGTGTCTACAACAGCTGATGGTCTCACCGGTCCCTGGGTTTTTACGATGGATATTCAGGTCATTAATGGGGACTCAACCATCTGGGCAGGGTCGTGGACAACCGGACAACCAGGTGAGCGATACGGCGTGGTACGGTCTATAGATAGTGGACTATCCTGGACGGAAGTTGATACTTTCGCCAATATACAGGCGATTGATTTCGCCTTTGTGGATTCCACCGTCTGGGTTGCAACCGTCTCCGGTCTCTGGTTATCGACCGATGCAGGACATCATTGGCAACGATTAGATCAGGCAGACGGACTGGCCAGCGAAGACCTCGTATCGGTACACGCCCTTGGGGATACGGTCTGGACAGGATCAGCCCAGGACGGCTTGAGTACGTCCTTCAATCGCGGTGGGACCTGGGAGGTATCACGGGCGTCTGTCCCAACAGTCACCCTGGGGGCCCCTGCGCGGGCGGACACCATAGAGACCTATGCTTTCCCCAATCCATTCTCGCCCATTAATCACGGTGCAGTAAGAATACGCTATAGTATAAGTGCAGGGGCGGATGTGACCGTTGAGATATTCGATATCGCCAACCAACGTGTGATATCCTTATTGGTCAATCAGTCTCAGGCATCTGGGGAACAGCTTGTGCGCTGGGATGGCAGGAATGGACGGAACATTCGGGTCGCCAACGGCGTTTATTTTTATACCATATCTACACAGACCGGCTTACAGGCCTTTGGTAAAATCGTGGTTCTGGATTAGGAATGATATGTTGGGCAAAGTAAACACGTGGAAAAGCGGAACCACGGAGGGCACGGACAAGGCACGCAGGACACGATGTCTATTAAGGGTTGTTATGTGTTTCATGGTGACCGTCCTGGTAAATCCCGGCCTGGTATACGCACAGAGTGGAGGGGATAGTGGGTCGTTTCTTCGGCTGGGCATTGGTATTCGCGCGTTGAGTATGGGCGGCGCTTTTATCTCTTTGGCCGATGAT
>CAJXCW010000107.1 GCA_913051705.1 uncultured bacterium
CTTCCGGGGAAAAAAGACGAATACGAGCATTTACGCCTGCGAGGTGGAAACGGCCGCGCCGCTGGTCCGTGCTCTGGAAGCAGGAAAGCCGGTAGAAGTCCCCTACACGGCCACCTTTATAGATGGTATGGGCAGCATGAGTGTTTTACCCGATATGTGGCCTATGGCAAAAAGACTGCTTGCCGGCTCTCTGGTGACTACCGTATCCGAAACAGCGGCAGCACTAAAATTATTGGCGGAGCGTAATCGGATTATTGCAGAAGGTGCTGGCGCCGCGCCTGTGGCTGCCGCTCTCGCCGGACTCGCCGGGCCGGGGAAAATAGTGTGTGTCGTCTCGGGTGGGAATATCGACCTTGCTAAGGTGGCGACGATAATGCAGGGCAAAGTGCCTTGACACCGATTCATACGCATAAGGGGCCACGAGGGCGTTTAGAGGCCAGAGGCGATACTACCGTCGTCTCAGGTCAGAGGCGGCAAGGGAGATCATATCCTGTTCGGATGAAGATTGGTTCTATCAATAGTATTACATCTGTATACCGCCGCATACGGGAACAGATAAGCCGGTCAGGTAATCCGATTCGGAAGACGAGAGGAACGCCGCCGTACGGGCGATATCATCCGGTTTCGCTACCCGTCCCATGGCCACCTGCGATGCAAAATCCTCTAACATCGCAGGGCGGAAATCGGTCCCGGTTATGCCTACGGGGGCAAGTGCATCAGCCATAAAATCGACCCGTTCCGTGTCGGTCAAGCCAGGACAGATGGCATTGACATTGATCCCGAATGGGCCGACTTCCTGCGCAAGAGACTGGGTAAACCCGATGATGGCAAATTTTGAAGCGCAATACGCGGCATATTTCGCGACGCCCTGTCTACCGGCCGTGGAGGATATGTTGATCACTTTTCCCCCTTGTTCATGGTCTATCATCTCCCGAACAACAGCTCGGCAACAGAGGAAGGTTCCTTTTACATTCACCCGTTGTAGATGATCCCAGACCTCTTCCTCAAGGTCGACAACGGGCACCCGATCCTTGCCCGGTCGCGATCCGGCATTATTGACCAGAATGTCGATATGACCAAATTTATCTATTACCTCATCCACCATATTCTGCACCTGGACCGCATCGGACACATCTGCTTCAATTGCCAGACTTCTTCGCCCCAGAGTTGCTATTTCTTCAACAACGGTGGCCAACCCTTTCCATCCATCAGACGGACCGCTGTACGGAACTTTGACTACATCATTTACAACCACATCCGCCCCATCTGTCGCCAATCGTACAGCAATCGCCCGCCCGATGCCGTGTTCACCACCGGCTCCGGTGACCAGGGCGACTTTACCGGTCAGGTCAGCCATGTCATCTCCTCAAATCAGGACATATGTCTATACGGAAGACTTAATTATCAGTAAAAATTATAAACAGTTGTCTACATAATATGGCAATAAAAACAGCTTGTCGACTTCATTTAATGATGCCTGGAAGAAGACGTATGCAGGTCTTTCATTCGGGATGACAAGCAGGCCTTTCATTATTTCGTCGTGTAGTTTAAATATGGTTTAACTTGACGTAGCCTCTTCAATACCTTTGATGATGGTCATCGCCGGCAACCCGAACTCCTGGGCATGATACATAGACAAATTCAGGGCACTATGTGCCGTAAAAATCCACGTCATACAAGGATAGGATGGATACGTGCAGCCATAGTCATATCAGCCGATTCGGGTTGCACCACATCGAAAAAAGTTGAAGTCCCGGCCGCCTCGCCCGAATCAGGTTCCTTCACATACCCACGTCACGGAATATCAGCAAAGTCATCCGAAGTATATCCCTCACGAAGCGGAATATGGAAATATGGTTTTCAGGGTATGGTAAAATAACCATTTCAACCTGCAGATCTTAACCATGTTCTCCGATAAGTTATCCATAGTAAAAACAGGTTATAGATGGGCCTTCATACCGGCCATTCCTCTTTTCTATACCCCATGTCCCAGAACATCCATTCATACCGGCTCGTTGTTATAAAGTGATGTAACATCTGCGCTCTGTCCGATTCCGGCAGACTCATCGCCGCTTCATTTGTAATATCCATCACGGCTTCCACACTTTCGGCAAAGATATCACTGGCATAGGTGTCGATCCATTTCTGGTACATGACATCCGGAGATCCTTTTTCAATCAGCGCTTTGCCTACTTCCCAGTATATCCAGTAACAGGGTAACACCACCGCCAGTACTTCATGAAATGGTCGCGCATAAGCTACAGACAGTAAGTAAGACGTATACGCCTGACAGGTGGGCGCCATGGGCGTCCCCCATACATCCGCTTCCGTCAATCCGAACGCCTGGAAAAAGTTTTCCTGCATCGCCCTTTCTTCTACAAGGCATCCCCTGGCATGTTCATTAAACAGGATGATTTTCTCTTCATCGGGCGCTTTAGCCGCGGCAAGACTCAGAGATCGAGCATAATCTTTCAAATACAGGGCATCCTGAACCGTATAAAATTGAAACGCGGCTCTTTCCAGCTTCCCTGTCGTTAATCCTGTGATAAAGGGATGAACAAGAATATCGTCATAAATAGATGAGATATGATCCCACATTACGTCTGTGATATTCGTTCCAATTGGCCTTCGGACCATGTTTGTTTCCTTTGATCTACAACGCGCTTCGGACGGTTTTAAATGCTGAAATAAACGCTTCGTTTTCATGGGGCAACCCGACGGATATCCGCATGTATCCTTCCATGTCAAAGGCTTGACGGACATTTACTTTTCGTTCCGCGAGTCGATTGACTAAAGATTCGGCCTGAGAGCCCACATCCACGGTTACAAAGATCGTCTGGGTCCGAAGCGGCTGGTAGCCCATGGCGAGCAGTTCCTTATACAGATAAGCTTTCCCTTCTTTCGCGACTTTAACGGATCGTCGGACATGGGCCTGATCCTCTAAGGCGCCCAGGGCAGCGGCTATAGACAGGGTGTTTTTATTCAACGACCCCACACTGTACGCGGTCAGCCGATCCAGAAGCTCTGGTTGGGCGATACCATAACCGACACGCACACCACCTAGACCGTATGCTTTTGAGAACGTCCGTGTCACGAGTAGATTATCCAGTTCTTTGGTTAAAGGAATCATAGATCGGTATTTCGGATCGTCGACAAAATGGATATAGGCCTCGTCGACACAGACGATGGCGTGTCCGGGTACTGCCCGAATAAATGCCTCGAGTTCATCAGCATCGAGCAATTGCCCGGTGGGATTATTCGGATTACACACATTGACGATGCGCGTATTCTGATCGATGGCCTTCAGCATCTCCGGTAAGTCCAATTGCCAATCCTTGGTAAGCGGTACCCTTTTTACTTTACCCCCATATTTCTCCGTACTTCGAGGCACCGAAGGATAGGAAGGGATGCCGGTAACCGTATTGCCCGCTTGTTTGTAAAATGCAGCCAGGGTGAGGGTCAATAATATCTCTGAGGAACCCACGCCGGTGAATATCATGTCCGATTCGACTCCATGGTGCTCGGCCAGCGCCTCTTCAAGCTGCATATGAAACGGATACCGGTTCATACTGAACATCTGACCGGCTACCGCCTCGATTGCCCGTGGCGAGGCGCCCAACGGATTTTCGTTGATGGATAGTTGCACAAGCATGGGATCGTCCAGGCCCACGCCGTTGATATACTGTACTTGCGGGGTATTGACGATTTGTGCCGCTGCTTCCAGGATCGGGGCTGCTAAAAGGGACGCCCCTGCGCTTCCTATCAAAGAGGTGCGTATAAACCGTCGCCTGTCCATACCTGAATGTTCGGGCATAATAACCCCCAAATTGAATGGTGATTGAGTGATTGAGTGATTGTTGAATTTTGTTTTTTTATTTTTTGATTGATATTGTAGAATAAGGGGTGAATATAATGGTTTGTCAAAGAATTCATTATTATTTATCAAGCTTACGCCCAATACCTTATATCCCCCACATGAGTGGGCTCCTACCCTTTAAAGCGCTTGCATATCGTGGTAGAAGCTTGCTCCTGTGGGCGATATACGCAAATATTCATCTGCATGTATAACATTAAGATATTATATTAGAAAAGTAGCGTATTGACTCCCCCTAACCATCCATGCGATATCCTCAAGGAGTTATAGATGCATACTATGGATTACCAGGCGTTTGACCGGGAGATATGGGATGCGGAATTATCCGATTTCGTGCCTGGGGTGATTTATGATATGCATACCCATATGTGGTCCGAGCAGCATAAAGGGGGGTTGAAAACTCCGCCTGGTGGTCTGCGACTGGAAATAGATTATCAGGATCATCTGGACTGGGCGAAGAAATTATATCCTGAGCGCAAGATGCACTATCTTGTTCTCGGTACGCCTATTGCCGGGGGAATGGATATCGAGCAACATAATATCTGGATGGCGGAAGAAATTAAAACAGATCCGGAATCTGCGGTCCATATGCTCGTTACACCGGACATGACACCGGATTATGTGGCCGAACAGGTAAAACAGCATCATTTTATCGGGCTCAAGCCCTATCGGATTTTTGCGGCGAATATGACGTATTGCCGCATCCACGAGTTTTTACCTGAGTCCTTTATCGAGGTGGCAGATGATCTGGGTCTGGCCATCACGATGCATTTATCAAAACCTAACGGACCGGCAGATCCGGATAATCAAAAGGATCTGGCCTACTTTACAAAACAATACCCACGAGCTCAGTGGATACTTGCACACTGTGCACGCGCGTTTAATGCCTTTATGATGGAAGAGGCGATTCATTTTCTGAAGGATTTGCCTAACATCTGGTACGATACGTCTGCGGTCAACGATCTCTACTCACATTATTTACTGATGAAATTCGAAGACCGAGCGCGTGTCATGTTCGGCTCAGACAACATTGTGGCGGGCTGTGCAAGAGGTAAATATATCACCTATGGTCGTGCGTGGACCTATTACCGGGGAACGAAGGAAAATACGCCCCATTGCGATCCCAGGGCTACACTGGTGATCTATGAGCAACTGCGTCAGGAAAAACAGGTGGCGACGATGCTTGAATTGACGACACAGGAGATAGAGGATCATTTCTCCGGAAATGCAAGGCGATTCCTCAGCCAGGTCAGAGCAGGCAGGAAAGATTGAGGAGCGGCAAGTGAAAATGCGAAATGCTTGCGCTTATATCTGATCAATATGATATCACTCCGGCATGAATGACCCAATTGCCCTGGGGCACCACGACCTGTCCCTATCGACGGATCCACATAGTGCGACAACCTTACGGGATATCCAGTTCGAAGATTCGTTTACCGATCATAATTCCAGGTGGGGTATTATGGTAGGAAATATGAATGCCATGAAGGGCACCGACTCTGACTATTGGATGGGTGAGAACGGTGTTGGTTTTAAAATACGATTTGCAACATCTGCGACCAGCGGTCCGTTACGTTCGCTCTCTGCTTTGGCTTCAATCCAGGCCGGGTCGCTCATAAATGCATCCCAGGCTCTTTCACGGTGATTCAGGTCGTCGAAGGCAAGAAGATACGTTAGCTCATGTGAACTGGGTCCGACCACCGTTTGCCAGAAGCCGACCAGCTGAAAGCCATGCTTTTCAAATAAGGACACCGCATGATTGGTAAACCGATTTAATATATCAGGCAGACGTCCTGGCATGATTTTGTAAATTCGTTCTTCGTAAATCATAAGATAATTCTCCTTTGTAAATGGCGTTACAGAGTAACCGGCCAGCGACCTCTTCATTCTGTACTATTTATTCTATTCCAATCCCGCCAGCGAAGCCCCTCTCGGGACATTATGACCTTGACGACGTAAGAATTGTTCGAATCCGACAAGACAGGGTACGACAGCCTCCAAGTTGGCATTAAGGCCCATATGGCCAATGCGCACCGATCGGGTCAGGTATTCGCCCAATCCGAGGCCCACTTGCATGCCATATTCTTCGATCATAAAATCAAAATAGGCCTGTGGGAGAAACTGATCGTCTGCCATGATGACGGTCAGGTTTGCACATGCCGCTTCCTCGGCAGCCATAAGTTGCAACCCCATGGCACGGACTCCGGTACGCACCACCCTGGCTACCCGGTCATGTCTTGCCCAGGTGGCCTCCAGGCCTTCTTTTAGAATAAGATCTGTACTTTTTTGAAGGGCGACGTATGCATTGACAGGCATAGTACCAGGATGGGGATGAAAGGCCGCTTGCACTTCCGCGAAATGCCGTAAGTTCTGCAGATCCGTCATAAACCCGCGCGGCTTGCGACGATCAGCCATAAACGACCAGGCCGTTTCATTTACTGCAATAAGCGCGAGGCCTGGAGGGGCGCCCAGGGCTTTTTGAGAGGCGCAAACCGTGAGATCAATATGCCAATCATCCATTTTGTAGGGATGTCCCCCAAGAGAGGCTATGGTATCAGCCATCACCAGCAATCCATGCTCTTTTGCTGCTGCAGTCAGCGCCTGAACAGGATTGGCAATTCCCGTTGAAGTTTCTCCATGAACCACAAGCAATGCTTTTACATCTGGATATCGAGTGACCGCCTCATGGATATCAGAGGGGGAAAATGGTTTGCCCCAGGGTTTTGTAAGTATGACTTGATCCACCCCATGCGCATCACAAATGTCGGCCAATCTCTGACCGAACAGGCCGTTATTCAGGGTCAACACTTTGTCGCCAGGGTTAAACAAACTATTTATAGAAATATCGTTGGCAGTATGACCGGATCCAACCACAATAATGACTTCTCCAATAGTACCAATAATTTGCTGCAAGTTGGAAACAGTTCCATTGCAGATCTCAACCCACTTATCTCCATAATGTGCGGTAAGCGGATCACTCATATGAGCAAGGACTTCCGGGGCCACCTCTATGGGACCGGGGATCATCAGACGATAACTATTTCGCATGTAAATCACCTTTGAAATTGTTTAATGATTGTTCAATTTTATTCATAAAAGGGTCAGCTAATAAAATATATGGTCCTATCTGATTTGAATCAACAAAGAAAATATTGAAGATAAACATTGCGATAAACGTATTTCCATGTATCCATGCTTACTGATTCAGAGACAATTCTTAACCTCTGACATTGTCTGGCCGGGTAGGAATAATGCATAGCAAACATCCAATTTACCCTTGACGTATCTGTCATGAATAGATATTCTTTTAGCCCACCGGCTAATCATAACCTGATGTTATGCAATACCGGTGTGACATCAGGACACCCGGCCCGTCGATGCATAGGATTCAAACGTTGCGGTAATTAGTTGGAAGACCTTATAACATAGTACAAAATATAAAACACGCTATCTGCCTGATTTTCATCCAAGCCATTTGAATAGCTTTGCCTTTCAAACTGTACCTTGTTATACACATGGATTATCACATGCGGAGTTCATAATATGAGTCGTAACAGGACATTTTTTAATTGGTGTTGTGTTTTTACTCTACTTGCCTCCACGGGATATGTGGAAGCCGTATCCCGCAAACCCGTTGTTGGTAAAAAAGGGATGGCAGTTGCTGTCGAGCCGATTGCAACCAAGATAGCGGTGGATATTATGAAAAAGGGCGGCAATGCTATCGACGCAGCAGTGGCGCTCGGTTTCGCTATGGCGGTCACAAGTCCGTCCAACGCCAACATAGGCGGTGGTGGGTTTATGGTGATCCGTCTGGCGGACGGTTCAGCAATAGCGGTCGACTATCGTGAAAAAGCACCGGGAAAAGCGCACGGCAATATGTACCTCGACGCGAATGGAGATAGGGCGGTAAATTCAGCGATCACCTTAACACGGCGCGATGTGATTGACCATGGCATGACGATTCAGGAGGCGGTCGATGCCCCCAGAATCCACCATCAGTGGTTTCCTGACCGGCTTAATATCGAAGGGGGCGTCTCGCAGGAAATCATCGAGTCTTTAAAGGCCAAGGGGTACACAATCCGGACCAGTGGCTTTTTCAGCGGCTCGTATCGGCAGGGCGATGGCCACAGTATTATGGTGGATCCGAAAACCGGTTACCTCCTGGGCGCGCCGGATCCCCGTATCGAAGGCGCTGCCTTCGGGTATTGACAGATAGGGGGCGGGGCATACTCGCCCCATTGCACCATTTTTATATTCGGAGATAGAAATTGAAGTTGTACGATAGAGACGCAGCACAAAACCTGCGCCGTCTCCTCGGTCGGTTTACCCTTGCACCGGTGGCTTATTTACCCACACCGCTTGATGATTGTCCTCACCTGTCGGAAACCCTCGGTGGTCCTCGGATCCTGATCAAACGTGACGATATGACGGGGCTTGCTCTGGGCGGCAACAAAGCCCGGCAATTCACCTATTCTTTAGGTCCGGCGATTGACCAGAATTGTGACTATCTGATTCACGGCTCTGATTCCCAATCGAATCAATCCAGCCAGACGGCCGCCGCCGCCGCCCGATTAGGTATGAAATCGATTACCGTTGTCCCGCGGGATCATCGTAGTTATCCCGTATCCGGAAATCTGTTATTAAACCATCTCATGGCGGAGCAAGTCATATACACCATGCCGGCGGCCGTGGAGGTGGAGAAAAAGAAAGTCATAAAACGGTTAAAGTCGGAGGGGCATAGACCATATGAGACGAGTCAGGATGGTGCTATCCTCCGCGCTGTGGCCTATGTAGATGGGGTGATAGAGCTTTGTGAACAACTGGAGGAACGGGGTGTTACACCAAAAGCGATTTATACCAGTTCCATGACATATACCATTGTCGGGCTCGTCGTCGGGCTTCGTGCGTTGAATGCCTGTTTCTCGGCTGTGGGTTTTAATTATTCGGTTGGAAATGATCAAGAGATGAAGGAACGATTAGCGCCATTAGCCGACGAATGCGCCCGGACCATCGGTCTTGACTTGACCTTCACCCCAGACGATTTTGATGTTACCTGCCAATTTGCCAAACCGGATTTCGGCGAACCCTCCGGGACCAGTCTAAAAGCCTTACGACTCGTAGCCAGGACCGAAGGGATCATTCTGGACCCGGTGTATACCAGCAAAGCGATGGACGGTCTCATACACCATATCCAGGAGAATCGTTTCACGAAACAGGATGTTGTTATTTTTCTACACACCGGAGGCATCCCTGCTTTATTCGCCTACGGGGATGAAATATTCGGCTAAATGCTGCAAGTGACAGATCGGCTGGTCGGCAGAAATATGGTATATATAATACTCGCCCACCTGCTCACTTGCCGCTATAAAAGGAGTTTACAACCAATTTGGACCAATCAACTAAGCAAACACGTCAGCAATCGTTGCCCCGCCAGGTGACCAAAACCCACTTTGTATTCGGCCCTAACATCCACCCTGCCATGTCCGCCAGCCGCAGCGAAACAATTCGACTTGACACGCAGGATTGTTATCAAGGGCTGATTACGGAAGATCCGGCAACCCATCTTCAGATACAACAAGCTAAACAAATCCCGGTGACAGGACCGGTTTATGTTGAGGGTGCAGATATCGGTGATGTCCTGTGTGTCCATATCCAAAATATAAACCTGTCAACCACCGGGGTCTTCGCGATACGACCCCAAACAGGTATTATCGGTCAGGACATACGGGATCAGGTTGTGAGGGTTTTACCCATAAAATCAAATGGTCTTATGCTGAATAAAAGTATTAGTGTTCCATTACAGCCTGTGGTTGGCGTCATCGGTGTGGCCCCTAGACATGGGGAAATCGAAACGGTTTATCCGGGCAGGCACGGCGGTAATATGGATACGCTGGAGATCAGCACCGGCGCGCGTGTGTACCTGCCGGTACAGGTCAAGGGTGCTCTGCTCTCCATTGGAGATGTTAAGGCAAGTATGGGTGATGGTCAGATCGCTGGATCAGGGGTCGAAACAGCTGCAGAAATAACGGTACGAGTCGACACCCTGCCGGGAGGGAAATTTTCCTGGCCACGCGTTGAAACAAAAGATGCCTGGGTCACGATTACATCTGCCTCCTCAGTGGATCAGGCATCACGCCTGGCCGTATCAGAAATGATCCGGTGGCTGGGACAAGAAAAAGGATTGGATTTTGAAACGGCATATATGTTAGTCAGTATCAGCGGTGCCCTGCATATCAGCCAATGGGACAACCCGCTTATAACCGCCCGTATCGTATTTCCAAAAAGTATTGCCCGTGAAATTCGTTCAAAATCGGCGTCATCCGGTCGTCCGATATTTCTGACCACCCTGCCTGATATTTCGGATGAGAGCGAAGATTCGCCTATCGAACAAAAAGGGACGGACACATCGAGTGTGGAATCCGCAACTGCTTCACAGACGAACGAGAGGAAAGAAGAAACCCCTCCCCAATCGTCCTCCGGATCTCTTCCAAGACGACGGCGCAGAAGGCCAAGTGCCAGCCGGCGTAACACAGGTCGAAAAAAGTCAATTGAGACCGCTAAAGAAAAGCCGGAGACTGGGAAGGATGCATTGCTTGCGAAGAAGCCTGCATCGGTCTCATCTCAGGTAGAAGCATCGGATAAAAAGCCGACCAAAGTGCCAGCCGAGAAGGATAAGGAGCCTGGAGAAAAATCCAAGGAAACTGCATCTAAACCGGAATTTAAAAAACGAGCGCCAAAACGTCGTTCGACACCGAGGCGTACGTCAACACAACAATCTTCGGTGGGATCATCTTCCAATCAACAATCAAATCGCCCATCGGCCGGCAAAGCTGATGATAAAAAGGATGGAACAGCAAATCAGACACAAAGTGGGGAAAGTGAGACGGCAGAGGAGAAGAAAGGCGGGTGAGTATATGGACAAAGAGAGGGTGTCAGAGACGGGTACATAGCGTCACTTTCACGTCCCATGACACTGACTATAGTTGAGTTTTGTCGATCAGGATACGATATTTGGCTTCGAATTCCGATTCGAAGTCAAACACCTCATTAAAATCGGCGATGGAATCCTCGTCTGTTTTCCGCATCAGCCCACCGTCAATCAGATTGAAAACCATATCTCCGAAATGACGAGTTTCAGTGATCCCCCATTGTTCAAATACCAGGCGAGCGGCGATACCAAATTGTTGAATCGCATAATTGCGGATACCCATCGAGAGTTCCTGGCCCGTGATGTGTCGCCGAACCGGCATGCGAGTGGTCGTATAATTCAACGCATCCATCATAAAACAGTAGGCGAGCCTTGAATAACGTTTGTCTTGTTCTAAAATGGAATCCAACATGATTTCCGGTGTCAAATCTTCCGACATGATTATACTCCGCAGGGTTGAAGGCACAATTACAAGTTCTATAAACTATTTCAATTCCAGGTGCCTGTCAAGAACCAACTGACCTGAAAAGAACAGTGATAAAGGAGATCGCCATGGCATTAATATCAGTGGCCGTCATACAAATGGATGCACAGGATAACATCGATGAAAATAGAAATCGAGCCGTTGCTATGGTGGATGAAGCAGCCTCAAGAGGGGCCCGACTGGTTGTCCTTCCTGAAGTCTTTGTCCACCTGGATGCCCTCGATAAAATGAAAGCGGCAGCCGAAACGATACCCGGCCCGACCTCAACCTTGCTCCAGGATGTAGCCCGTCGAAACAAGATTCACCTTGTGGGAGGTAGCTTTTTTGAAAAGACGACAGAGGAAGATAAAGTGTATAATACCAACCTCTTCCTCGGCCCTGATGGATCGATTTTATCTGTGTACAGAAAGATTCATCTTTTTGAGATAGATGCGCCTGGAGAGGTGGTGTTTGATGAGGCGCAAGTGATAGAATCCGGAAAAGAGGTTGTGATTGCGGATAGTCCTTTTGGCGTGATAGGGTTCACCATATGCTACGATGTAAGATTTCCGGAACTCTATCGGGCTCTGGCGGATCGTCAGGCCGACATAATTACCGTACCTGCAGCCTTCGCCATGAAAACGGGTAAGGATCATTGGGAGCCGTTATTGAGAGCAAGAGCTATCGAAAATCAAGTGTTCATCCTTGCCGCCTCCCAGGTTGGGACCAAACCAAACGGTTTTACTTGTTATGGCCGAAGTATGATTATTGATCCATGGGGGACCGTCCTGGCACAAGCGCAGGATACGGAGACGATCATTACCGCCCAATTAGACATGGATTACATGGCGCATGTACGTCGGATTATGCCCGCATTGAAAAATCGTAGATTATAGGATTAATCGCCTGTTTTTATTCTTTCAGGCATTCTAATACGATATCGAGCATATCCCGCACGTTGAAGGGTTTTTCTATCGTTTCTTTAGCACCGAACATACCTGCCATACGTAAATATTCCGTCGCTCCGATTGTACCCCCGCCGGACATGGCAATGATCTTTACATCTGCATCCACCTTGCGTAATTCTCGAATCGTTTCGATCCCCTCCATATCAGGCATCAAAATATCCGTAATAACCAGATCGATCTTGTCGGGGCGAAATTGGTTAAGTGCCTCTCTACCGTTTATCGCCAGCGTGATTTCATGGCCATATTGCTCCAAAAGGCTTTTAAGCATTTGCCGGATTTTCTCTTGATCATCTGCGATAAGGATGTGTGCCATGACGTCTAAAGTTTGATTTACTGATTTGTTGATTGACTATAGATCCCCGATTAAAGCCTGTGGGGATGACCGATATATAGAACTAAAAGGTCTCTTTTATTCGAATGTATGGGGTCGCTTATATCCTGCTTCCTGTTTCTTGTATCCTGACGTTACACTGACTACGTATCATTCATAGGTTATTCCCAGGTGTTCAGCCCTTTACAGCCAAATGCAGGAAGCAGGACGAAGTGGTCTTCAGTCTCTGTCATTCTTTCCAGTAACCACCTATGATGCTGGAGAATATTTGATTGATATTGCGGGGTATCAATTATGTTATTCAGCTCAAATGGATCTGTTTCCAGATCGAAAAATTGCCAGGGAATCCCACCCATATTATCTCCTCTGACCGTATATTTGTATCGGTCCGAGCGGAATCCACGCCATACCCAGTCATAAAACGGCATCCCCTGTCTTAATTCAGCGACAAATTCCAGCATCACCCCTTCACGATCAAGATGGTCCGTCTTTCCCTGGATCAACGGCGCGAGATTTGTTCCGTAACAATCTTTTCGTGGCGGCAATCCGGCCAGGCCCAGAAAAGTGGGGAACAGGTCTTCTGTACTCACCGGCGCACGGAGCGTTATCCCCGCCCGATCCGATATCCTGGGGTCAGCGATGATAAATGGAATGCCGATTGACTCTTCATAGGGCCATTGCTTTCCTCTAAGACCGTGACATCCACCCAGTTCTCCATGATCCGATAGAAAGATGACAATGGTTTCTTCCCGCAGATTGCTTTGAGCAAGAAAGGATGTTAATTTACCCATGTTCCAGTCCAGATTTTCTACCATGGCATAATACCGTTTACGATTTAGAATGGTCTGCTCTCGAAGTTGGGGATCATCCATGATGAAATTATCCGGAAGTTCGATATCCGTATTTTCCCAGCGTTTTTGCACCTCTTCCGGTGCTTCAAACGGATCATGGGGCGGTTCCACGGAGATTACCATACAAAAAGGTCTCGAATCCTGACGGTCGGTTAGATACTGTATGCCGAGATCGAACAACCCATCTGTCTGGTACCCGTGGATGGGTTTAGGCGTGGGATCATCATCTTCAAAGTAACAGGTATCGAACGGTGCATTTCGCAGCTCAAAGCCGTACCATTTTTCCCAGCGCCCTCTGTACGCCTTTTGCACCGGTGTACGTCCGACCTGCCGGGCAGAGCCCATACGGCCATGGCCGCCGTCGAGATGCCATTTTCCGATATAAATGGTTTCGTAACCAGCCTCGTTGAATTCATCCGCCAGGGTACGTTCTGCAGGAGCCATGCGATATTCTATACCCGGTACTTTTCGTTCATGGGCATACAGACCGGTCATGAACGTGAATCGAAAAGGAACACAAATTGGATAGGTTGAACACGCGTTTTCGAATCGAACGCCACGGCTGGCCAGGGCATCGATGTGGGGCGTGGCAATATTGGGGTCCTCATGGATCGAAAGGGCCTGTCTTCGCAGTTGATCACTAAGGACGATCAGAATGTTGGGTGCGCTGGTCGCATTCATGAAGTATCCTTTGTTAATATTTCCAGGCCTGAGTCTTCGCATCAGGGGGGGCTTGTTTTGTAATATGTTCTGCCATGATCTGAAGAAGCTGTGACCTGGTATAGGGTCGCCAGCCATGGCTGCCACGGGCGCCATAGGTAATGGAGCCCGCATAGTAAGGATCGCGGGTACCCTCAAGGAACGCTTCCATATGATAGACCCCCACGTTCAGATAGTAATTATCCATTTGCCCGGAGATAATATGAAGCTTACCCACGAGTTTTGGGCCGATAGAAGCCCAATTTTTTTCAAGATGATATCTCAGATCGTAGTTTTCTTTCCAGTATTGGGCCACCTCTGCATCAATTTCTCCGGTCCGTTTGTTGAATAGGGGCTTAAAATAGCCGTCATCGCCAACAGGACCATGAACGGCGCTCCATATATCCAGTTGTTGTCCTGAACGGCCTTTGGTCCCGTGGGTCAGCTCCATTAAATTTCGTTGCTCCGAGGTCAACCTCACCTCGCCGTTGGTATGAAACCGGGTATTGGCCGTGGGGACTGTATACCAGTCATGCACTTTATAAAATGCGTTGACGTCTTCATATATATTGATGCCTTCGACATTTCGAAAATCAAGTGGATCCGGGGCAAAGGACCAGGTGCCGCCATAAAAATCAGGATAAAAAACCTGAAGGGCGAATGACTCCCAACCCCCTGTAGAGCCGCCGGTCAATACGCGGGCATAAGGTTCCCGGATAACCCTGAATCGGCGTTCAATCTCTGGTATGAGTTCCTGATGGATGGCATCTCCGTAGGGACCGTTATTGGCGGTATTGACGGCGTAGGAATCATCGAAATAGGGCGTAGGATGCTGGATGGTTATGGCGATAAATCGCGGAAAGTTATGGCCTTTCCAAGATGTCGTCAGATTTTCATCCCTTTCAAATCGAAACGGGGATCTTAATGAAAAGTGACCCTGTTCGTAGACAGTCGGATAATAGACATCGGGGTGCTGATCATATCCCTCAGGGAGCAATACGGTCGCCCCGATAAAAACAGGATGGCCCCAGAACGCCGTCAGCATATCACTTTGTATTTTGATTCGTTTAACCCATTTGGTATCTTCAGGGATCTCAATCGGCGGAATAACCTGGGTGGCCTGCACTTGTATCGTCTGCTTCTTTTTCGGATCAAGGGTAATCTTCTGTACCTCGCTGAAGAAATTACCGGGCGACCTGCGCCAGTTCTGTCCTTCCCATTGATCCATGTGCATCCAGAGGACATGGCCATCGGACCGATTAAACCGGGTATATTTATTAAATACTCCTTGAATATAGTACTCGCCGGCGGGTAGATCTTCAAGGGTCTTAATCGGATACCCCAACGTGCGGCCATCGATAACAACGGCCTTACCGGGCGTGAGTTGTTCCACATCTATCCCTAATATTTGAGGGCCATACCGCGCTACCTGAAGACGAGGTTCAGGAGATTCCGAGCGGGTAATGATTAAAAACATACGACCGGTTAGCGGCGTGTTACTTACTATTGGAGAAAGAGAAAGTTCAAATTTCAAACTTGCCATCGCCCTGGAACCACCAAAAAAAGTCACAGGAGATAAAAATAGCGCACAACACAGAATATATTTTATCATGGTTCCCCTCATTAGAGGCCTGCATTAATCTAAAAGAATAAATAGTGATTTTCTGGGCTTGCCATCCACAGCGCGACTGCGGTGCCCTCGTCCTTGTGTATCTTCAGCCAGAACGATATCACCCGTGTTAAAAATACGCGTCTCGCCATCACCGGCTGTAATTTCCACGGACCCGTCCAGCATGACGATCAATCTCCGGCTGGGCGCCGGGTGCCAATCAAAATCGTAATCCCCTTCCGTTTTTCGGAATATAACTCCGGTTGCCTGTAGAACAGATGAAAGTCGGCCGATATCCTCTGTATCCGAAAGAGGTATATCGACGTCTTCAAAATGGGATTGACCGTTCCCATCTTCGAATAAACGGGTGACCTTCATTATGTTATCGCGTGGTAAGTAATTTAAATCAAGGCTGATTTCCGAATTGAAAAACAGTATACTGTCATTCGTTTCCATAATCCATAAAATGTAAACATGGGTTATCGGAATATACACCCGACAGGTTTTAATCTTCAAGAGAGATGACTGTTTTAATGCCGTGCATTGATATTGCATTCATACTATGAAGCCGGGCGAATGGCACGGACCTGTCCATGCGCATACCTATGGCACCCGGGATGCCCTTCTATTTGTGGATGGCCTGGCCCAGCGTTCTGCCAGGCGGGTAAATAAAGGAATTAGACGTGTGGTGGTGTACCGCTATGGCCCCTCGTGCAGTAATTTTCGCCATGGCTACCGCCCCTCGCCTGAATTACTCGCCCGCCTGACGCCCGAGCGCCGGCGGATGGTTTGGCCTCAGCAAGCTCATTCGCCGGGTGCACCGTATTAGGTAAGGCGGATTGATTTGGTGATTTGTTGATTGAAAAATTGATTTCTTGCATCACCAAATCACCATTTTATTTCCCTTTCCATATACACTTCGTACAACTGCCATCCTCTCACACTGATTACATCCTCGGCAGGTGTTTCCAGTAATACTTCAAATCCCAATTTCTCAAAGATGGGAATATTGCCTGTTTCCCTTATTGTGGAGAGAGAAAGTGCCCTTTGGTGTTGGCACCTGCCGATCTTTATAAGATAAGTTATGATCTGGCCGGCAACACCTTGCTGCCTGTATGCAGGATGGGTGGCCAGGGCGATGAGATGCAGTCGGTCATCATCAAATGTATATTGTACCGTACCGACGATCAGTCCGCCTTGCAATGCGACAAGTCGGGATGATCCGTCTATCTGTGGCCGCTTTGCAGACACAGATGGCGAAGGGTGGCAGATATGGC
>CAJXCW010000108.1 GCA_913051705.1 uncultured bacterium
AGCTGTCATCCCCACAAGCTTTAAGCGGGAACCGCGAAGCGCTCGAAGTCGCCCCGGAGGGGAACTTCCATCCATAGCGGGATTGGTCCTATGGATGTCCGATTAAAGCCTACGGCATGACAATATCGCCCCAATAAGCCGTCATACCGAAAGTGTACCGTAATGAATCTCGATATCTCCACGCCTCATTTCCTCATGATATGACCTGCCATGATTGCAATAGCCATGGCGATGCCCCAGGTAGCGGGGGAAAGTGACCAGTATCCTGTACCGCCGGTAAGAACGTGTATGACCACCATGATCGATACGGACCCGACGATAGTCATTAACGCACTTCGCGCGTCGGGCTTTGCCGAATAGAGACCGGCGATAAGCGGTACGAACAGGGCGACGGAAAGGATACTGTAAAAGATGGTCAACGCCGAAATAATATCAGGCAGAATCGCGGCAAGGATCACCCCGAACAAACCGGCTACAACCGCCGTGATCCGGCTTACGGTGAGCAGGCGGGCGTCTGAGGCCTCAGGATTGATGAAGGTCTGATACAGATCTTTGCTCAAGGAGGTGGTCAGCATAAAGAGCACCGCGTCTGCTGAACTGATTTCCGCAGAAAAAACAGCGGCAAGCGTCAACCCGCCGACCCAGATCGGCAGGGTATCGATTAATAGTCGGGGAAGCGCCAGATCCTGCGTTTCCAGGGTCGGAAATTCAGCTCGGGCTGCCATGCCGAGCATAGCCGGTACGAAGGCAAACAGCATCAACGCGATGGCATTCCAGGTGACGCCGCGACGCACCGTGCCGGCATCCCGGGCGCCGTAAATCTTTTGAAGAAGACCTGGTGAGACGATAAACGCAGGAACAAGAACAATAAAATAAGCCCATATTCTGGAGGGATCGGCGCCAAAGAGCGAGGTGAATCCTGCTGTGATCGTCTCTTCGTCGGAAAAAAGATCGCCTGCATTTACAACAAGGAAAAAGGTTAATAGAAAACCGGTAAGTTTAACAATCAGCTGAACGGCATTGACCCTTGCGGTAGACATCAGGCCACCAAAGGTGAAATAGACGACCACCACGGTACCGCCTAACAGACACGCCGCAAATTTGGGGATGCCGGTCACCAGGTTCAGTATCCATGCCAGCGGGATGAGCTGGCCGGCCAGTATAGCCAGGGTACCGAACCAGAGCAGCAGGGCGATAAGCCCCCGGACCGCACGACTATACCGGTATTCAAGAAAATCACCGACCGTATAGAATCCGTGATCTTTAGCCACCCGCCACATCTTAGGGCCTACCGTAAAACCCAGGATCAAACTGCCGATCCCGGCGGAACCGACCCACCACCATGCGGATAATCCATAGGTGTATCCGATGCCTGTAGCGCCTACCGTAGACCCGGCGCCTAAATTGGCTGCCAGAAGCGTGGCGAACAGCAGAGCGGGGGACAAACGGCGACCGGCAACGAAAAAATCCTCTGCACTGCGTACGGAACGCGATGCCCACCATCCGATCAACATGAGAAATACGGAATAGAAGAGGAGGACAAGGAGGTAGAAGGACATGGTTTTAATGCGGAATACGGAGTGCGGAGTACGCAATAGAGGAAAAATCAACCACCGGCCATATCCTTATACGACGGGTAATTCGGGAGGCCGTCGGCGGTGACGATAGCTCGTATAATGGCATACGTGACGGCGGCGGCGGCGAGGATGGAGATAATGGATAAGGGGCTTTCTCCGGTGTAGGTACCGGTAGCCATGGTGAATAAGGTGTCTCCATCTGCCTGAAGATGAGCAGGATTTATGGCACGCGCGAGGCCGTCCTGACCGACTTGAGCAACCCGTTTGGCTTCTGTTTTGGTTAACTGTGCATTGGTGGTGATGACGCCGATGGTCGTGTTTTGAGGCGTCATATCCGGGCGAAATGAACCGGTGGTTCGGACCAGCTTCGCCACATTGATAAATCCTTTGCCGTCTTTAGTTCGGGCGCCGGCCAGAATACGGCCGGTATCCGGATCATATATATCTCCTACTGAGTTGACCGCGACAATGGCGCCGACTTTGAGTCCCTCGGGCGTGGTAAAACAAGCATTGCCGATACCGCCCTTCATCGAACGGCCCGGTCCGGCCGCTTTCCCAATCGTCGCGCCGGCGCCGGCGCCGATGCTGCCTTCGGCCACCGGATCGGTGCTGGCGGCCTGACAGGCTTTGTATCCGGCTTCCGCATCCGGCCGGATTTTTGGTTTGCCTCCAATCCCCAGGTCAAAAAGAATCGCAGCCGGCACAATCGGCACTTTGGCAATCCGTACGTCAAAGCCGATGTCCTTTTCTTCCAGATACCGCATCACCCCCGTTGCCGTATCCAGACCAAAGGCACTGCCGCCGGCCAGGGAGATCGCGTGCACTTTCTGGACCATGTTCACCGGATCGAGCAAATCCGTTTCCCGTGTACCGGGTGCACCACCGCGTACATCGACCCCGCCTACAGCGCCGTCTTCCGCTATGATCACTGTACAGCCGGTCGGGCGCCTCGTATCGGTAAAATGCCCGACTTTGAGCCCTTCGACTTCCGTAATACTACCCATAGGACCATAGTCGTTCTCAGCCGCTCTGACCTGCTCCGTACCGGCCAGATCAGCCAGAACAAGGCCCCCTGTCGCTCCAGCGATGCTATGTATGAAATCTCGCCTATTCATAATAAACACAGTCTCCCTTCCCCAATGGGGGAGAAGGTTAGTGCGAGGTCAACGCCGTCTCCGACTCATCAGGTTCTATCTCCCTGGCTAAATAAGCCGCCAGTGCTTTAAGATCGGCCTCTGTACCGAGTACGGGAGGCATGATAAATCAATTTGGAATTTCATTTTCAAGTGGATAAACCCTGCCGGTGGGTTGGTATGGCTAGGATCCATTCTCCGGATGTGTACAGGTCATACTCTTAATAAAAGCAAGGGGTTTGTCAAGGAAATTGTTGGCGTTTTGTGCTTTATGCTCTGTGCTTTTATTTTTGAGGCGTTTGATTCCTCAGTACACCATCATTTTATTTATAATTGTCATTGCGAATCGTGTTTTTTCTATTTACTATCTGGATCTGTTATATCCTTCGATGATTTCAGTCGAATAAAGGGATACAATGGGTGTGAGTCCTGGCGCTGTCATGTAGCCGTTTGTAAAGACTTTTCAGGAGAAACAAGGCATTATGAAATTTTCTGTAACGACGGTTATGATGCCCGACTGTGATCTGGATGAAACGGCTGCTCTGTTATCGGAACTGGGATATGATGGTGTGGAATGGCGGGTGCGACGAATTCCTGAAGATAAAAAAGGGGGACCGTATGACGCCTGGGGTAACGTCAAGAATGATCTGACGCCGGAAAAGCTGGCCGAACGACCACAGATATTGAAGGATACAGCCGAACAATATCATCTCCCCTTACCCGGCCTGGCGACAAATGTTTCTGTGGATCAGTATGATGATATAAGGCTCATTGCCGAGGCCTGTGCCGCATGCAACGCCCCATTTTTCAAGGTGGGCGCGCCGGAGCGATACCATGGTTCACAGAGCTACAACGATCTCTTCCAAAAGGCGCTTATCGCCTATCGAAAAGCATTGAATATCGCCCGGGATTATGGGGTGCGTATGGTAGTTGAAGTGCATCGTAATACCATTATGGTCAGCACCAGTCTGGCCTACAGGCTGGTCTCTCATTTCAATCCGAAGGATATAGGGGTAATCTACGACCTGTCGAATATGACGATGGAAGGCTTTGAGTGTTCCAGGCTGGCCCTGGAATTGCTTGGCCCCTTCCTGGCTCACGTTCATGTGGCCGGCCACCGCCCTGTCATCCAGGAGCAGCAAGAAGATGGCACGGCCGTGTGGGTCTGGGAAGCGACCTCATTGGCGGAAGGCATGATGGATTATGAACAATGTTTCAGAGATTTGAAAGCAGTAGGATATTAGGGCTATATTTCACTCGAAGACTTCCGCCCGTTAGATACCAGAGCCAAGTTGGAAGAGGGTATTGCTTATTTGAGGGCATTGGATGAGAAGACAGCGGACAAGTAGTCAGGTGGGCTGACAAACGAAGTACATGGATCTTACCTGCCCACTTGCCCATCTGCTCACTCCCTACCACTCTCCGTCCCCGCACTATTCCACGGCAAAAATCGCTTGAGTGACCTGGATTCTTCCTCGACAGCAACTTCCTCAAATTCATGGAAGGCTCTGCGCCACACAAACAGGGCATCCCGTGTCCGACCTTCCCGGTTCTTTTCGATATCGAGACTGGCATAGATCGGATTGCCTTCCGACTGTAACGGTTTCTGACTACGGAATCGTTCGTGACCGCTCCGTTCGCGTTTTAATTCTTCCTGCTCTTCAGGCGCCGCCGCCTCGGTCTTCATCTCCTTGGATTCTTCTTCCAGCGCTTTGATTTTCTCTTCGATCAGATTATATCCTGTTTTCAAAACGGCGGTCATATCGGCCCCCTGAATCACCGGATGTACATCTTCTGATTCCATTCGGCTGAGGGCTACGACCGTACAATCCAGAGACACCGCCAATCTTTTCAGATCATAGGAAACCGCCGGATCGTGCGGCAGATAGGCGTTCGTTGTCGGATCTTTCGTATTGCTCAGGAGTTGAAGATGATCGACAAAGATGACGAGTTGGGGGGGCAGTTCGAGGGCGGAAACCAATTTTTCCTGCTCGTCCGGATCGGGTGTGTCCCGCATCAAGGTGAGTTCCTGATGGGCGGTGTATGTATCCAGAAAGGCCTCGGCCTCACGACGTATGTCATCTATAGTCATAAGGCCCGGCGCCGCTTCCGTGACACCAAGTACACGAAGGTTCCGGGCGATCTTTGTAAAGCGCTGATTGGCTTTTACAAGGTTTTTCAGCATCTCATCTTTTAGATCCACATTTGATTCCGTCAACCATTTACGTCCCGAGAGTTCGCCGCCATCGATACGGCCGATACGACTCAACGCTTTTTCCAACAAGGTCGATTTTGCCATCTCAAGGGATATATACATACACGGAATCGGAACGGTATGGTCTCCTTCAATACGTCCGTTTTCAGCGATATATTGAGCCAGTTGCCAGCCGAAAGTTGTCTTCCCACCACCGGATGATGACGCAATGCCGATCAGCGTTTTTCGGCGCAATCCACCATTCAGGTTATAATCTAAAGTCTCACTGAAGGTAGGTATGGCCTGTTCTTTTGATTCGAGAAGATGGCGCAGTAATCCAGGGGTCTCTTCGGAGAACGGCACCGGTCGATAGGACGGCGAAGGTTCATCGGATGATTTAACGGCGAACGTTTCGAGGGGATCTGTCATAAGAAGTGGTTTTCTTTTAGATAGCGTGAAATTATGCGGTTGATAAATATATACAAAAATTCAGACGGTACCGGTATATCATAACCATCGATACGGCCTCTGTCAATTTACAATTCGTCTGAACGTCGGGTGCACGGCACAAAGTGTGCACCCGACATATCTATTTCATCAGGCCGCCGCCACAGCGCCGACTTTTTTTGTAAAGACCAGATGATCGTCCCCACGATCCACCAGCACGACATCGCCCGCTTGAAACTTGTGTTCGAGGATATCTATAGCCAGGGGGTTTTCGGCCAGTTGCTTTTCAATCGGTTCGAGGCGTTGTTTCTCATCCTTTTCCTATATGACCGCCTCACGCTCTATTTCGAGTTGCCGGATCTGTGATGCATCCGCTCCTGATTTATTGATAAGGGTAACGACCAGGCTTTCCTCTTGCTCCAATTAGGCCAGCAACAGGTGCTCCGGCTCTAACCGGATATGACTGCGGTCACGCGCGATCTCCTGCGCTGCCTGCATCGCCTCCTGAGATCGCTGGGTCAATCGGTCAAGTCGCATAATTTACCTCCGTTTTTTGTCTCATATCGATATTTAACCACAGAGGATACGGGGCTTTATTAATGGTGATTTTTGATTGGTGATCGGTGATTGTGTATCCGTCATATATTTAGATATCGTGATTGTCCAGCCCTCTTGTATCTCTGTTTAAAAAGTACGCAAAACGTGTGCCAGGGGATAAATTGCTTCCTTATGGCATTTGGCGTACATTGTTGTCGGTTTATATCCCTATTTATATTATATATTGGCAGTAAATGATAGAAAGACTGTCATTATGGCGGAAAATGTTTCGGGCTTGTGGCTGTTTTATCCGTCTATGTTAACTTTAAGAAACTTTAGTATGCCTCAATTAATTGTACCATTTCGACGAATCAGAGCGCATGCAGCATATCGCAGACACCATTGAAGATCATGACTTCCACGGAGGCGGTCCACCAAAATGGTTCAGAGTATATGAGAAAATGGAACACGGATGATAGCAACCTCATAAGTTCTTGATCTTTCGAGATCGCGTTTTACTTTATCGTCGTGCAAAAAATTGGATTAAAACAGGCAGACAGGAGTGGGTCATGAAGCTGACGCATCATCAGAAACAGGCTATTTACGATCAGGGATTCGTCAAGATATCCGGGGTCGTCCCGCAAGTCATGGTTGAGCAGGCGTTGAAGGCCGCCAATCATTCCATTGGCGAAGGGATGAATAAGGACGATATGATTACGCTTCGTTCGCGTTCCTATTGCCCGGAAATCCAGAGCGATCCCGTGATTACGGACCTTTTTAATCAAACGCCGGCACGATCTCTGGCGGAATCAGTCATCGGCGAAGGACGTATCAATCCGGTGTCCAACGGTCAGATCGCGGTCCGATTTCCTGTATTTCAGGAACCGCCCACCCCACCCAATCCTCATCTGGATGGTATGCACTCGCCTCATAACGGCGTGCCGCAAGGCAAGATCATGAACTTCACCGCTCTGGTTGCGGTCTTCCTGAGCGACGTGACGGCGCCTTTCTCCGGCAACTTCACCGCATGGCCCGCAACGCATCACCTCTATGAGCGATATTTCAGAGAACACGGTCCTCAGTCGCTGTTACAGGGCATGCCACCGGTGCAACTGCCGGAACCGCAGCATATAATCGCCAAGGCGGGCGATGTGGTCCTGTGTCATTACCAGATTGCCCACACGGCAGCCGTGAATGTGTCGCCGTTTCCGCGGTACGCCGTCTTCTTCCGCCTGACCCATGTCGACCATGAGGCACAAAAGGAGGAGGCCATGACGGATATCTGGCTGGAATGGGAAGGCATGAAAGAGATCGTCGCAGACGGGACAGCGACGTAGATCATAAGGGGCGTCCAGTATTTTATCGGTTTTCGTGTCTGTGATGCCTGCGGGGCGAAGCATGGACCTGATGCGCGGCGAGAAATGTACAGCCAGACGCCTGAAGAAACGATTTTAAACAGCGGATATTTATCAAAGCACACATAGGGGAGGTTCTCCGTGAATGAGAAGGAAAAATTTCTGTACGATTTACAGGGATTCCTGGTGGTGAAAAATTTTCTTAATGAGGAAGAAGTTCAGGCGTTTAACGAAGCCTTTGAGGCCAACGGGGACAAGCGGGGTGATGATCCGAATCAGGCGACCGGCGGCAATATGGATGGACCGGTGCGTCGTGGCATATTTAACGGTATGCTGTCCTGGGAGAAACCCTGGTGCTTACCTTTTCGGGATCTCCTGGCGCATCCCAAAAACGTCCCGTATCTGGATACACTGCTGGGGCGGGGTTGGAAGATGGATCACTCGCCGTTCATGTTGACGGGGGGAAAGGGGACGGAAGGGTTGCGCATCCACGGCGCGACCAGCGCCCGCTTCAACGGCTCGGCCTATTACACCTTTGCCAACGGCATGATGAGATGCGGGATGATCGTCTGTCAGTTTCAGCTT
The DNA here is from genome assembly GCA_913051705.1 of uncultured bacterium. Lineage (GTDB taxonomy): Bacteria > JAAXHH01 > JAAXHH01 > JAAXHH01 > JAAXHH01 > CAJXCW01. The sequence goes on from CAJXCW010000108.1 coordinate 7,829, forward strand.
TCCGATGTAGCGGAAGGCGATGGCGGCCTGTGTGTTATCCCCGGTAGCCACAAGGCTAATTTCAAGTGCCCTGAAGAGATCCTCCTCTGGGAGGATCATCAGGAGATCGTGTACAACGTGCCGTCTAAAGCAGGGGATATGATCATCTTCAACGAAGCGACACTGCACGGCACGATCCCCTGGACCGCCGAACATGAACGACGCTCGTTGTTGTATCGATATAGTCCCAAATATTTACACTTCGCCGGCGGTACCTATGAGACGAAGCAACCGGAGTGGGTCTCCGAACTGACCGAGGCGCAGCAAGCGGTATTGGAACCGCCCTACATCTACAACCGTCCCCTCGTGGCCGAAGACGGTGAGACGGTGGATCGTCCTCGGTCGCATATGCCGTAATGACTGTATAATTGAAATGGTGGTCATACGGTATGCGCTTTCTGAACAAACAAATCCACCCGATCCTCTAAGTCCGTACAATACAACGTCCGTGAATTTTGGGATATGGCATCGCATTCTTTCTTCAGAGGCGTATCGCCTATACAGCCCTCATAGACCTGGTCATAGCCCATCCAGGTTCCCATGATCGAGCCCAGAATGGAAGCTACCGTATCGGTATCGCCTACACCGGCTGAAAGGATACGCAGGGCTTCAAACGGTCGGTCGGCTGTATAAGCGAGCGTACTGATGATCTGCACCCAGAATAGCAGTGGATGATAGTTTTTCAGATGAGATGGACTTGTATGAAAAGGCAGAGCGGTATCAGTATAGATCTGTGCGCGGAATGTCTTTAAAAAGGTATATCCTGAATCGGGCCGATGTACTTTTCCAAAATGAACCATATTCTCAAGCACTTCTTTTGCGGTATGGAGATCCTGTAATTCTCGATCGGTCGCCTCAGACGCCGCCTCTTTGATAAGTTGCCAGGCTGTATCGATGAAACCATCGGTAAATTGTGCAGGGGATGTTTGTGTGCCCACACCGGCAGCCAGGATGCCGGCAAGCAATCCTGTAAACACGCCTGCGGAGCCCTGATCTAAGAGACTGAAGTTTCTGAACAGGGTATAGACTTTCACCGGGTCATCATCTCCATACAGGACAGCCAGATCGAGATACATGAACAGGCCGAACACGACCGGGACATCCGGCGCGAAGAAGGACTCCGATTGGCCGTTTTCCGCCGCCTCATATATCCGGAGCCAGGCGGTGATCTGCTGTTGCCGGGAACGCCACAATCCGGGAGGATAGGCGATGGTCGTTGTTTGTTCTTTTTCCCGATGCAACCATTCACAAAAGGCCGATTCCGTCATCAATGCCCTGCGGCCGGCTGTTTGCGCCAACCACGGATGAAGCAGCATCATACGAAACGAGGTATCATCTGTCAGCAAGCCCCGCATCGTCTGCACGGCATTGGCATCCGCCCATACCCACCAGGGTTGTCCCGGGGTATCCGGTGGATAAAACGTAGAGGCCCTGACCAGTCGCCCCAGATCCTCCGGATCTATAATTCGCCCCTCGAGCCCATCATGCTCATGCGGCGCCCCCAACGCATCTCCATACGCCCCCAGCAGAAGCATACCACGCACAGCGTCAGAGATATTTTTATCGGGCTGAGGGGTCATTTGTTGATTTGTTGATGGATGCCGCTACGCGTCATCGAAAGTAAGGAACGCCTCTTCGAGGCATTATTAAAACGCGCTCCGCTTCGCTCGCTGTGCTTTTTGTTGATTCGTTTAGCCTTTTCAATCATAATTCATAATTCATAATTCAACAATAATCACAGTTGTCCTATCGCAGCATCCCACTGTTCGACTCGATCACAGTAGGTCGGATCATCAAACCGGTCGTATACAAACGCCGGGGCATAGTCCGGGAGGGATATTTCAGTGACATGGGCGGCCAGCAGTTCACCGGCGGCCTGGGAACCCATGACGCCATATCCGGACAGGGCGCCGACGACATAGGCGCCGTTGATCGGTAAGGGACCTATCAGCGGTCGATTATCCCGCGCTTTACAGTAATATCCGCCGTCTACATACACATCGCCTCCCTGACCGAAGTACACAGATAAGGCCGGTATCATACGAGCCAGACCGCGAATAATGATCTCAGGATAATCGGGGTCGAACGAAGGCGGGAAGGTCGGCTCCTGGGGCGCTATGTCATAGGTCCATATTCCTAAAAGCGTATGCTTCCCATCTCGGAAACGAGGGCGAAAATGGACACCGGCGGGAAAGGGTTCTGTGAGATACCGCGTGGCGGGATTAGAGACAAGGCGCGTTTGTTCCTCCTCGGTCCAGACCAGATCAACCGGGTCATTCCAGATGATCATCGGGGCATCAGGCGGCACTATGCGCTCCGTGTCCTCGAGGGTGATCTTGCCGTGTAACTCATGGATAATCGGTATGTCCAGACGTAACAGGGCACCCATGTCTTTGAGCAGCGGGCCGGCAGCGAGGACCAGTCGGCCCGTTGATATATTTGTGCCGGACCGGCAGGTAACCGATTCGATCCGATTTCCTGTAACGCCCACCGAGGTTATTCTGTCCCGTATAATCCGTCCGCCATGATCGGCGATGCGGTCCAACATCCATCGTCCCAATGGCTGCACATCGATAAAACCGCATCGCCGGGCATGGAGCATCGCGACCACATCAGACGTAATAAAGGGATATAAAGCGGTGATCTGTTCTGCATCAAAAATCAGATCCGCACCTGTTTGAAGATGATCCATGCTATCCGGGTCGGCAATTCGGTAAGGTTCGGCGCCGGGGTGGATACGCAGAGCACCGGCGCCAAAACCGGAGATCATCTCGGCTTGTTGCCGCATAACAGGAACCTGATCTGGATCCGCAGTCAAATGCACGTATCCGCGCTGATTCATGCTGCCTGCGTTGTCACTCTCTGTTGCCAGGATTTCCAGCCAATCTATGCTGCGCTGCATGAATCGGAACATCGTAGCATCCGGCCCCGGCCACCAGTTGCGATAGGCTTCCGTGCCTCGAGCGCTGGTCAATGACAGGGGCTCATTCTCATCGACCAGCACGACTTTCTTGATGCCCTGACGAACCACCAGATGATAAGCGGCGGCAACCCCCACGATACCGGCGCCGCAGATGACGATGTCCGCTGTTGTCGGCATGATGTCTCCCGGTCACACATCCAGCAGGATACGCTGCTCTTCGGTTAGCCGGGCATCTGTCGCAGGACGAAGATGGGCTTTCTGATCAGTCTGCTGAGGCAGCGCCCGGCGCGCAAACGCCATATGCATTCCCCGGCGAAATCGGTCGGTCCGATTTAAGGTCCCGCTATGCCAGGTGTGCCCATTGAAGACGACGACTTCACCGGCCTTCCCCTTTACGAGGACCTCCTCAGGATGGGTTTCTCTGGGATCGCCCATACCGTCTTTAGGCGCTTGCGCCCACTTATGAGAACCGGGTACGAGACGGGTGGGCCCATTGTCTTCCGTAAAATCATCAAGAAGCCATATGGAGTTGGCCACATAAAAATAGCCGTTACGCAGCCGATCCGTATCTCCCGGATTTTGCGGCCCCCAATCCATATGTAGCGCTTGCACCCCTTCACCAGGCAGAGCAGCACGGGCGTTCAACGAATACACCCTGAAATCAGTGGTGAGAATATGTCGAATAGCAGCCAGAAGACGCGGATGGGTATAGCAAAAATCAAACAGGGGATCTTTGTTGATTAAATCACTTAAACGTATGGAGCCTTCTTCCTGATGCACCTCCGAGCCGGCTTTTTCACCTTCCATCTCCCAGAGCGCCTTCAACCTGGACCTGAACGCCGCAACTTGCGCCGACGTCATCACAGATCCTAACGGCAGGTAGCCGTTTTCGGATAAAAACGCCTTTTCGTCCTGCGTCAGGGTATCGTCTCCGACGCCTAAATTGTGTAATGCGGTATCCATATTCATGACTGTTATCCTAATGCCCGGTGCCGAAGCACCGGGCTAATATCATCTATAATCGTTTTCTGTCCATTTTATGCCTGCACCATCGGTGGGTGGTTGCGCCATGTTTCGGTCGCCTGCTCGAATGCGTGCGCCAGTTGCAGCACGCCCATCTCATCCTGGTGCCGTCCTACAATCTGGACGCCTACCGGAAGGCCTTGCGGCGTGAAGCCGCAGGGGACGGATATGGCGGGTAGACCGGCGGCGGTGATGTAATAACAGGATTTCATCCAATCGATATAGGTCTCCATCTCGACGCCGTTAATTTCGGTAATATATGGCTGGTTTACATCGAAAGGAGGGATCTGGCTGACGGGAAAGATCATGAATTCGTATCTTTCCATGAACGTACGCACCTGATGATATAAGGTGGTTCGTTTTACATTTGCCTCGGCCACCTGCGGTCCGGTGAGCGCGAGGCCGGCCTCGATGTTCCAGATGACCGTATCTTTCATCTGATCACGATATTCGGCCAGAAGATCGCCATATCCCTGTGCGAACGTTGATGCCCGCAATGTTTTGAACACCTCATCCGCTTCCAGAAAATCGGGTTCCGCCTCTTCTACTACAGCGCCGAGCTCTTCAAAAATAGGCCGCCGCATCTCAATGGCCTGCGTGACTTCGGGATCTATCGGCAAGCCGCCGAAATCACGACTCCAGGCGATATGCACCTCCTTGAAATCACGCTCCAGAGGCTGCCTGAATATCTGACCCGGCTCCGCAATAGAGACAGGGTCGCGGGGATCAGGACCGGCGATGGCGCTCAACATCAGCGCCGCATCCTGCACCGTTCGCGCCATAGGACCCTGGACACTGAGCGTCCCCCAGGCATTGATCGAAGGCCATTTGGGTACACGTCCCGCTGAGGGCCGCAACCCCACGACATTACAGAAGTTGGCTGGATTACGGAGTGACCCGCCCATATCGCTGCCGTCGGCGATGGGTAACATGCCGCAGGCCAACGCTACACCGGCGCCACCGCTGCTGCCGCCGCAGGTTCTGGTCGTATCGTACGGATTGAGTGTGGCGCCGAAAATAGGGTTGAACGTCTGCGATCCGGCGCCGAATTCCGGCACATTCGTTTTCCCGATGGAGATGGCGCCGGCGCGTTTGAGCCGTTCTACGATCAAGGCATCTTCATCCGGGATAAAGTCTTTGAAAATCGGAGAACCGTAGGTGGTCTTGACGCCTTTAGTCAGGAACAGATCCTTATGAGCGATAGGTAGCCCGAACAAAGGACCGGTCGGCTCGCCTCTGCTGATGATCTCATCGGCCTTTGTCGCCTGATCCAGCGCCTGCTCCGGATGGTAGGTGGTGATGGCATTGACCACCGGATTAATGCGATCGACCTGGGACAGATGCGCTTCCATTACTTCACGGACAGAGACCTCTTTTTGACGGATAAGTCGGACCAGTTCCGTCGCCATTTTATAACAGATTTCAGATGTGGACATGGGACTCTTTCATAGGTTGTATAACATATTATGGTATATCGATGACCACATACTGCTGGTCTATGGACACGTCATACGTCTCTGCTGCTGACGGTATGTCTTCAGCAGCAAGCCCTTCGCCGGATTCTACAGATACCGAGTACTTGCGTGTGCGGATGCGTTCCGGGTCGATCCAGGCGCGTCCGGTGGTAATGTCGAATTGCCAGCCATGCCACGGACACCGAAGCATCTCGCCGTGACGGGTGTACACGAAATCGCCCGGCGTCTCCGCCTCCAAAAACCCGGTTTGCCGCCCCTGGCACAACGGCCCCCCTTGATGCGGACATAGATTCCGTAACGCGTAGAAAACGCCGTCAACATTGAAAATGCCAATAGAACGTTCGGCCAATTCAACAATTTTCCGTGTTCCCGACGGGATATCTTTTATCAGTCCAGCGACGTATTTAGGCATGATGTTAGTACAGAGTGAAGAGTACAGAGTGAAGAGTGCAACGACTCCCCCAATCATAAATCATAATTTATACAACGTCCTTGCATTACCGGCCATGATTTTTTCTTTCCGCTCGGACGTCAGGTTAATCGGAAAAACCCGATTAGGAGCGTCAAAATCCCAGTGCGGGTAGTCGGTGGCGAACATCAGGCGGTCGTCCATATCTAAATGATCCAGCAATTGGGCGAAATAGGCTGGCTCCGGCGGTTCTTCCACAGGCTGGGTAGTCAGCCACATGTGGGTGCGAATATACTCCGATGGTCGGCGTTTCACCGCCGGCATTTCATCGCCATATTGTGTCCACATCCGGTCAAGACGCCACATCACAGGCGGCAGCCAGCCGAACCCACCTTCGATCCATACGAACTTCAAATCCGGTATCTGCTCGAAGACACCGCTCAGAGCCAGGCTGGTTACCTGGGCCTGGAAAGCCTGGGGCATCCCGCCATGATCCTCGATGTAGTGCGAGGGCCAGCCGGCGCCCGTGATGGGTCCGCCACCAGCGCCGCCGAAATGAACGCCGACGGGCAACTGATGCCGGACGGCCGCTTCGTAGACGGGCCAGTATTTTCTATGGCCCATCGGCTCCCGCGTACGACACATGAATAAGATCTGCACAAAACCAGGATGGCAGCCGATGCGTTCAATTTCGGCTATAGCCAGATCTGCAGACTCATACGGCAGGATCAGCGAGGCTTTCAGCCTGGGTTCCGGTTCTATCCATTCGGCGACCTGCCAATCGTTGACGGCCTGCGCCAGGGCCGCGCCGAAATCCTGATTTGATTCACTGCCTACGCCATTCAGACAATTTAAAATGCCGTATTCCAGATCCCACTCATCCAGAAGCTGCTGCCGCATAAAATCCAGATCCGCCCCCGGCGGCAACCCGGACGGCGGCCACGCATCCAGACGCGCCGCATGGGGCACCGCCCGCGCATAACCGGAGCCCGAATACCCTCTTCGCCCGACCGTCTCATAATGCTTTAGCCACGGGTCGGGAATATACTTCATCAACACCTTCTCAGACGCCACCGCATTATGAATATCCCCATCGATAACGGCTATCTCGACTTGCCTTGACGCCTTTCCGGACTCAACAGCCTCAGCTATCGTTGTCATAAAGTGTCCCTTGACTTTTCAATCACCAATCACCAATCACCATTTTAAACCTCATACCACGACTTCGCATTATCCACCCTGATCTTCCGTGACAACGCCTCAGTCAACCCATCCATCCAGGCGCCGGGTGTGTCCTCCCCATGATTGTGCGGATAGTCGGAGGCGTACAGCAGCAGATCATCCGACTGCATCTGCTCAAGGATCTGGTTGAGGTGGGTGGCGTTACCAGGTAAATCCACCGGCTGCGTCGTCCATCGGATATGATCACGCATGTAGTCTGACGGCGGTCGCTTCACCCATGGAATTTCATGGCGCAGGCCTCTCCACTCCTTGTCCAGGCGCCACATGAACGAGGGCAGCCAGGTGAAACCGGCTTCGATCAGCGTCATACGCAAATCGGGAAACCGGGCAAATACCCCTTCGGCAATCAGACTGTTGATCTGCGACTGGAACAACTGGATCATACCGGCATATTCTTCATGAAACGAGATCGGCCAGCCCGTCGGCGTCGGCGGATGACCCGCCGCACCGCCATAGTGTATGCCGACCACCAGATGGTGACGCACGGCGGCCTCATAGATGGGATCGAAATACCGTTTGCCATAGGGCATGATGGTCCGCACCGGCATGATCACCTGGACAAACCCGGGATGATCTCCGATACGATCGATCTCTCGGGCCGCCAGCTCGGGATTCTGACTCGGCACGACCAGAGACGCCCTGAACCTGGGTTCCGGTTCCAGCCATACGTCCCGCTGCCAGTCATTGATAGCCGTAGCCATCGAAGCGGCCAGATCCTCATGGTGGATGCATTGCACCCAATAATTGCACGTTAAAAGACCGATGCCTATATCATGCGCGTCAAGGACCTGGGTTTTCACCAGAGCCGGATCTGAACCCGGAGGACCGCCGTTTCCAGGCCGGGATTCCGGCAGGGCGGCGATACGGGCTCCCCCCGGATAATCGTTGACATCGGGCCCCACAAACGCCGAATCACGGATATAGTCGCACCAGTGATCCGGGAGATAAGGGTATAGGGCCTCTAAGGAAGGAATGGTATTATGGATGTCACAGTCAATCATAAATGATAATCAGATTTATCATAAGTACACGACAAAAGTCATTCCCAGCTTTTAACTTTTGTCGTGTACTTATGCAGACTCATACCGGCGGCGCCCACTGCAAGCTTTCGTTGTGATGATATCGGTCTTCACCGCGGACCAGCATCGTTTTAACCAGATAGTCGATACCCTTTTCTTTCAACCCCGCCGGATCAAAACGAACTTCAGGCGTGGCGAATCGCAGGGCGAATGCGAGCCGGGGCTGATCACTTCGATTGGCATCCGAACCGTGCAAGGTGGCTTCTGTAAAAAAGACGGCTTTGCCCGGCGCCATTTCAAGATGTAAGGCGCTGGATTCATCCACCTGATCCGCCGACAACCCTGTGTCAAACGCGCTATCGGATGTAAGCGAGCGGTAGTCCTCGTCCATCCAGATCTTATGAGAGCCCGGGATCAAGCGTAGACAGCCGTTATCCCGGTGGACCGGGCCCATCGCGATCCAAACGGTCAGGTTGATTCTCGGTTCCATAGGCCAGTAGGTCGCGTCTTGATGCCAGGGGATAAACGTGGTATTATGCGGCGCCTTATACCAGAAAACGGTAGCCCAAAGCACTAGGTCAGGTCCCAGAATCTGTGCCACATAGTCCAGAATATCCTCACGGGTCGCCAGATCATGCACCCAGCGGTGATGCAGGTTTAATCCGGCGGTCCGTTCTTTTGTAGGTCCTGCCGTGGCTTCGGTC
>CAJXCW010000109.1 GCA_913051705.1 uncultured bacterium
GGACGAATTACCCGCGGCGAATCAGCAAGCCATCAGGTTCGCCCTGAAGAAGACGGGACATAACACCGGATTAAAATTAAATCTCGCGTTGAATTATGGTGGCCGGCGAGAAATCATTGAAGCGACACGGCGTATTGCAGAAGATATACAAGAAGGGAAGCTGACACCTGACGCCATAAATGAGCCCCTCTTCGAATCGTATCTATATACGGCTGGATTGCCTGATCCGGACCTCTTTATTCGGACCAGTGGTGAAATGAGGATAAGTAATTTCCTCTTGTATCAACTTGCTTATACTGAAATTGTCGTATCCCCTGTTTTGTGGCCGGAATTTACCAGGCAGCATTTCTATCAAACCATCCGCGAATATCAATCACGAGAACGCCGATTTGGACGTACCGGCGATCAAATGTCCCATTAATGTCGTGTGACGCCCAACCTCGTACCGTAAATCGGATGAGGTTACTTATTAAAATACATCATATCATCATTTTTTATCGGTGAAATACGGAATAGCCTCTTGAAACTCCCTGACATGTGGATTCGTATAATCGTTGGTATTATTTTTATACCAACGATTATTTTGTTGGTATGGCTGGGAGAAGTAAGCCTGTTTTTATTTGTTGTTCTGATAGTCGTCACGGGTTTATGGGAGTATTATCGACTCGCCGGTGCGAAAAACCTGTATCCCAACAAAGTGATTGGCATGATAGCGGGAGGACTTCTGTGCCTGGATGCATGGCTTGGGATGGGGAGTCGGGGGATGCTGATATTAACCGCTTTGATTGTTATTACTGCCGGCCTTGAAATATTCAGAGGGCATTCCCACACCGCCATATTAAATACCACGACCACGGTCTTCGGCGTCATGTATGTCGGATGGTTAAGTTGTCATCTGATCTATATTCGGATGATCCCCTCGTCCTTTGACAGCCTCTCTGAGCAGGACGGGGTCGGCATGTTGTTGCTTGCTTTTGTCATTCCCTGGTTCTGTGACACCTCGGCATATTTTACAGGCAAGGCTATAGGCCGCCATAAATTAATCCCACATATCAGTGCCGGAAAAACAATCGAAGGGTCTGTCGGTGGTATCATCGGTACGGTTGTGGGTTTGATTGCCCTGAGGTCTGCCTTTTTTTCATTTTTAACCCCCATACATTGTATTATTATGGGAGGTACAGGGAGCATCATCGCACAAATCGGCGATCTGGCTGAGTCGCTAATGAAAAGAGATGCCGGCGTTAAGGATTCATCTCGATTGATACCAGGACATGGCGGTGTGCTCGACCGTTTTGATAGTGTCTTATTCGCTGCCCCTTTTGTCTACTACTATCTGATATTTATCATATTATAAACTGATGTCTCGCTGCTTGTTGGGTAACATCAGTTATAAATATAGCTTCATCAGTTACAAACAGGCTGAATTATACCGCTTGGTGATGGTTCTATGAAACGAATTGCTATTTTAGGTTCTACGGGGTCAATAGGTGTACAGAGTCTGGATGTGATTACTGAGTTTCCAGATCAGTTCTCGGTTCATAGCCTGACGGCCAACACGCAGATTGAGCGCCTTAAAAAACAAATTGCCGAGTTTAAACCGCGTATGGTGGCCGTCAAGGACGAGGAGAACGTTAAAGATCTACCATCCTATCAAGGGGAACTTACCGTCCATACAGGAATAGACGGCCTGGTGGATGTCGTGACCCATCCGGATGTCGATCTGGTTATCAGCGCCATACCCGGCAGCGCTGGATTTATTCCCACCTTACGGGCAATTGAAGCTGGAAAATCAGTTGCTCTGGCCAATAAAGAACTCCTGGTTATGGCCGGTGAAATCATTATGAATGCAGCCAGAAAATCAGGGGTTGATATTATTCCTCTCGACAGCGAACATATCGCGATTCATCAATGCCTGGCCGGTCAGAATCTTGATGATGTGCAACGGCTTATCCTGACTGCATCCGGCGGTCCCTTTCTGCATTCAAATCGGGAACATATGGAGAAGATGTCGCCGGCCGAAGCCCTGGATCATCCCACCTGGAACATGGGGCAAAAAATAACAATTGACTCGGCTACCTTGATGAATAAAGGCTTTGAAGTCATCGAGGCGCACTGGCTTTTCGGGATTCCGGTCTCTAAAATTGATGTGGTCATACACCCTCAATCCATTATCCATTCGATGGTTGAGATGATAGATGGCAATGTCCTCGCCCAGATTGGACCGCCCGATATGCGTATACCTATCCAATACGCCTTAACCTATCCTCAACGATTAGATACCCCCTGGCCGCGCTTTGATATCACGCGGGCATGGGACCTCACCTTGTTGCCGCCCGATCATGAAAAATTTCCTTGCCTGGGGTTAGCATACGAAGCCGGGCGAATCGGGACCACGCTGCCGGCCGTACTGAGTGCGGCAGATGAAATGGCTGTTGACGCTTTTTTAAAAGGTCAGATCGGGTTTATGCAGATCCCGAAAGTTATTGCAGATGCTATGTCCTGTCATGCGAAAAATGAACCGATGCTTAATAGGCATTCGGCCCTGTCCCTGAACGCCGTTTTAGCGGCGAATTCCTGGGCCCGAACCTATTGCCGGGAACGCTTTTCGGCCGTTTAAATACTCATTGTTCTCTTGTATTTTTGAAATAATGAAACTCAAAGTAAGATAAACAAGTTTTATAATTGAAGGTATATTCTGAAATTCAATGCTATAGGGAAAGTATATATTGATGGGATTCACATGGTGCCCGGTTTTTATTTCTAAATAATGACGTTGTTTAGATATTAGAAATCATGTATGTTAAAGCAGGTGAAGGCTAAGAATCGGGCACAACGTTCGCTGATGCGATTTTGCATCCGTTAATCTGGGAGTTTGGCATGCTGACCACCATTGTATCTGCCATATTTGTTTTAGGATTGCTCGTCTTCATTCATGAATTGGGCCACTTTATGGCGGCAAAACGCATGGGTATTAAAGTAGAACGGTTTTCTCTGGGATTTCCCCCTAAAATGATCGGGAAAACAATCGGAGATACCGAATACTGTATCTCCTGGATCCCTCTGGGCGGCTATGTTAAGATGGCTGGCGAACATCCGGACGGTGATGAAGTAAAGGGAGAACCCTGGGAGTTTCAATCGAAGTCGATAAGCGCCCGATCGTTTGTTATTGCTGCCGGTCCGGGGATGAATTTCGTACTGGCCTTTTTTATCTTCTGGGTTTTCTACTTTATGATGGGCATCGCAATGACAGACACCACCACGATTGGACGGATTATGGAAGATAGCCCATACGCCGTCTCAGAACTTCAGGTTGGTGACGAAATTATTGAAATAAATAACACACCGGTGGATACATGGGAAGACGTCAGGAAAGCCCTCCTCTCAGAATCCATATCACAGGCGGAAATAAAAGTATTACGTGAAGGCAATGAGACCGTCGTAGAAGTCGACTTTGTTGGCAGGACCGAGCCGATTGAACGGATAAGCGGCCTGAGATATTTTCGTGCGTCTGCTGTGAGTACCGTTATCTCGGATTCACCGGCTGAACGCACTGGCTTGAAATCCGGAGATGTCATTACCTCTGTGGATGGCATATCCGTTACTCAATGGTACGAGATGGTTGAGGTGATCCGAAGTAAACCCGGTATTGAGACGATGATCACCTGGACGCGGAATGACCAATCCCATCAGACCTCAATTACCCCTAATGTAGCCCAGGATCTTGACCCCGAAACAGGTGAGGTCATCGACATCGGTCAAATTGGTATTACTCAGGAGGATCATATCAAACTGAGCCCGGTCGGCTTTATAGAATCGGTCAAAATGGCCGGCCTCCAGGTGGTAAACGTATCGGGCACCATTCTCATGTTCATAAAAAAGCTGGTCGGCCGGGAGATCTCGACGGATACACTCGGCGGCCCGATTGCCATTGCAAAGATGGCGGGGGAAAGCGCCAAACAGGGTGCCAGCAGTTTGTTCAGTTTTATTGCATTTCTGAGCATTAATCTGGCGATCCTTAATCTGTTGCCCATCCCTGCCCTCGACGGCGGCCAATTGCTTATTCTTGGTGTGGAGGGTATTATTCGGCGGCCGTTGTCCTTGCGCCAGCGTCTGGTCTGGCAGCAAGCGGGTATGGCTATCCTTCTGGTCCTCATGTTTTTTGTCCTGTATAACGATGTCACCAGGATACTAAGATAATCATTTAAGGGGAAGATCATGAAGGCGAAAGGCAAACGAAAAAGCACAGTAGAGACAGGTCTTGTGAGATGGCGATTGATACCTCATGAGGCGATGGTCTTATCTATCATGCTGCTTTTTATAAGCGGTGTGATGCCTGCAAGGGGACAGGGGACCAATAGCGCAATGGCTATTGAACATTTTATACAGGGCGGTCTTTATGATGCACAGAACGATCCGTTGAATGCCATTAAAGAATACCTCCAGGCAGCGCAATACGATTCCACCTCATCGAACATCTATTCGGCCTTAGCGGTAGACTATTATCAGTTGGCGCAACGTAATGAGGCCCTGATTTACGCTCAAAAAGCCATTACTCTGGATTCTACGACTACCGACGCCAATTTGGTGCTTGCCAAATGCCTTCGGGATATGGGGCGTGATCAGGAAGCTCGAAATATCTTTGAATGGGTGATCATCCTTGATCAGGATAACGTGGAAGCCCATTTTGCCCTTGCCCAGCTGGCAGAGAAATTAAAAGATGAAGATGCGATTTTACGTGAACTGGAGGCCATAAGCCGGCTCGTGCCCCGATCTGCGGAGTTTCATTTTCGCCTGGCGGAAACGTATCAAAAGCGCGGGATGCTCAATAAAGCGTTAATCGAATTTCAGAAGGTACTGGAAGACTATCCAACCTCTCTGCGGGCGCGGATCGGTATGACAGAAATATACGGCCAACAAAGACAGTGGAATAAAGCCGTACTGCAATACCGGGAGATTCTTGACTTGAAGCCGAATAACGAAATAGCCTTTCGCCAACGACTTGGCCAGGTGCTCATGTATTTAAATCGCTGGGATGAGGCCATTACGGAATTTCGCATCTTGCTGGATGAAGATAACACAACACCCCGTATCTGGATAGACCTTAGCAATGCGCTCAGGCGCAATGGCCAGTTAGACGAAGCGATCTCCGTACTGTATGATGGGATGAAAGCCATTCCGCAATCAGCAGATCTCCACGGGGGCATCGGTATTATATTGCTCGAACAGAATAAACTGGATCAGGCTGCGCTGGCATTCCAGGAAGCGATCAGTATTGATGAAAGGGACACGAGGAGTTGGATCAATCTCGGCCTGACCTATCGTCGCCAGGAACGAACGGATGAAGCGATTTCAGTGCTGGAGAATTCGATTAAAGCCATCCCGTCCGATCCGGATCTTAAATTGTATTTAGGATCCATATACCTTGAGGGCAAAGAATTTAAAAAAGCGATAAACGAATTCAAGGAAGCACTCGACATGGATAGCAAGTATCCAAAGAGTTGGATATCCCTGGGCTATGCTTATATGGAACAGGGCGAGGTAAAAAAGGGTTTTGAAACATTTGAAAAAAGCGTAAAGATGTTACCCGACAATGTGAGTCTGCGGCTGAATCTCGCCGATATATATATGAACAGCCAGCAGTATAATCAGGCTATCGCTCAATATCAGAAGGTGATCAGCCTGAATCGTAAAGACACGCGGGGGTGGATAAATCTCAGTCTGGCGTATCTAAGGCAAAACAAATATTCTGAAACCGAAAATATTCTCAATCAGGCCCTGACCTTGTTACCTCGGAATCCGGATATACATTTGTATCTGGGCGTGAGTTACATGCAACGCAAGAATTATCCTGAGGCCGGCGTTCAATTTCAGCAGGTTATCGACCTGAATCCACGTGACAGCAGAGGTTGGGTGAATCTGGGTCTTGTCTATTTACGCCAGGAAGATTACGGTAAATGTATTCAAATTTTCCAGGATGGGTTGACTTCGGCGTCTGATGATCCTGAATTATGGTTCTATTTGGGTTATGCGCATACGTTACAGAAGGATTATGATCAAGCCATCGACATCACGGAACAAGCCGTCGAAAAATTCACCGAAAATCACCGCCTGCGTTTCCTGCTCGGTCAGTCCTATGATCAATCCGGACAGTTTAACAAGGCCGTAAGCACATTTGAAATAGCCCTTGAAATTGATCCAGACGACCCCTTTACATTGAATTACCTGGGGTATATTCTTGCGGACAAAGGGCAGCGGCTGGAAGAAGCCAGAGTCATGATAGAGAAAGCCTTGGATAAACAACCGGACAATGGCTCATTTCTTGATAGCCTGGGATGGGTTTACTTCCGATCCGGACAATCTAAAAAAGCGCGCGAATATATTGAAAAAGCATTACAATTAATTGAAACCGAGAGTGCCACGCTGTATGACCATCTTGGTGACGTCCTTA
The DNA here is from genome assembly GCA_913051705.1 of uncultured bacterium. Classification (GTDB taxonomy): domain Bacteria; phylum JAAXHH01; class JAAXHH01; order JAAXHH01; family JAAXHH01; genus CAJXCW01. The sequence goes on from CAJXCW010000109.1 coordinate 6,449, forward strand.
ATGATATTGGAAAATCACAGAATGCGGTCCAACAATGGGAACGGGCGCTTGAACTGGAAGATCCAGATGCGACACCGAAGCAGATTGAAAACATCCGCAAGAAGATACAGGATGCCAATCCGATGCCATGATTTTGTTAGGTCAATCGTCGGCTCTATTTTTATCTCCATTTTTCTCAGTCTTTCCGCCTGCCGCCCGCCATCCGATCCCGCCAATCCTTTGCCGGTTTCTACCATTCTAAAAAATCTTGAAGATGCGACCCGTCGTATCAAAGACTTCAAGGGTGGCGCCGACATCGTAGCTTATATAAACGATCGCCGGGGGCGTGTCGGTGCTCGTATCCAATATCTCGCGCCTGATCGGTATCGTATCGACATCCAGGGCGGTTTTATGCAGATCATGGCCGTTTTACTCATCGAAGATCAAAACGTTCTTTTATATACTCCACGAGAGAATACGCTGTTTGAAGGTACGCTGCATGACCATGAGGTAGTGGTGCCGGGGTTACGGATTTCCCTCGTCGACATGCGCACCGCTGCCTTAGGGTTGATCGATTTACAACCTTATGTGGAAGGTCCCATCACCGAATATCGATACGAAAATGGACAGGTCCTTATATCAATTCGTCAGGCCGGTCGCACAAGAACCATCTGGGTGGATCCACGAAAATCGGTTGTCATCAAGGAAGAGGAACGGCAAGGAGATGAGATCTCAGTAACTCGAACGTTCGAACAGTACAACAAGAGAAAAGGCATATGGCGCCCTGGTCGGATCAAGATTCGCAGCGACGTAAGGGAAGAATCTATGGATCTCGTATATTATACACAGTCCGTAAATGGAGGGTTAACAAGGGCTGATTTGACGGTCCGTTTTCCTGATTCTGTCATCAGGCGACCTTTACGGGAGATTATGATAAGTCGATGATTACACGACCTGTACAGATGTGATATACCATAGAAAAACCTTGACATTAAACACATCAACCTGCTATATTTAGCATCTTATTCGGAGAGACCTGAACGGGTTGGGTCATAAATGGTCGGAATGCTTGAAGTATAAAAATATGGTGGGCATAGCTCAGTTGGTTAGAGCGCTAGACTGTGGCTCTGGAGGTCGCGGGTTCGAATCCCGTTGTCCACCCTGAAATCGTTAACGCCCGGCTTCATTTTTACTATGAAACGGGCGTTTCTTTTGCTAAGATTTCTATTGACAGGATATGATATATCCATAATGTTATTGAACCTTGCGCCGTCAGCAATAAACCCACTTTAAGACCAGGTGATCTATAGTGAGCGCTATCCTCGATAAAGTAAAATCGCTGATGGGGAAATCGCCGAATACACCCCAATTCGGTAGGTTGGCAGAAGAGATGCGCCTGAACGGGCATGCTCAGAAAGCAATTCAATTCTGTCAGGAGGGGTTGAAGCACCGTCCCGGCTACGCGACAGGGCACTATGTGCTGGCACGCTGTTACATGGACGAGAATCAGATTAGTGAAGCTCGGGAATCGCTGGTCGAAGCATTACGAATTGGGCCGCATCATGTTGCAGTTATTACCGAACTGGCTGCCCTTTACCATAATGAAGGCAATGAAAATCAGGCCTTGTATTATTATCGTCAGGCACAGGCAATTGATCCCTTAAATAGACGGGTTCGTAATCTGGTAGATACCTTAGAGGAAAAAACAGGCGAGCCAATCGATGCCACCGAATTGGAAGTAGCTTACGAAAAGACCACCTTTCCTCCACCCGTTAAGATTGAATCCGATGAGCGTCTTCCATCGCAGGAGGATATCACCGAATCATCTGAAGAAATAGAATCAGAGGAATCCGTAACAGAAGAATCAGAGCCTATAGCGGACCTTGAACTTGTCCCACCATCTTCCCCTGTTGATCCTGTACCGACGATAGAACCTGAACCTGTGGCAACCTCCACTCCGCCACCGGAATCCGGTCCCGTGTTTGCCACAGGGCCCTGGATTGCAGAAATCTTCCAGGATCTTTTACCGGTCAGCGAACAATCTTCAGACGCAGCCAGCCGTGGCCTCGCTTCTGAAGATTTCACGGTCAACATCTACGAGAACATGCTGGCCCTTACATCCCCCGGCCAATTGGTAGAAGAGATCTCCGAAATTGCTCAGGAAGAGACAGCGGATGCACTTTATGATGAACCTGAAGAGCAGGTAGAAGAGATCTCTCCATCAGAAGAGACGGAAGTCTCCGATGAAAGTAAGGAGGATAAGTTGATTGTCCCACCGGGATACAGGGAAGAAAACCATACCTGGGATTCGGAATCCATTAAGGAGCCGGATGAGACAATCGAGGAAATCCCTATATTTCCTGAGGTGGAGGAAGAACCCGATACGCTCACCCTTGATGAATCCCATGAGATCGATGCGGAAGAGCTGATCGTATCAGAGGATTTACCTAATGCGCCCATGCCTATTGTTCCCGTTAATTATCTGGATCAATTTTTTATTGGGCAACTGGTAAACATCCAGGCCGACCAGGAGATAAAAAGTCCTGAAAATCCGTTGGTTGATGAAAACGCATCTGAGCCCACCAACGACTCTGGCGGCCAGGAAATCGATAATAACCCGCTTATAGGCGATACCTCCATATCGGAGGCTATTGGCACAGATATTTCGCCGGATACGACGGTCTCCGAGGATTCTCATCATGAGGAATCTGCGGTCCAGGAGGAAGAGCTGGCGCCGCCGCCAGCAGAGACGGATAGTGACGGGGATGTGGAGGACGATCCACAGGCCGATGCGATACCAACCGCGACGTTAGCCGAATTATATGTTCGCCAGGGCTTGACGGATCGGGCCATCTCTATCTACCTGGCTATGATAGAAAATGATCCGGCCAAGCCCGAAATTCAAAAGCGGCTGTCCGAATTATTTGTTTTGAAAGCAGAGCAGGATGGACCGTAAAGAGGAGTAAGAGCCATTATGATAAGTGCAACGGATTTGCGCAATGGCATGACCATTCGCATAGATGGAGAGGTGTATCTTCTGACTGAGTGTGAACATGTCAAACCTGGAAAAGGAACCGCGTTCAGTCGCATCCGATTAAAACATATTCATAGTGGATCTGTCATCGATAGAACGTATAAAGCATCTGATAAAGTGGAAGATGTACGTGTGGAGAGGCGAGATTCACAATATCAATATACCGACGGCATCTTTTACTATATGATGGATATGGAAACATACGAACAGGTTCCAGTGGATGAGGTCATGTTGGGGAATAACAAAGATCTTATCAAGGACAGTATGAACCTCAGTTTATTGACAACGGATGAGGGCGTCGTCGGTATTGAAATGCCTAATTTCGTTAATCTGGAGGTCAAACAAACCGATCCGGGCATTCGTGGAGATACAGCTACCGGCGGAACAAAGCCGGCCACCCTCGAAAGTGGCGCCGTCGTCCAGGTGCCTCTTTTTATTAATAATGGTGATGTTTTACGTATTGATACCCGTACCAGACAATACGTAGAACGTGTCTAAGAACACGCGGTTCTAGCGGTTCTGAAGGAGTATAGATAATGGGGATCGATGAGGTTCTCAAACTGATCGAATCATTACAGGACACGGATATTCAGGAATTGGAGATTTCCAACGGCGACTCGAAAGTGCGTATCGTGCGGTTGATGCCGGTTCCGGTCGCTGCCGTACCGCAAGGAATACAGGTAGTGCCGGTGGTACCCACACCGACAACCGACGTGTCCATTGAAGATGAAGGTGGCGTAACCAATCATTCATATATTGAAGTCACCTCACCGATGGTCGGCACCTTTTATCGTGCCACTGAACCCGATTCCGATCCGTTTGTAAAAGAAAGAGAAGAAGTCATATCCGGCCAGCAGCTTTGTATCATCGAGGCCATGAAATTAATGAACCCCATCCTTTCCGAAACCAACGGGCGGGTGGTAAAAATCCTGGTTGAAGATGCTCAGCCGGTAGAATATGGCCAGCCCCTGTTCCTGCTTGAACCAGCATAAGGACCTGATGTTTCAAAAAATACTGATCGCGAACCGTGGAGAAATTGCCCTGCGGGTGCTCCGGGCGTGTAAAGAATTGAATATTGCCACGGTCGCCGTATATTCCACAGCGGATCAAGATTCTTTGCATGTCCGATTTGCTGATGAAGCCATTTGTATTGGAAGCAGTACGCCCAACGACAGTTACCTCAATATTCCCCGTATCATCAGTGCAGCTGAAATTACCAATGCCGATGCCATCCATCCCGGTTATGGTTTCCTGTCCGAAAATCCACATTTTGCAGAAGTGTGTGAATCGTGTCATATCACTTTTATTGGTCCCCCATCCAGCGTCATCCAATTAATGGGCGATAAGGCGGAAGCCCGTAAGATGATGACTAAAGCCGGTGTGCCGACCATCCCCGGAACGGAGGGGACCGTCGACCATGTCGATATGGCGGTGGAGGCTTCAGTGGATGTTGGATTCCCTCTGGTCATAAAAGCATCAGCAGGTGGCGGTGGGCGCGGGATTCGTGTTGCCCGGGATGTGGCTGAACTTCGTACACAGTTTCAAATCGCCTATGAAGAGGCCAGAAAGGCCTTTAGCGACACCTCGCTCTATCTTGAACATTTTATCGAACATGCGAGACATATAGAGATCCAGGTATTTGGTGATCAGAACGGCAATCTCATTCATCTGGGGGAGAGAGATTGCTCGATACAACGGCGGCGTCAAAAACTAATCGAAGAAGCGCCGTCTCCTTTTGTAGACGAAGCGTTAAGAACCAGGCTGGGGGAGACCACACTCAAGGGCGCCAGGTCCATTGGATACCAGAATGTCGGCACGATGGAATATCTGGTGACAGACCAGGGTGATTTTTATTTTATGGAGATGAACACCCGGATCCAGGTGGAACATGCCGTTACGGAACAGGTAACCTCTCAGGATTTAATCAAGGAACAAATTCGAATCGCAGCGGGTGAACCGCTTAGTTTTACCCAGGAGGTGGCGACCTTCCGAGGCCATGCGATTGAATGCCGAATCAATGCAGAAGATCCGGCTCGAAATTTCATGCCTTCGACAGGTCAGATTACCAGCTTCCACGTTCCAGGCGGATATGGGGTTCGTGTGGACAGTCATGTATACGCCCAGTATGTCGTGACGCCCTATTATGATTCCATGCTGGCCAAACTGATTGTCTGGGGCCGTAATCGGGAAGAGGCGATGACCCGGACAGAACGCGCCCTGGAAGAGTTTATCATCGAGGGCGTTAAAACCACCATTCCATTTCACAGTTATATGCTTAAACACCCGACCTTCCGATCCGGTCAGGCACATATTAATTTAGTCGAAACCATGATGGCACAAGATCGATTGCAGGAAGAGATGGCGGCCATTAAATAGCAGGAAGGACCTGAGATGAGTATACCAGCAGAGCTTCGATATTCTGAAGAGCATGAATGGGTTCGTCTTGATGGCCGGACCGCGACCATCGGCATTACCGATCATGCACAAACCCAACTCGGGGATATTGTCTTCGTGGAATTGCCCTCTGATGGAGATACCGTCGATGCCGGTGGAGAATTCGGCACGGTAGAAGCCGTAAAAACCGTATCTCCGCTGTTCAGCCCTATGGCGGGAACGATTATAGAATTAAATACCGAACTGGAAACGCGACCTGAAGCAGTGAATGAGGATCCCTATGGCGATGGTTGGATGATTAAAATAGAGGTCGCTGATGTGGCCGAATTCAATGCGCTATTAACCTCAGATGCCTATAAGGATTTTATTGGAGAGTAGAACGAGCACCATGACGGAGAAGATATGACGTATATTCCGAATACCGATGCCAATCGAAAAAGTATTATGGACGCGATTGGCATTTCTTCTGTTGACGAGTTACTCACGGTGATTCCGCAGGAGGTCCGCCTTACCCATCCCTTACATTTACCGCCGGCCCTATCTGAGCTGGAACTGCAGGACCTTATGGGGGAACTGGCGGATCAGAATATGGCCGCGGACAAGGCTATTTCCTTTGTCGGTGGCGGCATGTACGACCATTTTATTCCCAGCGCCATAAAACATCTGACCGGGCGATCCGAGTTCCTCACCTCATATACCCCCTACCAGCCCGAAGTAAGTCAGGGGACGCTCCAGGGCATCTACGAATTCCAATCCATGATCTGCGAACTGACGGGATTAGAGGTTGCCAATGCGTCCATGTATGACGGCGCCTCGGCAGCAGCAGAGGCCATGATGATGGCGTGTGCCGTGAAACGATGTAACCGGGTCGTTGTCGCCGGCAGTATGCATCCTCATTATACCCATACGATACATACCTATGCGCATGGCCCGGGTATTACCGTCGAGACCATCCCCTGTCCGGAGGGCAAGCTCGATCCGGAACAGCTCCAGGCTCATCTCGTGGACCAGGCCGCCTGTGTTCTTATTCAGCATCCGAATTTTTTCGGCCATCTGGAAGCCATGGCAGAGATCGAAAAAATGGTGCATAGCGCCGGGGCACTCCTTGTTATGGCCGTTGATCCCATTTCATTGGGCCTGATTAAGCCACCGGGTGAATATGGAGCGGACATTGCCGTAGGTGAGGGACAGTCCCTGGGCAATCAAGTCAGTTTCGGCGGACCGGCCCTGGGGTTTTTTGCAGCGAAGGAGCGTTTTGTCCGGCGGATGCCCGGCCGGATCGCAGGTCAGACAATAGATCAAAAAGGTCAACGAGGATTTGTGCTGACCCTGCAGGCCCGGGAACAGCATATCCGGCGCGACAAGGCCACATCGAATATCTGCACCAGCCAGCAACTCAACGCCCTCATGGCGACCATTTATATGGCCATGATGGGGAAAACAGGATTACAAAAGGCGGCCGATCTTTGTTTACAGAAAAGCCACTATGCCGCAGATCGGATTGCCGAGTTACCTGGCTACTCGCTTCGTTTTAATACGCCTTTCTTTAAAGAATTTGTGATTCAGACCCCCGGTGATGCCGCACATATCGTCCACCAACTTGCCGGGCAACATATTCTGGCCGGCGTCAGCCTCGGTTGTTTCCCTCAATTTAAGATGGACGACTGTCTACTGATTGCAGTGACGGAGCGAAGGACGAAGGCGCAGATTGATAGGTTTGTTGATGCGTTAGGTCATATAATTTGATTAACAAAAAGGATGCTGCATTGCCGGAACCCCTTATTTTTGAATTGAGCTCGGAGAATCGGCGAGGCGTTTCGTTGCCTGAACCGGATGTGCCGACCAGCCCTGTAGCCGACTTATTGCCGCAAGAAGATCTGCGTGAAACCCCACCTGCATTACCGGAGGTGAGTGAAGTGGACGTGGTGCGGCATTATACCCGTTTATCTACTATGAATTATCATCCGGATCGCGCCATGTATCCCCTGGGATCCTGTACCATGAAGCATAATCCCAGAGTCAATGAGGATGTGGCAGCGCTGCCCGGGTTTTCCCGTTTACACCCCCTGCAACCGGATGATACCTGTCAGGGCGCCATACGCCTGCTGGTTGAATTGAGCGCATATCTTACTGAAATATCGGGTATGGATGGGGTGACGTTACAGCCTGCAGCCGGCGCCCAGGGTGAATTAACCGGTCTCATGATGATAAAGGCGTATCATGAGCATAGAGGCGATGGCCGTAAGAAAGTAGTGATCCCGGATTCTGCTCATGGCACCAACCCGGCCAGTGTATCTCTGGTAGGCTATGATACCATTCAAATCCCTACCAATAGTCAGGGTCTGGTAAATACCGATCACCTCGCGTCGATTATGGACGAAGAGGTGGCGGCTTTTATGTTGACCAACCCCAATACGCTCGGACTCTTTGAATCGGATATCCGGAAGATCGCCCGCATTGTCCATGATGCCGGCGCATTGCTCTATATGGATGGCGCCAATATGAATGCCATATTGGGGCTTACAAGGCCGGGGGATATGGGGTTTGACGTGGTGCACTTCAACCTGCATAAGACCTTCTCAACGCCTCATGGTGGAGGTGGTCCGGGCGCCGGGCCCGTCGGCGTGAAAGGTGATCTGGTTGATTATCTCCCGACCCCAATACCAGCACTGGTGGACGGAAAATATCTGTTCGAATCTGATCGACCGAAAAGCATCGGCCGGATTCGTAGTTTTCCAGGTAGTTTCGGGATGATGGTACGCGCGTATGCCTATATCAGGACAAATGGTCCCGACGGCTTGCGCCAGGTCAGCGAAAATGCCATCCTGAACGCTAACTATATCATGCGCCGGCTGGAGAGATTGTATCCGCGGACGGTCATGTTGCATGGCGCACAGACCGAAACAGCGATCCCGATTGAGGTGCCCTGTCAGCACGAATTCGTCGCGTCCGGTACGCGATTTAAAGCATATGGGATAAAGACGCTCGATATCGCTAAACGGCTGCTTGACTACGGATTCTTTGCCCCCACTATTTATTTTCCTCTGATTGTGCCTGAAGCCATCATGATTGAACCGACCGAGACCGAAAGTCAGGAATCGCTGGATCAATTTATCGAGGCGATGGAAGCCATTGCAAGAGAAGCGAGGGAAAATTCGGATCTGGTAAAAAACGCACCGCACACCACCCCGATAGGTCGGCTCGATGAAGCCCGGGCGGCCCATCCCAAAACAATGAACCTGCGATACAAACAGGATTGAGTCTGCTGCCGATGTTATAAAGTCGCCACCGTTCGATCAAGCGCTCCCTTAGCGGCGATAGAAACACTTCCCGGATCCTGCTGCCAGTAGGCTTCTCTGAATATCTCAACAGACAAAGCGCCTTCATATCCTTTCTCCTTGAGGACGCTAAGCATCTCATGCAGAGGAATAACGCCTTCCCCCATATGCAGGCGGTGCTGATCGGTCAGATCCTCTTTGGGAAGATCCTCACAGTCATTTACATGGACAATCAGGAGGTGTTCAAGGGGAATATTACGAATCGTGTCCAGACTAATATCGGATTTATAGTAGTGGAAGGTATCCATCATCAAGCCAAGCGCTTCATGCTCTGCTCGATCGATGATCTCAAGCGCTTCCTCCGGTCCGGGGATAAAAGGATGCCTGCCGAGCGGCTCAATCGCAATTTTAACCCCGTAATCCTCCGCCATATCCGCGTAGGTACTGGCGACGTTGGCCATGGCGTCATACGCGTCATCCAGGTCAATCTCACCGGGGGGTGCATCCGCACAGACGAGCAAAACCGGACACGCAATGGCCTCGGCAATTTCAGCCGCCTTACGAATAGAGATAATATGACCGCGATTGTCTGAAAATCCTACCAATGAATACGGACAGAAGGAGGCGACCTTAAGCTGGTGCTGATCCAGGAGTTCTTTCAAGGCCTCGACACTGTGTGTTTCCAGATACGTATCCAGTTTTCGAGACCAGATTTCAACCGCCTCAAAACCGGCTTTGGCCGCGGCTTCCAGATCTTGTTCCAGGGTATAGGGCATCGTGGTCGCCCCGTTGATGCAAGAATACATGCATGACTCCTTTTAAAAAAAGCTACGTAGCTTCGTCGTTTTGTAGCTTCGCTACTTTCATATTCTCCAGATTAGGATAAAAGGGCCGGTAGTCCACCCGGCATCCTGCGCCGATGTAGTCGAAGGCAATACGTTCATTGATTTCCGGCGTCGCCATTGCATAATCAAGAATCAAAGCAGGCACGGCCATGGCTTATCTCCATGCTGGGTTTTCGCTGAATGGGTTACATCTCAACGGGCAAGTATAGAAGCCAATCAAAAGCGTGTCAAGTTGATCTTTTTTTCATTGACGGGCACCGGTTTTTCTCTTATCTTTGCAATCTTGAAAAATGGGTGCGTAGCTCAGTTGGTAGAGCAACAGACTTTTAATCTGTGGGTCGAAGGTTCGATTCCTTCCGCACTCATTTGGGCATCGCTAGCTCAACTGGCAGAGCAACTGACTCTTAATCAGTAGGTTCAGGGTTCGATTCCCTGGCGATGTACTTAAATAACACCAATGGACAGAAGGACTTACGGAATTTAAATTCGTGAGTCTTCTGTCCGTTTTTTCATTTTGGTCACCGATTGGCCTCGTAATAAACACTCTGTATATCTCCGACTTAAGTTTCGGGAGCAGGAGTTCGGGAGTTCAGATATCCCCACCCCTAATTATATAACTTATACGAGCAGTTAGACTTACAAGATTTATTCTTGTGAGCTGACTGCTCGTTTTTATG
>CAJXCW010000110.1 GCA_913051705.1 uncultured bacterium
ATCTGATTTTCAACAATTTTAATCTGCTGCTCCCGGTCACTTTCTTTATTCGGACCCTGCCAGTCGATCTCTATAGCCACTCCGTTTGCATTGAGTTCCTTTTCCGCCTGCATGGCCCCGGCGTGAATGGACTTCCAGAATTCATGCGTCAACCCTTTGGGAATGACCGCAATTTTATAGCCGCTTTGTTCCTTATCTCCGCAATGAGAAAAATGGAAAAAGACGACAGAAAGCAGGATACAAAACCAACGATTCCTTGTGGACATCATATTTCCTCTATATAAGATGACGGGCTTATGGTCCGGATACGGCCATAGGAACTAATTTTTGGTCTATCAAAAAACGGAGCAGAGATTCTGCTGCCGCCTGATTTCCGTAAGTATTCCAATGACCATCCCAATTATAATACGGAGATTGTTGTATGCTTGCTTCCTTCATATCGGGTAAAAAATCATGGGTGGAAATCTGCTGATCCTTGCCGAATGCCTGAAGGATCCGTATCGGTTTTTGGAAGTCAAACTGATTATCTTCTATCCATTGATCATACCGCCAGTTGCTGATCACCTGGGCTTTGTTCGGTACAATCGTTATGGCAAAGGCCGCCTGATGCTGCTCAGCCAGAGTACGTATCATAAGCATCAAAGATTTGGTCAACGCCCAGCCTTGATCGATCTCAGGAGGATATTCTGCCATCACAACCAAAAAATCGTCGAACGCCGCAAGTTGGCGAAAGCCCAGCATAGAGCGCAGAATGTTGAGGCGAACATGCAGAAAATGATACAGATGGCTGTTTTCTTTTAGAAATGCTTGAACCGATTGGAAACTACCCACCAGACCACCCCCGATACCGGCGTACTGTATCACCGTTCTTTCGGTTGAGAGGATGTCCTCTTCAAACAGACTATTCATAGATACCCTGAGTGTCGAGTCAGGATAAAGCGTCTTCCAGTGTCTCTGAAAATTGATATTGTCCCGCACGTCATTGGAATAAAACTGTAATAAAACCAGATCCGGATTATGGTTGATGACAAACTCTTTAAAATAAAGTAATTCCTGGAAGGTACCGTATCCGCCGACGCCTGCGTTTAGCACTTCATAACGGATGGTATCCCCTTGATCGCGGGCCTGTTTATTGAGCAGTTGTTCCAGAACGCTTGGATAGCACACTTCGTCTGCTACTTCGGAGCCCAACGTGAACGAATCACCCAGGCATAAAATGCGAAAGGTATTCACCGGTTTTTCTATCGGTCGTTCTTCACCCCGGATACCATGCGTATTAAAAGTTATCATGGTATCGAACTCATTGGTCCGATAAGGCCAGCAGTTGGCAGGGTTGGGTCTATAGAGTATCTCCCGGTGCGGCGCATACATTGTAGGCGAAGTAACAGGAATTTGAGGCGCCCACAGCAGAAATCCAACCTCCATAAGCCCTGCAAAGACAAAAAGGGTCATGCCTGATATCAGAATATTCAAGCTGAATGATCGGATTATATTATTCATGTTGAGGTCCCATTCTATCAAAGGGTTTACATCGTCAGCTTAATATACCGACATTTCATTAAAATACAACCCTGGTTTATTGACTTGACAAACAGGGGAATTTATTCAATTTTTATGGGCTGCACCATTCAGATCAGTAATAAATCATAACGGAGCAAGCAGCGAAACATCAACGCGGGTGACCTGTGCGTGTAGCAGGTCGTTTGATGATGATCCGCTACGCGCATTGATGCATAACAACCATCATAATTCATAAATCAGCCATAAGACTTGTCTGAAGGAGGTAAACTGACTTGTCCGATTCATCTACGACTATGATCGAGGCGAAAGGGTTGAGTAAGTACTACGGCTCATTTGTAGCCGTTAAAGACATCTCATTCGCCATCCCGGAGGGGCAGATCGTAGCCTTTCTGGGACCTAATGGCGCAGGGAAATCCACCACCATGAAGATTCTCTGCGGCTATTTATCGGCCAGCGAGGGCAGTGCGACGATCGCCGGCCTGGATGTCAGGACGCATCGTCTTGGGATGTCCAAACAACTTGGATATCTACCGGAGAATGGGCCGTTGTATCAGAACATGACTCCGCTGGAACTGTTGCAATTTTTTGCTGAAGTACGCGGCATGGCCCCTGCCACAACGAAAGAGCGGTTGGCCTATGTTGTTGCGCAATGTAATCTGCAACTGGTTCTTGAAAAGCCCATCGATAAATTATCCCGAGGGAATAAACAACGTGTCGGTCTGGCCCAGGCATTATTACATGATCCGGATGTACTCATCATGGACGAACCGACCGCTGGTCTGGACCCCAATCAGATTCGGGATTTCAGACAGAATATCAAAACATTGGGCAAGACCAAGACCATTCTGTTGTCCACACATATTCTTCAGGAGGCGGATGCGGTGGCCGATCGCATCCTTCTGATTAATGATGGCAGGTTGATACTCGACGGAACGCCGGATGAGTTAAAACAGGGCGGTTCCCTGGAAGAATCCTTTTATAAATTAACGAACTACGGGCATCCTGAAATAGAAGTTCAGCAAGAGGAGGCTGCTCTATGAACCTCGGCAAGGGACTCACGTTGAACGAAAAGGTCATCACCGCGATTATGAAACGGGATGTTCGCATGGCGTTCAGTAATCCCACCGGATATGTATTTGTTACGTTGTTTATTTTTCTCAGTGCAGCTGCGGCGTTCTGGCAGGATCAGTTCTTTCAGAACAACCTGGCCAACCTGGAACAACTTAACACGGTGTTTCCGTATCTGCTCCTGTTTTTCATTCCAGCGCTTACGATGGGCGTATGGGCAGAGGAGACCAAACAGGGCACGGACGAACTGTTGCTCACCCTGCCGGCAACTGACCTGGAAGTGGTCCTGGGGAAATATCTGGCGACATTGGGTGTCTATACGGTGTCCCTCATCCTGTCCCTGACCCATGTCCTGGTTTTGATATGGCTCGGCAGCCCCGACCTGGGGCTTATGGTCAGCAACTATCTGGGTTACTGGCTGCTCGGCGCCCTGATGATCTCCGTCGGCATGCTGGCCTCGCTTCTGACAGCCAATGCGACGATCGCCTTTATCGTGGGGGCGTTGTTATGCGGTGTGTTCGTTTTGATCGGACCGATTGCAGGCGGCATCAGCAATGGTCTGCGGAATCTGGTTTCCCCCCTGGGCGTATTTGACACCTTCAATGACTTCTCCCGCGGCGTGGTCAGTTTTTCTGGCCTCTTCTATTTTCTCTCGGTAAGCGCCCTGATGATCTACTTGAACGTTTTGCTTATCAGCCGCCGTCACTGGCCTGTTGAGGCGGACGGGTATCGAATGGAGATTCATCATGGTACGCGTGCCCTGGCCCTGATTATTACGGTGATCAGCATTAATGTAATCTTCAGTTGGCCCGGTATCCGGTTGGATTTTACCGCCGAACGATTACATTCTTTGTCCGATGAAACGGTACGCATCTTAGACGAATTACCGGCCGGCCGCCCCGTGTTCATTCAGGCATTTGTCAGCCCTGATGTCCCTGAGGCGTATGTCCAGACCCGCTCTAATCTGATCGATATTCTGAAAGAATTGGATGCCGCAGGCCGGGATCGGGTTCAGGTGCGCATTCAAGATACGGAGATGTATACGCCGGAAGCCCGGGAGGCGCGTGAACGATTCAGCATCATGCCACGGGAATTGCCGAACCTGCGCAGCGCCCGATCCGGTTTTACGAATGTGATTGCCGGCATTGCCATCACCAGCGGCGCCGAAGAACAGGTCATTCCATTCCTGGATCCCGGGCTACCGGTCGAATACGAACTGACGCGCAGTATTCGTGTGGTGGCGCGTACGCAGCGCAAAAAACTCGGCATTCTGACGACGGAAGCCAGGCTGTTTGGTGGCTTCGATTTTGCCACCATGCAAAGCCGTCCGTCTTGGGCCGTCATCGAAGAGCTGCGTAAGCAGTACGAAGTCGTAGAGGTGGCCCCCGCAGAAGCTTATCCTGAAGATCTGGATGGCCTGCTGGCGGCCTTACCCAACACGTTGTCACAAGAAGAAATGGATCGACTTTCAGATTATATTAAAACCGGGCACCCGACCTTGATGCTCGTAGATCCGTTACCGGCCATCGATATCACGTTGTCCCCATCGGAGAAGAACGGTTCCAACGTCAACCCGTTCATGCGCAATTCGGCGCCGCCGCCAAAAGAAAAGGGGGATATTCAGGGATTATTACGTGATTTTGGAATCAATTGGAGTATGTCTCAGATCGTGTGGGATCAATATAATCCCCATCCGGATCTCTCTCATCTGCCGTCGGAAGTGGTCTTCGTGGGCGCCGGTAATGAGAACCCGGATCGATTCAACCAGGAGGCGATCAATACGGCCCCGTTGCAGGAACTCATCCTGCTCTTCTCCGGTTATCTTCAGCCGTCAGGCAGTGCAGATTATACGTTTACACCGCTGGTTCAGAGCGGCCGGATCTCAGGTCTGGTTCCCTATTCCCAAATGGTGCAACGCAACTTCTTCGGCGGCGCGCAACTGGTGATGCGAAAGACGCTACGCCGACCAAGCCAGAGCATGTATACCCTGGCCGCCTATATCGAAGGCAAAAACGCTGAAGGGGACTCGACTGCATCCAGTCCGGTCAACCTGATGGTCGTTGCGGATGTCGATTTTATCTCCCAGCAGTTTTTCGATATCCGGCGACTCGGCGTAGGCGGGTTCAATTTCGATAACGTCACATTTTTTCTGAACTCGATGGATGTGCTGATGGACGACGAATCGTTTATCAATCTGCGCGGCAAGCGGGTGAAGTACCGTACGCTGGAGACGGTCGAAGCGCAGACACTGGCCTACACGCAGCAACGCGTCCAGGATGAAGACCAGGCAGAACGCGAGGCACAGCAGGCTCTGGAAGAGGCTCAAAGCCGCCTTACATTACGTGTTAACGAGGTGCGGCAACGAACGGATCTGGACGAGCAAACGAAGCAGATCATGGTGCGTAACCTGGAAGAAGTCGAGAACCGTCGCTTCGAAACGCTAAAAACGAATATCGAAACTGAGAAAGAGGCGAAGATTCAGGCCAGCAAGGAAAATATGGAGCAACAGATCCGGCTGATTCAGAATACCATTAAGAATCTGGCCGCTCTGATGCCGCCAATCCCCGTTTTCGTTCTCGGTGTATTCATATTTATTCGACGCCGGCAACGTGAAAAAGATGCGGCCGTGGCCGCCAGACGATTAAGGAACTGATCATGAGCGAAATTAAAAAGACCATGACCTTTATCGGCGTCGCCGCAGGGCTGGGTCTGATGGCCCTGCTTGTCGCGCCGAGTAATCCCACGCCGGAAGCCTTTTCAGATCGAGGCGAAGCGTTTTTCCCGGACTTTGATGATCCGAATGTGGCCACCTCCATGGAAGTCATTGATTTCAATGAAGAGACCGGCCGTGCCAATCCATTCAAAATATTGTTTAAAGGCGGGAAATGGACCATTCCCTCTCATCATAACTATTCGGCGGACGGCAAAGATCGCCTGGCTCAGACAGCAGCCGGGATACTGGACATCAAGAAGGACGATATCGTCGCCGACGTGGCGGCGGATCATGAGGCCCTGGGCGTGGTGGACCCACTCGACGAGAACGTCACGTCGCTGACCGGTCGTGGCAAACGTGTGACGATCAAGGATAAAAATGATAATATTCTTGCCGATATTATCATCGGTAAAAGTATCCCCGGTCGTGACGACAAATACAGGTATGCCCGTCTACCCGGTCAGAAACGGACGTATGCTGCCCGGTTCGACGTGGATATCTCCACGCAATTCAACGATTGGATCGAAAAAGACCTGCTCCTGGTGGATCAGCCGAAGATCAAGCAGGTTACGCTGAAAGATTATACCATCAATGAGCGTACCGGTTTATTAAATCAACGGGATACCATTATCCTGACCAGAGAAGACACCGATTGGTCGGCCAATCGGATGCGGAGCAATCAAAAGGTCGATGATACTAAGATGACCGATCTGCTCAAAGCGCTGGGCGAGTTGACCATTGTAGGCGTTCGCCCCAAACCGGCGGGCCTGTCCAAAAGCCTGGCCCAGACCGAAGGGGGCATTTCCATCACCCGGACGGATATGCTGTCGTTGCAGAGCAAAGGCTACTATTTCACTCAGGACGGTCAGCTTGTATCAAACGAGGGCGAGATCCAGACCCGTACTGAAGACGGCGTGATCTATACCTTGCGTTTCGGAGAGATTGTTTACGGCGTAGGAGATGCGGTTACGGCCGGCACAACCGAAAGCGGTGAGACGCCGCAAGGCCCCGGCGAAAACCGGTATCTTTTTATCACAACCGAGTTCGATGCCGGCATGTTTCCGGAGCCCGATAAACCGGCGAACATGGCCTTTCAGAGCAAATTGGACAGCCTGCTGACCGACGCGGACCGTGCTAATGCCGAGGTGTATGAAACGCATGAAGCGTGGCGAAATAAGGTCGAGGCAGACCGAAGAACCTCCGCTGATCTGAACACCCGGTTTGCGCTCTGGTACTACGTCATTTCATCGGAAAGTTTCGACAAGATCCACCTTCAGCGCCGGGATCTGGTCGTAGCGAAGTGAAGCTTTAACCAGGAAGATTATTTCCGTGGTTAAAGAAAGGACAACAAATTGGCTCATGACGAAACCTGTGGGGAGGTCATCTCCCGGACGTTATATGACGCGGGTGTCCGGTATGCGTTCGGGCATCCGGGTGGAGAAGTGGTTGAACTGATCGACGCGTTGCACAGGCGAGGCATTGAGTTTATTCTTACGGGTCATGAAACCACAGCGGCCTTTATGGCCGGGACGGTGGGTCGGCTGACCGGAATACCGGGGGTGTGTATTGCTACGCTCGGTCCCGGCGCCTGTAATCTGGTACTGGGCGTCGGCTCCGCCTACCTGGACCGTGATCCGTTGCTGGCCATAACCGCGCGCACCGCGTCCCATCGTATTCACCGCAGTAATAAACAGAATCTGCCGCTCAATACCCTTTTCGAACCGATTACCAAGTGGTCTGTCGCCCTGAATGGCGGCGCACTTGCCGAAACCATCGAAAGTGCACTGATGGTCGCATCCACCCCACCACGGGGATCGGTATATCTGACTATACCTGCGGATATAGCGACCGCCTCCCCAACTGAAGCGCCTTCCATTACGCCACCCGATCTACCGGTGGAAGACGATGCTGAGCTTGAGACCATTATTCAACACTTGAACACGGCCAGGCGCCCCATCGGCGTGATCGGTCCGGCTCTGGACTCCACGACGGATACGCCTGCTGTCCGTCGGTTTTTTACGGAGACGGGGATACCCTATGTCGTCACAGTACAGGGCAAAGGGATCGCAGACGAAACCGGATCACGCTTTCTGGGATCTATCGCCCCGGCAGCCGGCGAAAAGCATATCATAGAATGGCTTCAGCAGAGCGATTTCCTGCTTGGCATCGGCTTCGATCCGATAGAAATATCCCAGGTATGGCATTTCGATGCCCCCTTACATATCATCGCCAACGGACCGGTCGATTTCGGAGATTTTCAGCCACCCACGAAATGTGTCGGCGATGTGTCGGTGATGATTGATCAGGTCGGGGCGGCCTACCAGGGTGATATCGACTGGTCTGGCGATGAGATACAGCTTCTTCGGCAGCGGGTAGATGAAGCCTACAGGCCGAAGGTGTCTTGCAGTGCTCAGGGTATCTCGCCGTATCATCTGATCACCGAACTGCGTGATGTCCTCCCGGAAGATACAATCATCTCATCCGATGTCGGTGCTCATAAAAACGTGATCGGGCAACGATGGCGAGCGCCTGAACCGGGCACGTTTTTAATGTCCAATGGATTGTCTTCTATGGGGTACGGACCGGCATCAATAATGGCTGCGGCCCTGATTCATCCTGAACGGCCGGTCGTCAGTATCACGGGCGACGGCGCGTTTGCCATGATGGTACAGGAATTGGAAACGGTCCGCCGCATGAAGACAGCGCCGCTTTTTGTCGTGCTCTGTGATGCCTCCCTGGCGGTCATCAAAGTCGCTCAGCAGTTACGCGATCTACCGCCGGTGGGCGTGGACTTTATGCCGGTAGATTGGGTTAAGGTCGCCGAAGGATTCGGTGTTCGCGGAGAGGCTGCACATACGCTGGGATCGGTCAGAATCGCTGTCCAAGATTGGCTGAACAACCGAGAACCGATGGTTCTTGCTGTGACGGTGGATGAAGCGTTGTACACCGGCCTGCGGTATTGAAGGTGGGGAGCAGGGAGCAGGTGGAGTCCATTATGGAACCTATGGATAATCTGGATACCTCAGTACCCTCATCAACATTGAATCCACCCTGGAGCGGTGGCGCGACCGCCGGTTTCGGGGTGCTGATTCTCGTTGTATTTTTTATCACGCAGTTTGTAGCATCGTTAGCGGCGGTGGCATTTGGAGGCATAGATCCGTCTTCTAACCTGGGAGATCTTACCGCCATTGCGATCATAGCTTCTGCCGTTATCTGTACAGCGCTGATTCTATCCACCCTGACAGGACGCTACAGTGTAAAGACGTATCTGGCGTTACAACCGGTTTTGCTGAAAACGGTCGGTGGTTGGCTTTTTGCAACCATCGTGTTCGTCTTGCTTGGAGATCGTTTTATCGAATGGATGGAGCGGGCTGCCGTTCCGGATTTTATGATTGAGGTGTATACGTCGGCGCAGCTTATGCCTGTCTTGTGGTTCTCGATGATTATCGCTGCGCCGGTCTTTGAGGAAGTGTTGTTCAGAGGATTTCTTTATGAAGGGTTTCGCCATTCCCGGCTGGGTGTGTCGGGCGCTATCCTGATCCCTACTTTGATATGGACGCTGTTGCATGCCTCGCAGTATGACGTGTATTATCTTTCACTGATTGTCCTCATCGGGGTGTTATTAGGTATAGCCCGCCACCGGACCGGCTCTCTGTACGTGCCGCTCGCGATGCATGTAGGGAATAATCTTATCGCCACCATACAAACGATGTGGGCGTTAGGTAACGGGTAATTGGTAAATAAAAAAAGGGTTAGGAGTAATCCGTAGATTATCTCGTAACCCTTATCTCTGCACTCTTTACTTTGTACTTTCAATCCTGTTTCGCTTCTTCTTCTGTGATTTCCTGCTCCGAGGGAATGAGACCGACAACGCGCCCTACATCCTGCGTATAGATAAATCCCATGCCCGGATGATTCAACCTTCCGGCGCTGAC
This sequence comes from uncultured bacterium, assembly GCA_913051705.1. GTDB lineage: Bacteria > JAAXHH01 > JAAXHH01 > JAAXHH01 > JAAXHH01 > CAJXCW01. Next base: position 9,238 of record CAJXCW010000110.1, read on the forward strand.
CATCGCGTCGAACACCTGGTCGGTCGTGTCTTTGCCCGTGACGGTGACGATCACTTCTTTTTCCGGCTGAATGGCGATACCCAATAGTCCCAGGCGCTCACGAATACCTGTGCCGCGTGCGAAAAAAATCGTAGCTCCGCCAGCGCCAGCCTTGGTCATGGCTTTAATAATCGGTGCTGCTTTGCCCCGCTGAACGATACAGGTGATGACATCAAGGCCAGTGCTTTTTCCGTTCGATTCACTCATTAGGCTTTCCTCCTGATTATCTATCCAGCGGCTTCAGCTCTTGGGCCGCCCTGCTGTTCGATTTCCTCTGCTTTCTTATTGGCTCGTTCTACAATCAGCCCTAAGCTGAGTACGGATATAATTGGACATACCGAGGCCATCGAGATGATGCCGAAGCCCTCCACCACACCGACAGAGTTCCCCACGCCCAACCCCATGGCAATCACCAGCGGCACGGTTATAGGCCCCGTGGTCACGCCGGCACTGTCCCAGCCGATATTGACGAATTTCTCGGAAGACAGCAGGGTGAGAACGATGAGCAGCATATAGGGTGGAAGAAGAATATATATGAGGGGAATATCAAAAACAAGCTTCGTGACGCCGGCTGCAATGCCTACGGACACGCCACCGGCTACGGCCTGCATCAACAGCCCCTTCTTAAAGGCCCCGGCGGTGATTTCTTCAACCGTCAATCCTAACGCATTCAATGCCGGCTCCGCCAGGGTCGCGCCGTATCCAAGGACAAAGGCAAACATGATGGCGATGATACGGCCCCACGTTTCGCCGTACAGACTATCCGCCTGCGGCGTGTCAAATGCATTGCCGTCGAACGCCGTCGGAACGGCTCCACCTACCTGCTCACCAAGCGCCGACAAGCCCAGCGTCAGCCCCACATTGAATAGCGCCATACCGACGACCGCGAAAAAAATGCCGAGAAGAACCTGATCGAAGTAATTAATCTCTTCTTTTAGCAGGAAACGTTGCACACAATACAGAAATATGCAAAGCGGTACGATCGCCTGCACGGCCAGGATGCTGCTCTGGACAAAGAGGTTGTCCCAGATACTGCCGGCTTCCGTGACCACGACAGCACCGGCCTGGGCGGTGATTTCAGCGTAGTCGACCAGTCCGCCGTAATGCATGATAAGACTCAGCGATAATACGGCGATAATGGGAAATAGAGAGGCCAGGGTCACAATGCCGAAGCCGGACATACCTGTGTCTTCCTTGCCCAGCGAACTGGTGACGCCCATACCAAGTGCGAGTACAAGCGGGACGGTTACAGGACCGGTTGTCACGCCACCGCAATCCCAGGCCAGGCCGATAATCGCCGCTGTTTTATCATCCATATAAGCGATGAGACTCAATATAGTCAGGATGATAATATTCGGAATTATCAGCGGTACCAGGCTCCAGCTTTTAAGGAAACGCAGAATACCCAGGACGGTAGCCAGCCCCACACCAATACCGACACAGGTCACCAGGATACCGCTCCAGTCGTTCAACAGAGCATAGAGGAGAGGGGCTTTGGCCGCATCGATGCCGGCACCGGCCTGTTTGAGGGTACCGATAGCCGGCTCGGCGAACGTAGCCCCCAGGCCTGTACAAAAAGCGAACAGGAGAATCATGGTCAGGGTGGACTTGCGTGGCAAGGTCGAGCCGATATTTTCGCCGAACGGCATCAGACCGAGTTTCAGTCCTTCCATGAAAAACATGAGGCCGAGCATTACCACCAAAATACCAAAGCTGATCACCAGCGCCTCATCAACCGGCTTGTCCAGGACAAACATCTGAAACAAACCCAAATATAATGAGACGGGTAAACAAGCTTTGAGCTGCTCTCTGAATTTATCCCAGATAAACGGGGCCAGAATGACCACCGCGCTTTTAAAACCGACGCTAATGCGCCCTGGCGATTCATCTGCCATCGAGCGACTCCTTCTAAAGCACCCTGATAAAATGTCATCTGTTTATCACTAAAACAGATAGAGAACAACAGGCTAATCAAATTCTAATTAGAGGATCATAGCGGGAATGGATGAGGAGACACAAACAATCTACTCCAGCTTGTAAGGAAACAAGTCAAACTCTATGTGTATTGAGTTATCGTATCAGATGCCCAGTGACTGCTTGTTTTCCTTGGTCATCTTGGCTATCACACGCTTGAATTTGTAATGACCCGTAATAGACTTGACAGGTCTGACAACCAGAGCCGTCGGCGTCTGTTCTTCCTGGTTATGTTCGGCTTTTGCCAATTTGTTCGCAAAACTACGGTCTTTAGCCATTGGAGTTTGCCTCCTATGTATGCGGAATATATATAGTTAATATCGGATTACCTTCGTGGAATATAGTCTCTGTCATTTCAAAAGACAATAATAAAATTACCTATATAACGAAAGTTATGCTTCAGTGAGCAGCAGGTAGCGGGTTATTCGTGAATATAGCCGGGGTCTTAAAATCTCATTTAAAACGATACGTCAACGAAATACGATGTACGGTCCCGAGGCGAAGCGTCGGGGTAACAGCATAGTCCAGTCGATAAGATTTGGCCTGGACGCCTATCCCGCCGGTAACGCCTGTTAGGCGGGAATCGGATCTTTCGAGTCGGAGGTCGGAGGCTGTGGAAGAATAACCGCCCCGTAAAAACACCTGATCACGGATATTGAATTCACCGCCGATTCTTCCTGCGGTCTTATGCGAACGCCCTGTTTCAATTTCCAATAGAATCAACAGTGGAAGATGCGCCGGTGTATATCCGGCGCCTGCCCTTATGCTTAAAGGCATCGGATCTCGTCGCCCCGCCAGCCCACTGCGTACGACGCCTGCATGTTGCAATACAACCGCCCCATTCAAACGACGAGAAGGAATAGAGAGGTGCAAGCCCATATCCACGGCTATACCATCCATGGAAGCCTCTTGAATACGCTCATATAAAAATTTGAGGTTGGCGCCGCCCGATAGATAGGCGCCGAATTGTCGGCTATAGGACAACGCAATGGCCAGATCATCGGCGCCGAATGTACCGAGTTGACTGCCTGTCGGATCGGCTGGCGTAGTTTCCTGGAAGGTACCGAAAGACAGGTATTGGATGCCAATACCCACCGCCTGATTGGAACGAAGAGGATGAACATAGCCAATGAATCCGTATTGAATATCAAGGACATAATTCGAATAGGTCACCACCGCCTGTTTTGTCTGAATACGGGCCAGGCTGGCCGGGTTCCACATCATATTATTGACATCGCCTCCCACAGACGAAAACGCGCCGCCCAGCGCCGCCTGACGGGCACCGGGGATAATCCGAACGAACGAAAAGGAAGTGGTGCCGCTCCCCCCATCAGCCAGGGCAGGATGGACCAGGTAGAAGGCCAGAATCATCCATAGATAACGGAAAGACGGATGAAGGTATTTAATCATAACACATTTCATATGGCGATGATAGCCGCACATTCCTGTTGATGTCAAGGGTTTATGCCGATTCGGAGACGCATCGAAGACGGCGTGGTTCCGGCTTCAAATCCACTGCACTCCGGAATAATGATATCGAAATAGATAGACAATATCTATTTATTATCGTATTTTGTTATGCTGATAGTCCTGATCATAACTTGGTAGATTCACGATAAGCCGCGTATCATAAATAAAAAATATCCCATTATGAATAATCCATCCTCACAAGCTGAACGACCTGCCAGTCAGGATCTGAAAAGTTTAATGTTGCCCGAGTTGAAGCAACTCATCGCGGACATGAAAGAACCCGAATATCGGGCCGGTCAGATCGCATCCTGGGTATTCGGCAAAGGGGTCGAATCCATCGATCAGATGACCAATCTGTCGAAAACCCTGCGCACGGAACTTCATAAACATGCACATATCTCGCAATTGCATCTTACACATCAATCGAAATCTCGCCGCAGTCCGACAACCAAATTCCTTTTCGAACTGGAAGACGGTCAGACGGTAGAAACCGTGTTGATCGGCGGATCCCAACGCAATACGATTTGTATATCCACACAAGTGGGGTGCGCCATCGGCTGTCGGTTCTGTGCCAGCGGCCTTGCCGGCCTGGTTCGTAATATGACCACGAGCGAAATTGTGGATCAGGTTATTCAGGTACGTCGTATCTTCGGCGAGAGGCGGCCTATCAATAATGTCGTCATTATGGGCATGGGAGAGCCGCTGGCCAACTATAATAATGTGATGCAGGCAGTACGTATCATTAATGCATCCTGGGGACTCGGGATCGGCGCACGTAAGATAACACTGTCGACAAGCGGTCTGGTTCCAAAAATCTATGAGCTCGCAAAAGAACATCTTCAGTTCGAACTATCCGTGTCTTTGCATGCGGCCGATGATAAAACCCGGTCTTTGATTGTACCGATCAATAAACGATATCCAATCAAGGCCTTGATGCAGGCTTGCGTTGATTATGTTACCACAACCAATCGGATAATTACATTTGAATACGTCCTTTTACAGGGCGTCAATGACCGTTTTACGGATGTAAAAAATCTCGGGGCGTTGTTAAGAAATATGAAATACAAACTGAATATTATTCCGTATAACCCGGTTAAAGGGCTCCCGTTCGAAACCCCCAATGAGCGGCGTCAAACAGCGTTTATCGAAGCCCTGCACTCTGCCGGCATAAAAGTGACCGTTCGACGGGAACGCGGACGAGATATCAACGCCGCATGCGGCCAGCTCCGGTTGGAGCGAGAACAGGCTACAGGGTAACGTTAGAACTTCTCTATTGTTATTCCAATGTGACAAACAGCCTTTCCACCTCGTTGTATCAGTCGTTTTTCATTCATAAATCAACATTCATAATTCAGCAACCACAAGTCTCCCATGTCCTCACCGCGTATTCTTGTCATAAGACCGGACCGTATTGGCGATGTGGTTCTATCCGTTCCGGTTTTAGAAGCGCTTCGAAATAGATGGCCTGAGGCATATCTGGCGATGATGGTCCGGCCATATACCCATGATGTACTGATAGGTAATCCATGGATAGATGAGATTATCGTAGATGACCCGGATCATGCGCATCGCGGACCCACCGGTTTCTTAAAACAGATCCGAAAATTACGGACCGGAACCTTCGATACGGCACTTATGCTGCTGCCGACCATGCGCATCGCCTGGATGTTGTTTTTGGCCGGCATCCCCCGACGAATAGGCGTAGGACATACGATATATCAAACCTTGACCTTCACCCGGTCGGTCAGTCGTAATCAATATATTCCATTACGTCATGAGACAGATTACTGTCTGGATATGGCGGAGGCCATCGGCGTGCCGGTCAAAACCAATCGAACTTCTATTTTTATAATGGATGAGGAACGCGCATGCGCGCGTAGTATACTGAATTTTGAAACAGACCGTCCCCGGATCGGCATCCATCCCGGTAATGGGCATAGCGCCCCGAACTGGTCTCCGGAAAGATACGGCGACCTGGCCTATCAGCTACAAAAGCAATATAAGGCGCAAATCGTCGTAACAGGGGATGCCAACGAAAAGACATTGGCCAAAAGAATACAAGCCCGAACATCCGAGGCGGTGGTTTCCATGGCCGGACAGTTATCACTGCGCCAGCTTATCGCAGTGATCAATGAGTTAGATGTGCTGGTAAGCAGCAGCACAGGGCCTATGCATCTGGCCGGTGCCCTGGGGGTACCCACCGTTTCGCTTTTCTGTCCATTGCCTGCCCGGTCACCGCAACGGTGGCGCCCCCTGGGAGACCATTCGAGTATCCTTTTGCCGCCAAACGGTGAGTGCGCCACCTGCGACCACGGTCCCATGTGCGACCTGTCCGACATTTCAGTAGACATGGCCCTGAATGCCATTGAAGAACAATTGTCCAATTGTCCGATTGAAAACCAATGAGCCCATGAATCTCTCCCGTATCCTCATTGTTCGATTCAGTTCATTGGGGGATATCGTACTCATATCTCCGGTAACCCGCGCTCTGCGGCAGGCCTATCCGCAAACGCGGATGACGGTGCTTGTCAAACGCGCCTATGAACCTATCGCACGTGCTTTGCCAGGCGTGGACGATGTCGAGATATTCGATTCAAATCAGGGATTGTGGTCTTTGGCGGCGCGTGTGCGTAGTGCAGATTATGATCTGATGGTTGATCTACATGCGAATATTCGAAGTCATTTGCTGGCCTGGTCAGGCCGTGCAAAACAAATCCTTCGATATCATAAACGGCGATTGGCTCGAATGAGCATAGTCTATTATCCAGCCTCGTCCATTGCGACCCGGCACACCGTTGATGCCTACCTGCAGGTTTTGCAGCCCCTCGGCATCTCCGATTGTGATCGGTCTCCTGAACTTCTGCTGCCAGATACGGGAAATGATGAAGTGACGGAAAGACTGCACACAGAAGGTATCTTTCCTTCTGACCTGCTGATGGGGATTGCACCAGGTGCTTCCCATCCGACGAAACAATGGCCTGCCTCATATTTTGCTGAGCTCGCTGATTATATGGTGCGAACCCATGGTTTGAAAATTTTGCTCATAGGCAATGATCAGGACCGCGAAACAACCCGCACCATCGCGCATGCCATGACCATGCCAGTGGTGGATTGGACCGGCAGAATGGACCTCACTATTCTGCCGGCAGCCATCCAACGATGCCATATTATGGTCAGCAACGACTCCGGCCCCATGCACATCGCTTCCGCTGTCAAGACCCCTGTGATCGGTCTGTTCGGACCGACCCATCCCCGCTTAGGTTTCTCACCTCTGGGCTCTGGTGACCGGGCCCTGTCACTACATCTTCCGTGCAGCCCCTGTAGCCTCCACGGAGAAAAATCATGTAAAATACATACCCATGCTTGTCTTAAAGATCTCACCGTAGAATGCGTTATTGCTGAAGTCGAACAACATCTGCAACGACCCGTTTGAAACTTATAAGTATTTTTTTACAATTATTTAAATAATGTCAACTGCCATGGTGAACTATGAACTATGACCACTGACATGCTTTTAACGGCATTGGAAAATGTAACAATGAATCCCATGTCAGAATATTTTATATATGAATCTATATATTTTCATCTACTTATAATTTTTATTTTATATTTGCTTGTTTTGGCACGCGCTTTGCGCTACCGCCTCAACAGATGCGATTGAAAACAAGGTATCAAAAACGCAGTTTTAAAGTTTTATATTTTATTATCACACCAAGGAGGAACGCATCATGATTAGGACCCGCAACGCACAAGCCGGCTTCAACCTGGTTGAGCTGTTGATTGTGGTTATTATCGTAGGTA
>CAJXCW010000111.1 GCA_913051705.1 uncultured bacterium
CACCATAACCACCAGCCGCCGGAGGAGCTTCTTTCTCCGGAAGATCCGTGATCAGGGCTTCGGTCGTCAGCAGGAGTCCTGCGATACTGGCCGCATTCTGCAAAGCGACGCGTGACACTTTGGCGGGATCGAGAATGCCGGCCGCCAGCAGGTCTTCGTACTCGCCTGTATTGGCATTATAGCCGATGTTATCCTGTTTCCCTTTGACATGTTCGATAATAACCGAACCTTCGGCGCCTGCATTGGCTGCAATATGGCGTAGAGGTTCTTCCAGCGCACGACGAATGATATTCACGCCTACCGCCTCATCGCCTTCGGCCTCGACTCCGTCAAGCACTGAGATCGCACGCACGTAAACGACACCGCCACCAGGCACGATGCCTTCTTCCACAGCGGCGCGGGTGGCATGCAGCGCATCTTCCACGCGGGCTTTCTTTTCTTTCATTTCCGTCTCGGTTGCCGCACCGACATTGATCACCGCTACGCCGCCGGCCAGCTTGGCCAGACGTTCCTGCAGTTTTTCTCGATCATAATCGGAGGTTGTATCATCAATCTGACGACGAATCTGAGAAATACGACCTTCGGCCTCGGACTGATCCCCGGCGCCTTCGATCAGGGTTGTTTCATCTTTATCGATGGTGATGCGCTTGGCCTTACCCAGATCGTCGAACGTCACATTTTCCAATTTGATGCCGATGTCTTCGGTGATGACCCGAGCGCCGGTCAGAATGGCGATATCTTCAAGCATGGCCTTACGTCGATCGCCGAAGCCGGGGGCTTTGACGGCCGCGATTTTCATCGTGCCGCGCAGCTTGTTGACGACCAGTGTAGCCAGAGCTTCGCCTTCAACATCCTCGGCGATGATCAGCAATGAGCTGCCCTGTTGTACGACCTTTTCAAGAACAGGAAGCAGGTCTTTCATGGCGCTGATCTTCTTCTCATGGATGAGAATGTACGGATCATCCATAATACATTCCATGCGTTCCGAATCGGTTACGAAGTAAGGCGAAATGTACCCTTTATCGAACTGCATCCCTTCTACTACATCCAGCGCGGTGTCCATACTCTTGGCCTCTTCGACCGTGATCACGCCGTCCTTACCTACCTTGTCCATGGCGTTGGAGATCAGGTCACCGATCTCCTGGTCGTTGTTCGCAGAGATGGCCGCGACCTGAGCGATCTCCGTCTTGCCGCTTGTCGGCTTGCTGCTTGCCTCAATCTGCTTGACAACGGCCTCGACAGCCCGCTCGATGCCTCGCTTGAGGGCCATTGGATTGTGCCCGGCAGTTACATTTTTGAGGCCTTCGCGATAAATGGATTCGGCGAGTATCGTCGCCGTGGTGGTCCCATCTCCAGCGATGTCACTGGTTTTGGAGGCCACTTCCTTAACCATCTGGGCGCCCATGTTTTCATACGGGTCTTTCAATTCGATCTCTTTAGCCACGGTCACACCGTCTTTAGTCACGGTCGGCGCGCCGAACTTTTTATCAAGTACGACATTACGTCCTTTCGGCCCCAGCGTTACTTTTACGGCTTTGGCCAGGGTTTCTACGCCGTTCAGTATGGAACGACGCGCTTCGTCCCTGAATTTCAACTGCTTTGCCACAGTTCATCTCCTCGTTTTGTATGATCATAATATGCGTTACATCTGGTCGAGACGTATCTCGCCCTTCAGCACTACTGTACAATGCCCAGAATATCCTCTTCCCGCATCATGAGATACTCTTCATCATCCAGTTTGACTTCCGTTCCGGAATACTTGCCGAACAATATCTTGTCGCCGACTTTCACTTCCAGGGCGATACGATCCCCATTGTCCCCTACCCGCCCCGGTCCGGCCGCTATGATTTCACCGTTCTGAGGTTTTTCTTTTGCTGTATCAGGAATAATGATACCGCCACGCTGGGTTTCTTCTTCTTCCAGACGCTTGACCAGAACGCGATCACCTAAAGGTTGTACCGCCATTTACATCTACTCCTTTCTAGAGTAATTAAGTTAATGGGCCGATTTCAGCCCATTTGGTTAAAAGGTTGAAAATTGTGACTTATACCACACAGTCCAATTTTTGGTTATTCCCAAACCGGATACACCGCAATGATTATGCCAGAGATCCACAAATTATATTTTATTTTTTAAATCGTTGTAATATTTCACTTTAATATAATTTCATGTCTCGACCGAATGCACCCGCCAAGTAACCAGATACAATATAACCATGCTGTTTTGATAAATCAAGTCAAAATGGCATGGTCAAAATAATATCGTTGTAATATAAAGTCGCTATACAATTATGGAAAATTTACGGCATCTGTCGGAGTTATCGTGATCTGCTGATCGGCCTGGTCTACGCGGATCTGCCTGTTCCAGGTCAGGATGAGGGGCAGGTGGGTGAGTGTGGGATGCAGGCGTTGGATCATCTGAAGACGATGGATTCTGGCCAACGCCATGACATCTGTCGGAGCATGCCCTGCAAGCCAATATGTGCCATAGGCGACAGGCGGCATGGTTGCCTGACCGAGTGTGTCCGTTTCGGCGGAAGCGATGGACAAACTGCGATACACGGCGGCTGTGAGGATAGAACGTTGAATCAGGTCTCTATAATATAAACGGGTGTAATCATCAAGCGCCTTCTTCCAGGCAGAATAAAGCTGAAACGATTGGGCATCCGGCCTCTCGCCCGTAACCTCATCCCCGAGGATATCTCGATCCGGACTGTAGAGCCGTTGTTCCCGATGGAGGCGTTCCGGCCAGATAGAGGGGGCATTCACAAGCACAGGCAAGGCAGTCAAGGGGCCGATTACGAGGCGTACCGCCTCAAGCATATCCGAAAAGGACGATTGAGAAAGGATATGATCTATATAAGCCGATCTGGCCCGTTCCACAGAATAAAGAGACTGCGTGCATATACGCGACAGCACAAATCCCCGCTGCTCGATAGCGCTTCTAAGGAAAGCTTCCCGTTGTTCATCTTCAACGATACGAACCCCCTGGCGCGGTGGGGACAGCACATCGATCCGGCTGAGAGAATCAAGGAGATCGGTTACGCTTGTTCTGAGCAAATCGAATCTGATGCCCTTGGAGGTATAATCCTCCTGTTTATCGAGCACAGCCTGAACCCGGACGATGCCCCTACGCTCCCCTGTCAACTGGTGGGTGAGGAAGAGCAAGCCGATACTGATGAGTATGGCCAGGCCGATTAGAATTCGAGGAAGCATAGGTAAATTAAATAAGCATGCCTGCTATGGTGGCCGTCATATTCGCAGCGAGGGCGCCACCGATAAGGGATCGGATGCCGTACCTTGCGATGTCCTTTCGTCGTTCGGGGACCAGACTGCCGATGCCGCCGATCATAACGGCGATGGAACCGAAGTTGGCAAAGCTGCACAGGGCATAGGTGGCGATAGTAAACGACCGGGGTGAAAGCTGTGTTTTTAAGGCGCCTAAATCCTGATACGCGAGAAATTCGTTCAATATGGTTTTTTTACCAAGCAGCATGCCGACCAGTTGCGCATCCTCCCAGGCCACGCCCATGAGCCAGGCCAGCGGCGCACAGAGCCATCCCAATGAACGTTCCAGGGTGAGCGGCGCACCGCCGATGTGAGGCAAAAAGGACAGGCCCCAGTTCAACAGGCCGACAAAAGCGATGGCCACGATGAGCATCGCAGCGATATTCAGGGCCAGCTTGAGGCCGTCGGAGGCGCCGCGGCATGCCGCATCCAGCAGGTTGACATCCTGACGCGGAACCTCAACGGTAACGACACCCAGCGTCGGTGAGATTTCCGTTTCCGGTGTCATGATCTTCGAGATGACCAGTGCCGCCGGCGCCGACATCAGGGAGGCGGCCATCAGATGACCGGCATCGGCCCCGAGAGTCACATACGCGGCTAGGACGGAACCCGCCACGGTCGCCATACCGGTAGTCATCAGGGCCATGATTTCTGAGCGGGTCATGGTTTTGAGATAAGGGACCACCACCAGCGGTGCTGTAGAGATACCCAGATACACGTTGGCGGATGCCGCAAGGGACTCCGAACCGGAGGTCCGCATCAACAGGATCATGGCCCGGGCCATCTGCCGAACGATCCATGGCAGGATACCGAGGTAAAAAAGCACGCCGGTGATCGAAGAGACAAAGACCACCATGGGCAACACAGAGAAACCAATGGGGGCCGTCTGCACGAGATCACCGAAGATAAACCGGGCGCCTTCATTAGAGAATCCGATCACCCGGTCTACGGCCGCTCTGGCAAAACTAAAGAAGGCTTGACCGGGTCGGGTATGCAACAGCAAGAGGCCCAGTCCCATTTGCAGAGCGAGCCCACTGCCTATCAACCGCCAGTCCATACGCCGCCGATTTTCCGACAGCATCCAGGCCAGCGCCAGCATGGTGAAGAGACCGAGGATGGAGATGAGTTTTTCCATGGGAGGTTCGGCAGGTGGGCAAGTGGGCAAGTGGGCAAGTGGGCAATAAAGAATATTATTCCAATGTGGTGATTCTATCTTCCTTGTCAATAGCAAACATACCCTTTGCCTATAGTTGATTTCGTTGCCCACCTGCCCACTCGCCCACTTACCGATTTCCTACCTCACCGATCGATTGCCCGACGGCCAAACGGAAGCCACACCGACATAGAGGAAACCGATAAAAAACAGAAAAAGGAAGGGGATGGAGCTATAAATTTTGTTGACCGCTGTATAGTAGATGAGTAAGGCGAAATGAAAAGCGAAGAGCAATTCCAGCAACGGAAGCCACGTTTTTAACCCGCTGTACTGCATCCATTTTCGATGGCCTTTCCGCCCCTGAATACCGTATTTTGGGGTCCTTTGAAATGCGGACCAATGGCCAATAAGCGCTTCGATGACGGCTTTGGTATTGTTAATACAGATCCCGATCCCGATAGACATCAGAAACGGGAGATACAGGATACGCCGTTTCCATTGGACACGATCTACCTCCCGTTCCGAAAAAAGGTAGAACAGGGAGACAGAGATTGTGGCGGCCATTAAGAAGGGCAGATCGATCCAGAACGAACTGATCCACCCGGCCTGTACCCGGATCACGATGGAGGGGAACATGAGGATGGAAAGCATCATCATGAGTACATAGGCCATATTATTGGTCAGGTGGAATATGGCTTCGAGTTTCACACGAAACGGCAGGGCGCTGCGTAATACGGTAGGTAATAGCTTTTTAGCGGTCTGTATAGAGCCTTTAGACCACCGATGCTGTTGTGATTTGAACGCGTTCATTTCGATCGGCAGTTCCGACGGCGATTCCACGTCTTCAAGAAAAATAAACCGCTGACCTTTCAGTTGGGCGCGATAACTCAAATCAAGATCTTCGGTCAAGGTATCATGCTGCCAGCCGCCGGCATCATCGATACTTTTCCGGCGCCACATGCCTGCGGTTCCGTTGAAATTGAAAAAGCGGCCCGATTGAGACCGGGCGCCATGTTCCATGATGAAATGACCGTCCAGCATAATCGCCTGCACCTGAGTCAGAAGGGAATACTCCCTGTTCAGATAGGCCCAGCGGGTCTGTATCATGCCTACCCGCTCATCGGAAAAGCCGGGTAATATGTTATGCAGAATGTCGGTCGGCGGGATGAAATCGGCATCGAATATAGCGATGAATTCACCTCTGGCATTCATCAGGCCTTCTCTTAATGCCCCGGCTTTGTAGCCGACCCGATCCGTGCGGTGTATATATTGAATATCAAAACCCTGCTCGAAGTAACGATCCACGCAGGCTCTGGCGATAGCCTGCGTCTCATCTGTCGAGTCATCCAGTACCTGTATTTCCAGATGCTCTTTCGGATAGTCGATCCGGCATACCGTCTCGATCAGGCGCTCGGTCACATATTGTTCGTTGTATAAAGGGAGTTGTATGGTAACGTCCGGATAGGCGGTCAACGGCGCTTCCGGCTTTACTTGCGTGGCACGACGTTTATATTTGTAATACAGATACACCATCAGATACCGGTGGAAACCGTATATCGCCAGCAGGACAAGCACAAAAAAGTATAAGACGATAAAGGTTAAAGAAAGATAACTCATGATTTATTGTTGAATGGTGATTTATGAATTATGATTTATGAATTGAAAACCCGCTCATTCGTACTGGGTTGTCATATTAGTATATAAGTCAAGTTGAACTAGGAGTCGATCCACGATCCATCGTCTCCCCGGCGAAAACCGGGGTCCAGTAACTTTCTATGTCGCTTGATGCAATGACTCCACCACTGTCAAAAGACACTGGTTCCCGGCCTGCGCCGGGATGACAAACAGTATTTACTATAATTAGCAACCTGGACTATATAAGTCTTTCTTGTGAGAAATGGTGTCATTTATGTCCGTATCAAGTTATAAGGTTCAAGTTACAAGTTTACTGATACTGGGCTTGTTGCTTGAAGTAGCGTGCCTGGAAATGGTACGTATCGGTGATCTCCGCACCAGCCTGGTTGATCTTCAGGATCTCCTGCCCGCCTCTTATTTTTCTTCCCCCTTCCCTCTTCCCTCTTCCCTGCTCTTATTCTGGCTGCCCTTTGCCGCTGCGTTTTTTATCTACGTTGTCGGTGTTTACCAGAGTTACGGGCATGAAAGCCGTCCATCGGATCGGCGTTTGCTCGGGATTATTCTGGGTATTGCGGTAATATGCCGCCTGACCCTCCTGTTCAGCCCGCCGACGCTATCGGACGATATCTTCCGGTATGTCTGGGACGGCAAGATGCAGAATCAGGGCATCAATCCGTATCTATATCCTCCTGAAGCACCCGAGATCGCCAATCTTCGGGATGAATTTCATCCCGGTATCAACAACAAACACATCTCGACGATCTATCCGCCGTTAACGGAAATGATGTTCCGACTGGTCGATACCATCTGGCACCATCCGGCGGTGATGAAGATCTTTTTTACTCTCTGTGATCTATGGATCATCGTACTTATTCTTCGTATGCTCCGTGATCGACAACTGCCGTCGTACAGAGTACTGATCTATGCCTGGAATCCGTTGGTCATGATCGAATTTGCCGGTACCGGGCACAACGACACGCTGGCTCTATCCCTCATGCTCGCCGCTCTGATTGCTGTAACCAGCAGGAAAACCGTATCGGCGATGGTCTATATTTCTTTATCCTTTCTCTCCAAATTTTTCGCTGTTGTATTGCTCCCGGAGTTTTACCGGGTTGTCCGTAGCATAAAACCATTCTGGCTTATCCCTGCGATAATTATCGTCTTTTATCTGCCGTATATAGACGCCGGCTCTCAGTTGTTTCACGGCCTCTTGGTCTATGGAGATAAATGGCGGTTCAACGACAGCATTTTTTCTATGATGGTCTATATGACCGGTTCTCTGGATTATGCCAAGGCGATCATCGCTATTCTGTTTGCCGGTATTATCCTGATTCGTTTTGTTCTGCCGCCGGCCCCCTATAAAACCGCTTATATCATCGTCGGCGCCTACCTGCTACTGACGCCGACCTTACAGCCCTGGTATATGGTCTGGGTGATTCCTTTTCTCTGTATCTTCCCAAATCGCGCCTGGATTCTGCTGACCGGCCTGGCGCCCATTTCGTATCATGTGGCTATTCAGTTTATTCAAACCGGCATCTGGAGCGAGACGACCTGGATTCGGTATGTTCAGTATATTCCATTTTACAGCCTACTGATTATCGATGTCATCAAGGACAAGATCAGGCAAATGAACCATTGAATTTTTCACACTCACTTACAAGACGCAAGTTCGTATTTCTAAACTTTAAAACAGGTGGTAAAGTTCCTGATCACCGGCTATATAATAACGACCGCGTGGACCTGAGGCAAGCCCGGTATCGGAGAACCTGATCGTTTCATCAAATTGATTGACGGCAGTCTGTGTGGATTATACAATCATCAATGGAATTCGTCTGCCGGACGGCGCCATAGAGCAAGACATGCTGCGCAAGGGCAGTCATAGAAGTGATCACCCAGGTAGGCGC
Organism: uncultured bacterium; assembly: GCA_913051705.1. Classification (GTDB taxonomy): domain Bacteria; phylum JAAXHH01; class JAAXHH01; order JAAXHH01; family JAAXHH01; genus CAJXCW01. The sequence goes on from CAJXCW010000111.1 coordinate 7,980, forward strand.
CATGTATCAGGCCCTCGATCGGTTAGGCGTGTTGTAAGAACAGACAAAAACCAATAGAGCCTATTTCATAAGCCCATTGTTCACCAATAATCAGACGGAGGGTTCCATGTCGGATGTTTCGATGTTTTCGCTCGAAGGTAAAACCATGATTGTGACCGGCGCCAGCAAGGGCATCGGCAAGGCCATCTCCATCGAAAGCGCACGCGCAGGGGCGGATCTGGTGATCGGTAGCCGGACGATGGCAGATCTCGAATTAGTGGCCACTGAGATTCGGGATATGGGGCGCCAGTGCCATTGTATTACCGTTGATGTGGCCAGTGTGTCATCGATCAATGAGTTCGTGGACCAGGCCATCGCCGCCACGGGCGGGATTGATATTCTGGTCAACAATGCGGGTTACAACAAAATCACGCCGATCCTGGATGTCTCGGAAGAAGAATACGATTATATCATCGATGTAAATTTGAAAAGCGTCTTTTTCGGTTGCAAAGCGATTGTAAAGCATATGATAGAGCGCGGACAGGGCGGACGCATTATCAATATTTCATCTCAGGTGGGCGTCGTCGGCGGACCGCTGCGATCGGCGTATACCGCAGCTAAAGGCGGCGTATGCACGTTGACCAAATCCATGGCTGCCGAATGGGCGGATCACGGCATCACGGTCAACGCCGTGGCGCCTACCATGACTCGTACACCGATGGTGGAGAAAGCCATGGAAAATGAAGCGTTTCGAGCCAATATAAAGAAAATCCTGCTGGGGCGTGTTGCCGAACCGAAGGAAATCGCCGGCGCCATCATTTACCTGGCCTCGGAAGCGGGCACGATGGTTACGGGACATACGCTGCTGGTGGATGGGGGGTATACGGTGGTGTAGGGAAGCTACGAAACGACGAAGCTACGAAACGACAAAGCTACGTCCGATTCTGTTTAACCTTGAGACGGGCCCTGTTATGTTCGCGGTTGGATCTGGAAAAAATATGGGAGCCGTCACCGCGGGCAACGAAAAAGAGGTAGGGGACCTTTTTCGGGTATAAGGTCGCGTGGATGGAGGCTTTGCCCGGACTGCAGATCGGACCGGGAGGCAGCCCTGCATGTACATAGGTATTATAAGGTGAAGAATCAGAGAGGTGTTTTGTGTACAATCTCATATTCGGATCGCCCAGGCCGTATTGAACGGTCGGGTCCGCTTCCAATTTAATACCGATGCGTAACCGGTTATGAAAAACGCCTGAGATGATCTCCCTTTCCTCTTCGATTTGTGCTTCCTGCTCTACGATCGCGGCCAACGTCATAATCTCATGAATGGCAAACCCCAATTGTATCGCCTGGGCTTTGTATTCTTCCGTAAATATTTCCTCAAAGAGCGCGACCATTTCCCGAATGACGGCTTCTGCGGGCATTTCACGGTAGAAATAATACGTATCGGGAAACAGGTAGCCTTCCAGCGATGGGGCTGTAATATCTAATGTCCTGGCCATATTCGGATCATACGCCATCGTGACAAAAGCGGCCGAATCGATGTCGGCTTTTGTTTTGAGTATATGGGCCATTTCAGGAATGGTTAATCCTTCCGGGAGCGTCACTCTGTTCCCCCCGCCTCTGCCGGTAACCAGCGTCTCCAGGATATCTTCTATCGACGTGCCCGGTTCAATACGATACCGACCGACCCGAATTTGATTGTCGACTTTTTTATACCGTGCAAACACTCTGAACCAGCCGGCATGGCGAACAATCTGCTCATTTTCCAGAAAACCGGCCACTTGCGAGAGCGTCATACCAGGCTCTACAAACAGCGTTACAGGCGCTCCGATCGTGTCGGGAGGGCGATGCAAATAATATCCTGTACCAATGGCGCCTGCCACGATCAACAACCCACCTGCCAGGCATAATATACCGACAGTTTTAAGTATAGACATCCTGCCTCCGGAAATTCTTAATCACTGACATGCCGCTGATGATCCAGATAACTCTGTAATAACAGGGTTGCAGCAATACGGTCGATTTTTTTCTTGTTCCCTCTGGCTTTATATCCCATATCGACCATTGCCCTCTCCGCTGCGGCACTGGTCAAACGCTCATCCCATGTATGTACTGTACACGTAACCCGTTCCCTAAGCTGATCGACAAAACCGTTCACCCGTTGGGCCATCTCTCCTGTCGTGCCGTCCATGTTGACCGGTAAGCCAACGACGATTTTTTTTACCTGATACGCATCGGCTTCGGCAACAATCATATTAATGGTTTTATCCATATGATTTGTTTCTTTCGTTTCCAAACCCTGGGCGATCAACCCCATCGAGTCGCTCACCGCCAGGCCGATTCGTTTCTCTCCAAAATCAACGCCAAGCACGCGACCTTCCAGGGCAGAGGACCCGGATTGCATAAACGAATGTACATCCTCCGGAGAGACCATTGCAGGGGAAGGCGCCTGAAAATGCGACCGCCCATGTCTGGATATTTTTCCCTTCCCTCTAGAATTGTGATCCCGCCTCCGTGATGTCGGCCTATCCTCACGACGTATTCTTCTCGGCATGTTACGCTCCACCTTCCGGCCCCAGGATGACCAGCTCATCCGACCGGGCAGACCATAAACGGCGCCAGATCATAACCACGCATAACAGGATAAACGCATAATCAAACGGGTCCATACGATTCAGATAAGCGATATAGGTATTCTGTTGGGTAAATTCCAACAATTTCTCTGCCGACAGACCGCTCCGAGCTAGCTGGTATAATGAATAATCATAATCGATACGTTCACTACCCAGCATGATTCCGACTGCATATACAGCTCCGAATGAAAATAATATCTTACTCCTCTGATCCGCGATTCGAAGCATAAGCATCGCCACACCGAAAGCCAGACAGAACATGGAGATGGGCGTAAACATGGCCATACTGAACCCTGTGTAGAACATCAGCCTTTGCCAGCCCATCACACCTGCTACGCTGACAACCGCTCCTGCGATGCCGGCAATCCGCATTTGCCGCCGGTTCTGCTGCTGCAACATCTCATGTTCCCGCCCCAGTTCGCTGACACAGTCCTGGCAATATGGATCCCCATCGGCGTAATACAGACAGGCGGAACAGAGGGCCTTGTTGCATATGCTGCAGTTGCCGACAGCTTGTTTATCAGGGTGGGTGGTGCAGATCATAAAATGGTGAATGGTCAATGGTGAATGGTGAATGGTCAATGGATCCGATCACTAAATCGCCATTCACCATTTATTGTTGTCCGTCCGCTATCAAGGGTGGCAGGCCGGTGACGCTGATGCGCCATAGCAGGCGACTATCCTCGGGGCCTGTAGCCGGTTCCAGTACGGTGGCTTTGTGTAAGGTGGAGAACGTATCCCAGGCGCCGGCATCTCCGACCTTGAAATCGTAGCTGGTGACATACGCCGGTTTAATGGCATGTACAGCCAGTTCATTCAGCAGATCGAACGCTTCATCATCCGGCATACCGATGATGCCGAAGGAACTGCCTGCCATGCCATAGAGCGCTTTACGACCGGTCACCGGATGACGTTTGACCAGCGGATGGTATACGTTGACGACCCGTTTTTTCTGATCGACCGTTAATTTCTCGGCGGATGTTGTTGATTTTTCATCCATATCCGCCCGGTTGCCGTAATGATGCAGGACCACCAGGTGCTCAATTCTTTTCTTAATCGCATCGGACAGCCCATCGTAGGCGGTCATCTGATCCGCAAAGTAGGTGTAGCAACCTTCTTCCGGCCACTGACGACCATAGACGATGGTAGAACTGTTGGGCGGATCTTCATAGGCCACGTCTGTATGCCAGAAGGCAGCCCCCTCATAGACGCCGATGGGTTTGCCCTCTTCGAAAATATTCGAGAGGTTCAGGATGGCAGCGTGGTTTTCGTGACGCAGGTGATCCAGAAAATGGGGCCGCTGATGGCCGAACCGCTTGGTCAACTCGTCGAAGTGATCGAACGCCAACTTTTGGTTGCGTATTACAATAAGCCCATGCGTATGGAAAACCTGGAGGATCTCCCGCATGATCTGGTCATCATTGGGTTGGGAGAGGTCCACCCCTGATATTTCCATCCCGAAACCGGGTAGAGGGGTGGTTTCAATATACATGGCTACTCCTTCCGACATCAATCTACCCGCCACGTGCTACCTGCTCCGATGCCCTGCATCAGTTACGTAAAATCGGCGGCGCCTGTAATAACCGTATACAACACGTACATAATCGCCAGCGGAGCGATAAACCGGATAATGACTCTAAAACCGGTAAACCATATTTGAGGCTTGCCGTCCTGCCCGATGAAGCCGAGTTCTTCTACACACAGCTTTTTATCCAGGAACCATCCTGTAAACAACGTAATACATAACCCACCAAAAGGCAACAACCAGTTGGCCACGAGATGATCCAGGAAATTAAAAAAGCCTGCTTTCCCACGAAAAAACAGTTGATTGAGTTGATAGAACAGACCTGATTCATCCGTGCCGAACAATTGGAATCGGGAAAGACCATTTGCCGGGTCCAGAGAAAGCACGACAAGCACCGTCAAGATAAAAACCAAGGTGCCGGAAACCAGGGTGGCTCTGGTCCGGGAAAAAGAAAAGCGGTCTATCAACAGGGCAACAACCACTTCGAGCAAAGAGATGGAGGACGAGAGCGCCGCAAACATGATGAGGAGATAGAAAATCGGGCCGAGTATTACGCCGCCGGACATTTTGGCGTAGAATAAGGGGGGCAGCGTGGTAAACAACATCCCTGTCGCGCTTTTACTTACACTGCTCTGTAACTCCGGAAAGGTAAACAGGATACTATACATTATCACACAGGCGCTGAGAGCCACCAGTGTATCCAGTCCCACGATGATGGTCGCGGCTCTGGGGATCGAGTCGGACCGTTTCAAATACGATCCGTAAGTAATCATGATGCTCATGCCGAGGGACAGAGAGAAAAATGCGTGGCCAAGGGCCTCTAATATGGCCTGATCGGACAGGGCATCGAACCGGGGGTTAAAGAGAAACCCGATGGCCTCGCCGAAACCATCCATCGTCACGGCATAACATACCAGGAACATAATCATAACAAACAGGCCCGGCATCAGGATCCTGTTGGCTCTTTCAATCCCATCAACGACCCCCTTACAAACAATAACGACGGTCGCTGCGCTGAAGAAGAAGGCAAAAACAAATTGAAGACTTGTGTTGGCCAGAAAGTCACCGAAGGCATTTTCAGAAGGCGCCGTATAGCCGGTTAAAGACCAGTCTACACACTGAACGAACAACGCCACAGCCCACCCTGCGATCACAGCTATATAGGAGAGAATCACGGCGGCGGCGATAACGCCGACCCATCCGACGATTTTCCACCGATCGCCGCCGAAGGTTGTGGCACCCAATTGAGTTAGCGCCGGGACGGCACTTTTCTGCGTATGGCGTCCGATGATAAATTCGGCCATCATGATGGGCAGACCGATCAGCGGAATACACAATAGATAGATCAGAACGAAGGCGCCGCCGTTATTTTCCCAGGTGATATAGGGAAACTTCCACAGGTTGCCGACGCCAACGGCTGAACCGGCTGCGGCCAGGATAAACCCGGTTGACGATTTCCAGTGACTGCGCTGTTGGGTCATGGCGTATTCAGAGGGTGTCGTTTATACACATTACGCGGACTTACAGACCAGAGTCGACCTGCATCATCCGCGTTTTTTTATCGCTGAGTTATAACGACAAGTTAATTTACGCCCCATGGGCTGTCAAGGCAATTTGCCTTGGTCAGAGAGCGCTTTTCCCTTGCTCTTCAGACAAGTTTACTTTAGGATATAGCATCTGTATGTTTCTACAATTGATGTACGCTCAGGACGCTTTAAATGATAACACATACCGGCCGTTGGTCTGTCTTCTTCGGGATCATTATCACCTTAATACTTACTTTCGGTATTTTGCGGAATAGTGGTTTATTCTTTGAGACCGATCTGATCACCTATCGAAAACACATGGAGCAGATTCATATCGATGCGGATGAGGCCATCGTTATGCAGCATTTCAATCGCGTGCATCCGCAACAGAGTCAATTTGTAATCGGGGTCATCGCCGTCGAAGATCATTATCCGGTTTTTGCAGGCAAGCCTTATCGCGTGTACGCCGTCGGTTATTATGATGCAGATCATTATCCCCGGCGGCTCATGAACATTGTTTGCCAGAACGGCAGAGTGCAACGTAAAACGTAGAGCGAGTGGGCAAATGGGCAAGTAAGGCCCTGCCACCTGCCTGTTTGCTGCTTATAAAGGAGTATTTCAATGGCTAAATCCAAATCATTCTGGGGTGAGCATCCGGAACACATCTGGTTGGACGGAGAGATCGTACCATGGGATCAGGCGACGATGCATGTTACGCAGGGCCATATCTTTGCACACAGCATTTTCGAGGGCATCCGCGCCTACTGGAATCAGGATCAGGAGAAGTTGTATGTCTTTCAACTTGACGCCCATCTTGAACGGTTATACCGGTCGATTAAACTGATGCGCATGGAAACGGATTTCACGCTGGAGGATTTAAGAACCTCATCCATTGAATTATGTTTGAAGAACGAATACCGGGAAGATATCTATGTGTTTCCCAGTGTTTATTTCCAGTCTCATGTGTATCTCAACAAGATGGTCGGGCCGACGCATACCTACATTCAAACCTTTCCTCATGCATCCGAACTTGATCGTACGGAAGGGGCGACCTGTGGGATCAGCTCATGGACGCGTATCACAGACAATATGCTCCCTGCACGTATCAAATGCTGGGCGAATTACCGGAACAGCGCCATCGCCTGGACCCAGGAGTCGTTAAGCGGATTTGATGAGGCGATCATGATGAATACGCACGGCAAAATCTGCGAAGCGCCCGGCGCCTGTCTGGGGATGGTCCAGGATGGGGTATTGCTCACGCCCTCGGTCACGAGTGATATTCTGGTCAGCGTGACCCGCAACACGATTCTCCAAATCGCCCGGGAGGTGCTGGGTATGCCGGTGGTCGAGCGTGAGATCGACCGTACGGAAATTTATACGGCCGATGAAATCTTTCTGTGCGGTACAGGCGCTGAGATCAAGCCCGTATCGTCCATCGATCATTATACCATCGGCGACGGTGGCATAGGCCCTGTCACCCAACAGCTTCGCCAGGTCTATAATGACCTGATCCGGGGGATCGATACCCGGTATCCGGAATGGCGAACGGAAGTGATGTGAAGTGGTGATTTGGTGCAGTGGTGATTCGAACGCCTAACCTTGAAACCGGCATCCGCAAAGGCGAAATACACGACGTCTTTCGAGGTGTCGGTGTACAGAAGCACAAAACATAAAACATGCCTTCATCAATAGATATCCAGCCTGTATCCGGGCCCATCAAGGCAGAGGTGACGGTACCTGGCTCGAAGAGCGACACCAATCGGGCGCTTATTGCGGCGGCGCTCGCGGATGGGGCGTCGGTGTTGCGCGGCGCTTTGTTCAGCGACGATACACGGTATATGATGTCGGCGCTTCGCACGCTGGGATTTTCGGTCGATGCCGATGAGCAGATGCATACTATTTCCATTACCGGTCTCAGCGGTCGTATTCCGGTATCGGAGGCGAATTTATTCCTGGGTAATTCGGGCACCTCCATACGGTTTTTGGCCGCCTTCGTTGCGCTTGGACGGGGACGATACTGTCTTGATGGGATAGAACGGATGCGGCAACGACCGATTCAGCCGTTGCTTGACGGGCTTGCGCAGTTAGGGACGAAGGCCACGTCCGAACAGAACAATGGTTGCCCGCCTGTCGTGATTGAAACGAACGGCCTCAACGGCGGGAAAGTAAGGATGGGGGGCGAACAGAGCAGCCAGTTTTTCACGGCGCTTCTTCTCATCGGTGCCTGTACAGAACAGGGGATTGATATCGAGGTGGAAGGACGTCTGGTGTCTTCGCCCTATATCGATCTGACGGCCTCCGTATTACACCGATTCGGGGTGTCGATGACTCATGAGGATTATCAGCGGCTTCATGTGCCTGGAGGACAGTCTTTTCGGGCGCAAACTTATGAGGTGGAACCGGATGCGTCTGCTGCGTCCTATTTCTTTGCTGCGGCAGCCATCACCGGGGGACGTGTTCGAATTAACGGCCTGGGACGGCATAGCGTCCAGGGGGATATTCATTTTGTAGATGTTCTTGGAAAAATGGGATGTACCGTTTCCTGGGGCGACGATTATGTTGAGGTGGTCGGCCCTCAACAACTCCGGGGCGTTGACATAGATATGGAGTCGATTTCCGACACGGCACCTACCCTCGCTGCGATAGCGCCGTTTGCCGACAGCACCGTCACCATTCGGGGGATCGGCCATGTCCGGCGGAAAGAGACAGACCGCATTGCGGCACCAGTAACCGAGTTACGACGCCTTGGGGTCCAGGTGGAAGAATATCCGGATTATATGGTCATTCATCCGGCGGCTCCCCACGCTGGCGAAGTAGAGACCTACGACGACCACCGCATGGCGATGAG
>CAJXCW010000112.1 GCA_913051705.1 uncultured bacterium
GGCTGAGCGCCGACCCGCCTCTATTGCGCGGGCATAATTGCCTTGTACGGTTGCTGCGTAGCGAATAAACTCCTGCGCATGCGGCCCGTGAATTCTGGCGGAAAGAGGGTAGGTCCCGATATTCGGAAACGGATGATTGCCCCATGCGGCCAGGAATTTCTTATCGGCTTCAAGCGAACGTTCATTAATTGCAATGGCTTTGTCGTATTGCCCCACACGAACATAAATGTGCGCAGGCATATGAACGATGTGACCGGCGATTGGCATGAGCGCTTCCAGCCGATCTGCGGAGACCAGAGCACGTTCCGGATTCCAGGAAGCCTCCAGCAGGTGAATGTTCAGGTGATTGGCGCCGGGATGGTCCGGACGTAGCTTCAGGATACTTTCCAGTGCGGCGGCTACCTGTGTGGTCCCGGGTCTCGGACTTCCTTCTTTATCCCAGTAGTCCCATTTGCCGATGACCATATAGGCATCCGCGAATAAGGCAGCGGCGTCCGGGTCGTTCGAATATTTTTCGGAGAGGGCGCGAGCTGCATCCAGATAGGCCCGGTCGCGGTCCGACCTGACCGGATGCGTTTTTGCGTCGAAACGGATAAACAGGGTGTTGATAAAATCCCGCTCCGTATCATTCGCCCGATTGATGTGCTCAACCGCCTGCGTAATCGCCTTCCAGGCCTCGCCATGCGGATCATCCCGCATGCCTGCATACCGGCTGTTGGGATTTGGTCCAATAGCAAGCGCCATACCCCAGTAAATCATCGGGTGACCGGGATCGTATCTGAGGGCTTCCTGATGGGAGGCGATGGCCTCTGGAAAATAGTAACCCCAGGTCAGTCGAAGCCCCTGGTCAAAAAACTGCTGTGCGATATTGGATTTTGTCGAGATCGGCCGGGTATACGTGCCCGTACCTTCCACCAGAACGGCCCGTGCTTCTCCTTCGGCCGATTCGGCTGATTGGACTGGGATAATGCCTGCCGACGCCAGAATCAGAAACAGGAGACCGATTTGTTTCCTCAGGTTAATCAGGTTTTTTACCTTCATGGTATGTTCTCCTTTTTAAACGGTATTAACATCCCCAGTCGCTGGATCGGTTCACAAAGCATGTGACCGACCTTCCTACTGATATAGATGGGAAGTGACTGGCAAATAGTGATTTGAGGAATTTAAGGCAATATATTTGAAGGTCTCCAGAAGACCAAGCACGTTGTAGTCCTGGTGTGTTTAGAGGTTGGTAAGCTCATCGGGGGATGCAGGCCGGTTTTATAATGGATCCGGAACCCTGGGCGAGGTCACCCTACCTATTTTAAACTGGTCCGATAGAATCTGCTTTGAAATGAGTGATATCTGTATCTGACAAGCCCGCTGCCTTTACACAATATTCTGTGTCAGCCAGCAGGCGTCGGAGATAGCGGCCAGATCAGCGGTTTAGCCTGGGGCGATTACGACAATGACGGGTGGCACGACCTGACTGTCTCGAAAAATAACCAACCTTACCGGGTATTTTATAACGAAGGTAACGCAACTTTCTCAGATGCATCGTCGGCGTTCAGCCCCTCACCGTCCGGTATAAACGAAGGCATAGCCTGGGGAGATTACGATAACGACGGATGGCTCGATATCTATATAGCTACCACGAGTAACATACCCAGGAGGCTGTTGGCTCCCATGCTTTGCAGGTTCCTACGCCACTACCCATGAAGGACCGCTCAGCGTACGTTAGGTTCGAATGATAGTTAAAGCCCATTTATTCGCTAATATATTGATGTCTCCCTTTTTCAAACCTCGTTGTGTATCTTCTATGATTACTATCCTCATAAGTACCTGTAAAAACTTGATTCATATCAAGGTATAACTTATCTATCGCCTGGTGGCTGATCCTTATTTTCTTCGGGTATCGCTTTTTTTATTATCTTGATACTCTTGAGTGTTTTGGATGCCAGTCTGATGCCCTTGGCGCGATTACCACGTACGGGATATATGGAGACATCAAATTCTTCTTCCAATACCCGCATGCGCGGGGTCGGTTTGTAGGTCACATGCACCTGCGGATTCGGATCGGTAGTCAGCCCCAGAATGCGGCACCTTTCCGGAATGAGATCATAGCCCCGATTTAGGACAAACTTCTCAAGCTTACATCGCTTGACGCACGGATAGCCCTTTTCATCCCGGTAGACGACAGTAAAGATTCGTTCGGGTTCGACAAAGTCGCAATACAGCATGCCCTTGTCTACAAAGAGTTTTTCTACACCGTCATGCAGGGCATACGCCCCAGATTTCCGGATGACCACCACGCGGTCATAGGGTGAGACACTGAAGAGCGTATTGCCATTGCTGATTCCATATCCAAGGTATCCGGAATCCTTATCATATTTGAGAGACAGGTTTCGCTGCGCAACCTCCCGGGCATCAACCTGTTTGAAAGAAGTGATTTTCGTACGCCGGGGATAAAATTCCCGATATTTTTTTATGAGTTTATCAAGAAAAGTCGTGGCGTAAAATGTCAGATTATCCAGATGCTCCTTGATCTCCCTCAGGCGTGACCGGATCTGCTTCATCTCCTTATTCGCCCGGTTGATATCATACAAAGACACACGGCGAATGGGCACTTTGAGCAGGTTTTCGATGTCGTCGTCCGTGAGTTCTTTTACTTTGGTTTCAAAGGGTTTGAACCCCTGACGCACCGCATCGTTTATCAGTTTCTGATCTTTCACCTCTTCAATATGCTTATAGATCCGCTCTTCAATAAAAAGCTGTTCGAGGGATTTTGCGTGGAGCCGTTTGCGAAGCTGTTTCTCTTCAACTTTCAGTTCGGCCTCTAAAACCTCCAGAAGGTGATTCGCGTTGTGTTTAATAACCTCTGTAACCGGCAGAATACAAGGATGTCGGTCACGGATCACCAGCACATTGGTAGAGATCGAGGATTCACAATCAGTGAAAGCGTACAAGGCGTCTATCGTATCTTCGGCTTGAATGCCGCGCGCCAGCCGGATTTCTATTTCCACCTCATCGGCGGTGTAGTCCGAGATGCCGGCGATTTTGAGTTTGTTCTTTTTAGCCGCCGCCGCCATTGAGTTAATTAAACTTTCTGTTGTAGATCCAAAGGGAAGCTCACGAACCACAATCCGTTTGGGATCTCTGATATCGAGTTTCGCCCGCACGATGACTTTACCATTACCGTCATTGTATTCCGACACATCCACGGAGCCGCCGGTAGGAAAATCCGGCAAAACAAGGAAGGGTTCCCCCTTCAGGCAGGCAATCTGAGCTTCCATCAGTTCGATCAGGTTGTGGGGCAGAATACGGGTCGCCATACTTGAGGCTATTCCTTCGGCGCCCATGGAGAGAAGCACCGGTATCTTGGCAGGAAAGGCCACGGGCTCTTTGTTCCGGCCATCGTAGGAATCGATGTATTCGGTAATCTGAGGATTATGCAGTGTCTCTTTGGCCAGGGGCGTCAATCGGCACTCGATATACCGTGCGGCAGAGGCCTGATCACCGGTTAGAATGGACCCGTAATTACCCTGCTTGTCTATGAACAGGTCTTTGTTGGCCAAATTGACCAGCGACCCGAAAATAGACTGATCTCCGTGCGGATGAAACCGCATAGTCTGGCCCACCACATTGGCGACCTTATGGTATTTACCGTCGTCAAGTTCAAACAGCGTCTGCAGAATACGCCGCTGTACGGGTTTGAGTCCATCAGTGATCTCGGGAATCGCCCGATCTTTAATAAAATACGATGCATATTTGAGATAATAATCATCAAACAAGGTATCTGCGTAGGCCATGGGGACTCCTCGATGCTACGAATCAACAAATTCGGTAAGTCTACAAGTTAATTCGTCGTTTCGTAGCTTCGTAGCTTCGTCGTTTTCTAAACTTCGTCCAATAAATTCTCTATGATATAATCGCGGCGTTCGGGGGTATTCTTGCCCATGTAAAAACTGAGCGTTTCGGCAATGCCGTGAATGGAGCGGACATTGACTTTCACCAGTTTGATATCCTCGCCAATAAACTGGCCGAATTCTTTGGGAGATATTTCTCCGAGTCCTTTAAACCGTGTCACTTCGGCCCCTTTTATCTTCCTCAGAGCATCATCCCGCGCCCGTTCGCTGTAGCAGTACCGGGTTTCTTTGGTGTTCCGCACACGAAACAACGGCGTTTCAAGGATATAGACATGGCCAGCGAGGACCACCTCTTCGAAGTAGGTCAGGAAATAGGTCAGCAGCAGATTACGGATATGATAGCCGTCATAGTCGGCGTCCGTCGCGATGACAACTTTGTCGAATCGCAGATTATCGATGCCATCTTCGATGCCAAGCGCCATCATCAAATTATAAAGTTCTTCATTTTTATATATCGCGGCTTTGGTACGAGAAAATACATTTAACGGCACGCCTTTAAGACCAAAGATCGCCTGAGTCAGTGGATCTCTTGCGGTTACCATAGAGCCGGCTGCGGAAGGGCCTTCCGTTATAAAAATGGTAGAATCAGAACCGTGCTTCCGGTTATCGAGATGGTATTTGCAATCTTTGAAATGCGGGATTTTTATGGCGATCCGTTTGGCCGCGAACTTGGCCTCCTTCTTCACGGCATTGAGCTCTTTTCGAAGGCGCTCATTATGATTGATCTTTTCCTGAATTTTGTTCGCAGTGGTACTGTTTTTATGAAGAAAATCCACCACGGCGCTGCGGACTTCGGAGACGATCCATCCTCGTATTTCGGTATTTCCCAGCTTGTTCTTTGTCTGGGATTCGAACATGGGATCTTTCAGCTTGATCGCGATGGCCCCTGATAACGATTCCCGCACATCCACCCCGCCGTAGTTTTTCTTGAAAAATTCGTTGACCCCTTTGAGGATCCCCTCCCGGAAAGCGCTCTGATGCGTACCGCCATCGCTGGTATACTGACCGTTTACGAAGGAGAAGATGGTCTCACCGTAGTTGGTGGTGTGGGTAAATGAAAATTCCAAGTGTTGCCCTTTGTAGTACGCGGGATCATAAAGGACAGCCTCCCCCACTTCCCCGTTAAGAAAGTCAAGCAACCCATGCTTGGACACAAAACGCTTCTTATTATATACCAGACTAAGTCCGCTGTTTAGACAGGCGTAGTTCCACATCCGGCGTTCAACATAGTCCGCGTTGAAGGCATACTCTTCAAATATATCCGTGTCGGGAAGAAATTCAACGAGGGTCCCATCAGGCTCGTCAGAGACCTGACCTTTTTTCTCCTCGATAAGCCGTCCTTGTTCGAAGGTTGCAGATGCATATTTACCCGAGCGAAAGGCTACAACTTTGAATTTTGAGGACAGCGCATTGACAGCCTTGGTACCCACCCCATTCAAACCGACACTGAACTGGAAGACCTCATCGTTATATTTGGCGCCGGTATTGATCACCGAGACACACTCAACGATTTTACCGAGCGGAATACCACGACCATAATCACGGACCTTCACTCGGCCATCTTCCTGTATACGGATGTCAACATGCTTGCCGTATCCCATGATAAATTCATCGACCGCATTGTCGATCACTTCTTTCAGGAGGATATAGATCCCATCGTCAAGATCACTACCATCACCAAGCCGACCGATGTACATCCCGGTCCGAAGCCGGATATGTTCGAGGGAAGAAAGGGTCTTGACCTTGCTTTCATCATAGGAATGAGCGTCGGTCTTACCGTTGGCCGCACGACCGTTTTGTGATTTCTTAGAACGGGACTTTTCCGATGGGCCACCGCTGGTGGATCCGTTGCCGTTGGTTGGCGTGTTACCTTTAGATTCTTTGGACGGTGTCTTGCCGTCTGGTTTCCGGCCGATTGAAGCCTCTTGGGGCGTGTTCAGTAAATCCAATTGAGAGAGAAGTTGATCACGCTTGGGACCGTCTTTAATCGCCATAGATGCATCCTCTTATAGACTGATGTTCCACATCAGGGCGGGTTGCGGGTTGTAAAATACTGGCACGAGCCGCAAGCTATGATGTTCCATCGCTCGTGAAGTATTTATGATGTCTATTTAACATAACTAATAATTACAACATGTCGTATAATAATCAACTATAATCTACAATATATAGACACATTTTGTAATTGTCAAGGGGCGAACTCATCGCGTGTTTAGTACGTGTTGGAAACTCAATGAATTTCACACCGCCTACGAGGTATAATCCAAAATGAACACCTCGTATACCCGTGTTATAAGGCTTGGCAATTATTACTTGCAGGGTACTATATCCTACCCAAGTTTGTATACTATACACCAGATTCCTATAGAAGCTCATCTCCGCAATTCGTATTTCATTATTTAGTACATCAGGGTTTTAATATTTGATGGGTACCGGTATGATAAGACGTTATCTTATTTTATTATGGTTTATTGGAATTATTTTTTCATTAATTACCCATTCCAAAAGTAGGACGTTGTTGAGGGCGACAGCCAGAGACGGCCTGGCGCCGCACGAATGTCTTAAACAGGTAAACCATCTTTTATTACAAGACAATGACTCTAACATGTTCGTCACCGTCTGGTATGGTATTATCAATCTGGATACGGGCGATCTGGAATACAGCAATGGTGGCCATCCCGATCCGGTCGTAATAACGGGTAATCACGTCAGGAAGTTGCTCCGGGTTGAAGGGGCCGCCCGGGTTTATTCGAGGAGGTGGAATATGATCTGGGTATTGCGACATTGCAGCCCGGGTATAAAATGGTCCTATATACTGAAGGTATTACCGAGTCTTCTAATACCAAACAGGAACTCTTTTCAGTATCACGTTTGAAAGAGCATCTCATGCAATTGAAGGATACCGAACCTGAACAACTTGTGAGCCGAATTATTCAGGACGTTCAGACCTTCAGCGCTGGCGGCGCCGTCTACGACATTACCATGATGACTATTGAGTATAGAGGCAGGTAAAGCCTCGGTAGAGTGCCCCGAGGGATCGTTGTTAATGCGCCATGTTTTCGGGTTCCGGCATCTTGGCAGATGCCAGGTACTTAACAACCTGGATTACTTAAGATACCGCAACTCAATATACTTGGCTATCGCCAGACCCACCATCTGGTTTCCACGCTCATTCCAATGCCCATCTCCATGTAAATACAACCAATCTTTTCGTTGACGGTCAGCTTCTCGAAGTATAGGCAGAGTATCAAGATATTGAATTCGATCTACTTCAAACTGCTGAACTATTTTACGATTTGGAGAGTCCAGATCAAAACGATCTGCACGAAGAGAGTATTGTTTTATTGTAGTTTCCCATACTTTCTCGGCAGCTTGTTGGGCAGGGGAAATTAGAACAACCAATAAGTCTGTTTCATTGTTCTGACAGGCAACCTGGATTCCTCGAAGAACTCTATGAAATCGGTCGTATGCTTCCTCTATGATGTCAGGCGTCGGTGTATAGTATAACCCGAGAGCATGAAAAGGATCATACATATGAAGTCTATAATTTTTTTTGTGGTCTTGATACAGACTGATGATCATATTTTCATAAGGCAGAGAGAATAACCTTGTAATTCGTTGACTGATATAAGATTGACATAATAAGTCGAGAATCCTTGAATGATATCTCAGAAATCTCCAACCTCGGGACACAGTGATAAATTGAGCATCATCAGGTAAATACAGGCTACTATAAGGAGGCGTTGTAAATCCTACGCGAGAGCCACCCTGCTTGAGAACGATGGCAGAATTCGGCTGGTCGTCTTGGATGTGCAAGAATCCTTGATCATCAACGGCAAGCGAGGTTTGAAATATATCATTCCCTATATATGATCCTAACACAACCAGACGTGGATTATATTTAAACCCATGCTCCTGTAGCCAAAACCAGCCTGTTGCAGGCTCATCAATATTAACTATCAATACTTCAACGTGCGTATACTTTAACTCGTCCTGGCTCAGTATGACATTCAGGGCTTCCTCCATAATTCGCCCCGACAGGTTATCTTGTCCAATTCTAAATCCAGTAGCGAATGAATCACCGATATACAATATGCGGAAAATGTGTAACGGAACATCATAAGCAAATTCCCGGACATTCCGAAATCCTTTAGAGTTTGTAATAAACTTAACAGGGATCGTATTCCCGCGGACGATAATATTAAGGGAAGGAAGAAATAATCCACCTTCCGGAATTGGTCCTGGTAATGGTTTATTCCAACCTGCTGGCCATCCCGGAACAAAAAGTCCTTCATACTCATGGACTTCAGGACTTGATAGCATCGTCTGTTGCTCTATCCTCCAATTCAAACTTACGTTGTTATAGATAAAGAAGCCACTTTCTACACACATCAGAGAAAGCAGTACAGAAGAAAAGAAAAAATATACCTTTAATCGAGATTCTGTAGGATATATGAGAAAAAACCACAAGGAAAAGGCGCTTAGCCAGAATGCTGTTGAAATCCATAAAATAGACGGATGGGTAATGCGAGAGAGTATACTGAATATAACGCCACCGATTACAATATATAAAATAACGCCTATTATTCGTAGATAATGTGTTTCGTTCCAGATTTGGTGAACCCGCTTCAGCAGTCCGTTAATTATGCGTGGGATCCCTAAAAGTAGAAATAAGAAACCGACAACACCAATATGCGCCACCAGAAAATTAAAATGGCGAATCGAATATTTAGAAAATAAATCGGGATAGGGACTGGAGTACAATAAAAGGACAACAACATCTATGATTCCTAATGTTCCTAACATAAGGAACGCGATTCGCTCTTTAGTATAGTTTTCCATAACCCCTCATTTTGCGTTACACACCGAATATGGTCACTACTATTTGTCATTGCTCTTATCGCGAAATATCGGCGTTTACATTCCCTCTATCTCCACCTCTCGCCGTTCCATGCCGCTTTGCATGGCGGCAAGACTGAATGCCAGCGCATGCCGCGCCTCCGGACCATCCAGATCAGGTTGCGTTCTTTCCTGAATCGATTGTGTGAATTCGTGAGCGCCTCGTATAAAGCTGTCGCTCCAATGCGTCTCCATGTCGTAATACCGGTGTGTGGCGCCATCCCTGTGCAGAATCACCGGCGCTTCGCCGAGCAGATCACCCGAGCAACGCATGACCCACAGGATGCCGCGGCTCCCGGTGACTTCCACCCACTCATCGCCGGGATAAAAATGGGTACGAACCATCAAATCCGGGGCGTGTGTGATCTCCCATGAGCCGTATTTTTCTCCCGCCGTGTGTTTCCATATAATCATAGCCGGATTACCGGAATAGGCAGACGTCCCGGCAGCTCGGGTATCGATCATAGCGTGAACTCGCTCTACATGGCCCATAAAGAATAGCACGATCGAGGTCAGGTGATAACCATGGTCGATGATAGCTGGCGGACCGCCGCCGGTCTTCGACTCGTGCCGCCAGGCTTTCGCCGCCTCGGGCTGTACCCAACCGCCCACGCCTCGACCGCTGATCGTTTTTACGCGAATCGACAGAGGCTCACCAATTTCTCCAGCCTCCATCATCGCTTTTGCTCTCCTGTACGGTTCATACGCACGGAAATTTTCAAATACACGAAACAGAGTCGTCGCCCGGTCGGCCGCAGCGATCATCCGATCGGCTTCATCCAGCGTGAGGGCCATCGGTTTCTGTAGGGAAACGTGCTTGCCAGCGGCCAGTGCTTCCAGTGTCACCTCAAGATGCAGATGGTGCGGCAGGAGAATCTCCACGGCTTCGATGTGGGGGTCGGCAAGGAGTTCATGGTAGTCCGTATACCACCGAGAAAGGTTGTATTCGTTTGCTCGTTCCTCAGCAACCTTCGGATTGGCGTCAACCAGAGCAACCAGGCGGCCGGTGGGATTGTTCTCATAACCACGGGCATGTAGCTCTGAAATCTGACCCGCACCGATGAATCCTACATTGATATTACCCATTGGTCCACCCCTACCGTTCTATCAGTCTGCCCCTGGAATCGTGCTTCACTTTCACTGTTTCTCCACCGGTCTCGCATTTTTTCATTCGACTCGTGTACCGGGTCGGCATTTCTTCTTCGCGCCATTTCAAGAAAGATTTTTCATGCACATCCCTGTTAATCGTAGATGGCAAAGCAGGAATAGCGATCGTGCCACAGGTAATGACTGTTTGCTTCCGCGATACAGCCACGACTTCTCCCTGACTGATGATGAGCGTTACACCCACATTTGCCTCGACAACGGGTACACCATTTTCACGGGCACGCATCAGGACTGCTTTATCCTGAGCCCGTGAACGGTCGCCAAAAGACGGGATAATCAAATATTGCGCACCATCTAATACCTGAATACGCGCAATCTCCGGATTCCATCGGTCGTTGCAGATCAGCATCCCCGCTCTCCCGAAGGGGGTATCGAAGGCTCTAATGTGATTGCCTAGCCGGTTCCACCACCAGGATGTATGGTACCCTTCAGCAAGCTGCATTTTGTGGTATTTGCCGCGAAGCCGCCCTTTCTGATCCAGAAAAACGGCACAGTTATACACGTCATCACCGATTCGTTCCGCCAGACCAAAGACCAGACACATCTTCAACTCTTTCGCCAGGTCTCGAAATCGACGAATCATTTTGCTTTTCATCGTAAGCGTCACATCATTCATCCGCTCCGGTGCAATCCCTCCGTCGATAATCTCATTCACCACATATCCTTCCAGAACGCCTTCCGGACCAACTGCCAACTGTGCACCACCGGAAGCCGCTTCCCGGAACATAGTCTCCAAACGATTCGCATTCGAGGCCAAATCCAATTTCTTCGGTTTAAATGAGATAGCAGCGACATGAACTTCGCGGAACATAATCGGCTCCATTCCTAAAAAATAATACGAAATATGAAATACGTACGTCTGGATAACAGGACCTTAATTTCGCAATATTTTGCGCCCCTCTCGTGTCGCCGGGTACAATCCAAAATCCAAAATCAAGGAATCCGTACCCTGGCTATCCTCCCGCCCTCAAGCAGGCCGTCCACCGCATCCATCCCCTCTACCACGTCAGCGATTATCGTATAATTATGATCCAGACGGATATTATCGACCAGATTTACAAAAATCTGTGCATCGCCTGTATCGCGCCCACGTGTTGAGATACCTATCGTGCCCCGAAGATGTGAACGGTTGGTCAGTTCATCTCGGGTAAAAGGGCCATCCCCCACAAATTCATTGGCGCCTGGACTCCCGCCTTGAATGACGAAATTCGGGACGACTCGATGAAAGGTCAATCCGTCATAATATCCTTTTTTTGCCAGACGAACAAATCGGGCGACATTCGTCGCCGCATCCAGAGGAAGAAGGCGTAGCGTGATCTCACGGCCATCTTCCATAACAAGCACCGGACGGCTTGCTTCGAATGTGCGTAGTTCCTGCACGTCAGGCACGGCCACAGTCGGTAAACGTTTCGTATCAGCCTGCGTTTCGTCACCGGTCCACCCTGTGATGATGTCTGCTGTGCGTTCGGCGATAATAGGGTCGAAATCCCGTAAATAGGGACGAAGAGCATCTGTAATAGAAGCATCACCCAACTCTCCGATGCGCTCAAGCATCGTCCGGCGAGGATTGCGTGAAGTCTCCCGACGTTCCCTGCTGATCCGGGTAAACGCTTCCAGAATACCGGACAAGGCTCCGGGATGGCTGCTGCCCTGCAGACGCCGTGCCGCGGTAAGTAGGAGTGCATAGTCGCCCCGTTTTAAGGCGGCGATATACTGGTCATCCGCAGCATGACCAACGGCACTGTGCAATCCGTTGAGCGACGAACCGGCCACATTAGGATGGGGGTCTGCCGCAAGAGCTTCGAGCAGCGAAACAACCCGGCACGACTCGGCAGCGCGGGCAGCATACATCCTCACCTGCCATATGCCGTGTTCAGCATAGCGGCTTAATTTTGTCTTAGCACGATCCGGCGACAGGCCGGCGAGTGCGACCAAAGCGTGTGCCGGCTGGTGCCAGGTTGGGATCTTTGGACTGCTGTCCGGCAAACTCTCCGCAAGTTGCATAAGCTTGCTGATCATTGCGGCGTGTGATTCTCCTGTTTCACATCCAACGCCGAGTAGATCAATCGCCGATAGCGCCACCTGCGGATTCGGATCATTGACCATTTGCAACACAATCACACAGCCTGCTGTTTTCTGCAACGCCCGACCGTATAACCGCAAAGCCTCTGTGCGCACGGTAAAATGGGCGTCCTTACGGGCACCCTCAAAAAAACTGGTCTGTTCTACTTTCAGGTCTAATTGTTCTATCCCTCGAACGGCCAGGCGACGCACCTCGTGGTCTGTATCGTCAAGGGCGTCCGATATAATGGACGGGATCATTTTACCGGACGAAGTTAGGGTTGCTATTGCCAGGCGGCGAATATGAGCGGATTTTCCTTGATCTTCATTAGTTGCGGTGCGCCCATACCCTGTAAGCGCCTCCAGTCGAGCGACGCTCTGGTCCGTCAGGCCATGCTCTCGATGCAACCGACTGAAGGATTCGAAACCGCGTGCGACACCCAGCAGCGCAACTGGTGAATCCGTTGCCGACGCCGCCAGCAACGCCTGTTCGACGCGGCTCAGCGTATCCACTCCCTGCATTGGCAATCGGCCCAGTGCCTGAGCTACCGCCCCGAGTACTTCGGAGTCAAGCTCAACACTCAACACCTGCAACAGGGCAGGATAGGCGATGGTCACGTCCCCACGGTACGCGGATTGGGCCAGGGCATTGGCCGCTTCTATCCGTACACTGGGGGTCTTGTCTTCTGTCAGGACCAGGACGATATCCGAACCCAAAGCCGGTTGTTCCAATCGCCCCAGTCCGCGCACAGCAATACGTCGAACCTCAGCATGAGCGGCCGATAACCCTTCATAAAATGGCTGTAAACCTTTAGACGTCGGAGGTCTCGCGTCTTCCACTTTCAGTATTGCATTTACCAAGGATTCTTCTTCACTTGAAAGATCGTCCAGTAATACGGGTGCCTCCCTCGAACACCCCAGGATGATCAATAAACTCACCAGCCCACACAACCTATATTTACACACCTGATTCCCCCTGCGTAATATTAGTCCTTAAACCTTATCCCATACACATCCGCATCTTTCATCTCAAACTTCAATCTGACCGGCTCACCGTTAATCGAAACCAAACCAGACTGCCCACGCCATGTGACCAGCCTGGCCGTTTCGTCACCAATAATCTCATCGCAGTCATCAAGAGTATATCCGATCAGCGGTTGTCCGGAATGATCTTGGAGCCCCACACGGATATGGCCGGCAGCGCCTGTGGCATAGTTGATTTCCAGCGCAGAACCTGAAAAGGTACAGACACGCGATGTCCAGGATCCACCGGCATAAGACGCGTTGATGGAAGAAAACCCATCCAGGCGCAAGACATAGCGCCGGATATGCCACGTTGGTTGGGCATAATGTCTGCTGACATAAAAAGACAACTCGTCCTTACCTGTCTGCACAAGTCCATGCAGTGGATAGTTGGTGCGCGACACCCAGTTGTTTGGTCCGATACCCGGACGTACATACCCTTCCATAAAAGTCCGATCATAGACCGCCGTACCTGCTCGGGTGGTCATGAATACGCCTTCCGAACAATCTTCGTAATAGACATGCTCCCCGGCCGTTGCCACGTTCATATCGGAGAGTTGAGCCTCTGTCACCACACGGCGCCCCGGCATGAACCGGGCGGGCAATGCCAGGTAGATATGCGGTGCTCGCGGGTACGGCATGGTCGAATTGGTATATAACTCCTCACGCGGTGTATCGCCGTAGGTCATCGACTCGGGGTCCGCCCAGATGCGGAGGTCAGGCGAGGTGATTCGACCCATGGTCCGATAATCGTCCATATACCGAAAATAACATACGTACTGCTGCTCTACCTCGGACCAGAAAAAGATATTGTGCGAATCGAAGGCGTTAGGCCAGTCACACGTTAACATCGGCTCGTCGCCTGCTGGCTCAAAACGGAGACCGTCTCCCGATGTAAACAGGTGGACCATCTTAACGCCTGAACCGGCAAAATAAGGGGAAAGTCGTTTGCCTGCTACCGAATACCTGGTCATTTTATATCGTTCTTCATCAGGGATACCCGGACGCGTATCCAGAAAAAGATCATAGTTGGGTGTATCCGGGGCGATCACATTATTATCCCGTGTGCCCATCACCTCAAACAACCTCAGATTCGGCTTGGCCCACTCAATACCGTCCGTACTTTCGGCATAACACAGATACACGAGCCCGTTCGGCTTAAGCCCTCGATAATACATCCGAAACAGGCCGCCATCCTGAATCACGCAACACCCTCCGTTAAACGCCCCTTCCCACGGTTTATCGATACGTATCGCTGTATTCGCCACCCGAGGCGGATGCAACTTCAACCCCGTGTTTTCCATCTTCTCAATCAAAAAGTAATCAACAAACAACTCTCTTCGTGTCCCTAACTCAATCGGTTTAGACATGATTATTCTCTGTCTCAAAATACGGTATAAACAATGCGCCGGGTGCCTATACTTCCACGGCGCTGAAGTACCGGGCTATGTGCAACCCGAGCGAAATAGGATAGCGGGTGAAATCAGACAGGTAGATGAGCGGACCAATGAAAAATCGCCGAAAGAGGAAACTAATCTGTTTTTGTTGAATATATTCTCATCCATCCCAGGAATCAAGTAACCATCGCTTGACATTCCGTCTGCATCCACCTATCATGGTGCATCAAATTAGAATGATATGATTTCCTGTGATTAAAAAAGGATTCCATTATCTATGAAAATAGGACTCATGGCCGGTACTATCGTCCCCGCGGAGGAACGCCGTTCCCTGGGCTTCGACGCTGTACAACTTTTTTTCGGTATGGGCGAGACTGCAACCGCAAATGATCCGACGCCTGACGAGGTTGATCAAGCCCTCGGTGGCCTGGCGCTCGCCGCCATGACCCTTCACATCGATTTGATAGGTCCTCATGGGCTGATCCCCGAAGACATCGTCCGTGCCGTCGCGTGTGTGGAGCAGACCGCCACCCTCAAAGATAAATTCGGAGACAACGAAAAACCCATTATGGTCTGGCATCCGTCAGGGTACCCTGAGGTGCCTGAGGTAAATGATGATGCGCTGTTTCTGGGGTTGGTTGAAGCGATGAAGACCATTTGTTCCGCCGCGGAACAACAGGACATCCATATAGCCGTAGAAATCACCCGAGCCGGCAGTGTGGGTGGTGCGGAAACATTCCTGCGCCTCAGAGACCATGTCGGTTCAGATGCCCTGCGCGTGTGCCTGGACGCTGCCAACTTCGTCCCCGATCGAACGCCCCTCGAACGCGCAGTACGCATGCTCGGTCCGCACACCGTCATCGCCCACGGCAAGGACGCCAGCTTCTCAAAAAACGGAGAGGTGTTCGACTACGGCCCCACAGGCTCCGGTACTCTCGACTACCCGACTTACATCCAGTGCCTGCAAGATTATGTCCGCGCACCCTACTTCATACTCGAATACTACAAATCAAGACAAGACCTGCTAAAGGCCCGGGATATTATCCTGTCTTGCATGAAAGTGGTGATTTAGTGAGTTGGTGAAGTAAACCTCACCACATCACCAACTCACCAACTCACCATTCCCATGGTCTACGAATACCAGAAAAACAACCGCTACTTCGCCCAGGTTGCCGATGAAATTAAAGATCTTGCCGAGGCCGAGCTTCAATCCCTCGGGGCCATGAGTATCAAGCCTGCCCACCGCGGCATCTATTTCAACGCCGTTCCCCGCGTTTTATACCATATTAATTACCAGACTCATCTCATCAATCGAATCCTGGCTCCGTTGCTGTTTTTCGACTGTCATTCGGACAAATACCTGTATAAACGCGCGTCGGAAATCCCCTGGGAAGACTTCCTCACGCCAGCACAAACCTTTGCCGTTTTCGCCACTGTTTCCGATAGCCACATCAAGCATTCGAAATTCGCTGCCCTGCGCCTCAAAGACGCCGTCGTCGATTATATTCGTGACCGGACAGGCGATCGGCCATCCATCGATACCCGTCATCCTGATCTGTGGCTCAATCTACATATATGGAATAACCGGGCTACCATCAGTCTCGACACCTCGGGCGGATCTTTGCACCGCCGGGGGTACCGACTGAATGCTGTCGACGCCCCGATGATGGAGACCCTGGCTGCAGCCATCATAAAGTCTGCACGGTGGGATCGCCGGATACCGATTCACGATCCATTCTGCGGCTCTGGAACCCTGCTGTGTGAAAGCTACCTCTATGCTTCCAACTCCCCCCCGGGCATTCTGCGCGACAAATATGGTTTTGAAAAATTACCGGATTATGAGCCGGCCCTGTGGGATGTCGTTAAAGAGGAGGGCCTGAAAAACATACGTCCTGTCCCGGCAAACCTCATTTCGGGTGGAGATATAGACCCGCGCGCCGTGGAGATCGCCCGGGAAAATAGCGCGGTGTTTGATAAAGAAGGCGTAATTAAAATAAACAGGCGGGATGCGTTGAAACTCGACCCCGCTAAAGA